>NZ_JAMYSC010000051.1:0-42421 GCF_040321755.1 Mesorhizobium sp. M0276 | reverse complement strand
AGCGGAGGCGGGCGCGCAATCGCGGCGATCGGCTGCTCGCCTTGCTCGATGCCATTCACGACGCAGCAGTGGCTGGCCTGAAGGAGCATGACCGTCTGGTGCTGGCAAAAAGCCAGATGGAGCGACGGCTGCGCGAACGCCGCGCCAGCTCGAAACTGCCCGACTTGGTCGAGCTGGTACTGTCGCGGCCGCTGGTCTCGACCGGCATGATCCAGGAGCGGCTAAAGGTGACAAAACAGGGGGCGCTCAATCTGGTCGGCGAACTTGGCCTGCGCGAGATGACGGGCAGGGGAAGGTTTCGGGCATGGGGAATTGTTTAGTCCGCAGCCATTTGCTACCAACTTTACGAAATTATCGAACTTGACGAACTTGCGATCAGCAACCATATTGGTGACAGCAGGAGGTTGTCACCATGGCCGCTCCAAAACGCAGCAATCATAGCGGGACCGGATCCCATTCGGCAGTCGCCGCCTTGAGTTTCACCGCGAAGCTGCCGGCACAGGCAGCCTTCAAGAAGGTGTTGCTCGAACGCTATCAGGAAGCGATCGCACGCAGCCGCAAGATCGGCCATCGCGTATCGTTCCGGGTAGAGGTCGATCCAACGGCTGGTGCGCAGACGATCACGCCGGTCGAGGAACAACCGATCGCTTCAGACGATACTTTTCCCGTCGAGGACACGGGCAAGCCGGATGCCGAACTCGAGGCGGCGCTTGCCGAAGCGCGCGCGCGTGGCCGCAAGCGGGTCGCCGAAATTGTCGCCGGCGAGGACATGCTGAGCGCGGATGCCTTTGCCAAGCTGCTTGGCATGTCGCGGGTGACGGTCAACGCCAGGCGGCAAACCGGACAGGTGCTCGGGATCGATGGCGCCAAACGCGGCTTCCGCTTTCCTATCTGGCAACTCGACAAGGACGGTCGTCCCTTCGGCGCATTGCCGGCGCTGCATGCCATGTTGGGCAACAGTGCCTGGGCGGTCTATCGGTTTCTGGTTTCGCGCCACGGCGTCCTCGATGGGCGGACGGGCCTTCGAGCCCTTCAGCAAGGCGACGATGCCGCGGTGTTGGCCGCAGCGGAAGGCATGGCCAGGGGCGATTTCGACTGAATGCCCGGCGTTCCACCTCCACCCGATTTCGCGGCCGCAAAGCTCGAAATCGAGACCATACCGCAGGGTCGGACGTTCGGCCGGATCTACTGGAGCACCTATCCCGATCCGTTGGGATACGGGAAGTCGCCGAGCCGATTCAGCGATCCTCGACGCCGGGTTGACGCCAATCGGTTTGGCGTTCTTTACCTCGGTGACTCCCTGAAGGTGTGCTTCCTAGAGACCGTGCTCCGCGACCGCCGCGAAGGAATCCTTGACGATCTTCCAATAGAGGAGGTGGAGCTGACCCGACGGCGCTATGCGGAGCTCGCGACCACGACAGACTTACGCCTGGTCGACCTCAGAGGCGACAATGCCGTTCGGATGGGTGTGCCGACCGATGTCGTTCGGGCACAGCGCCAGAACCTGGCACGCCGGTGGTCACTGGCGTTTCACGAGCACCCATCTGAGCCTGACGGGATCATTTATCCAAGCGCTACGCATGGGCCTTTGAATTCTTGCAGCCATAGTCGTCCCCGATGGCCATCACATGGCTGTGTCGGGTGAGTTTGCTTGCGATGTACAGCGACGAGCTCGAGGGGCAAAAGTGTAATCCAAAAGACATCGGCAGTTTCTGCTATTGAACATCCGCTCCCGATGGAAGAGGAAATGTAGCTGCGTGAGTTCTCAAAAGAACTCATCCCAGTTATGCTCAGAACCGGAGGGCGGGGCAAACGGGAATGAGGTTGCCATTTCATTGGACTGTGGCTGTCGCCTTGGCGACAGTGCTGAGTGTTGCAAACACCGCAACTGCCCAGGAATCCCGATATTCTGCGCGGCAGGTTCAACAAGCCCTTGCTGAACATGGGTACGATCTCGGGACCGCAGACGGAATCTGGGGACGTCGGTCCGTTAGTGCGCTGAAGGCTTTCCAGAAAGCGAGCAACCTCCCTCAGACCGGTATTTTGGACGAAGCGACGTCAGCTGCGCTTTTTCCGCAGCTCCAGGTGACACGTCACCCCTTGACGCCCATAGCCACGGATGCACGCCCATCGACTTTGGAGCAGCCTAATGTTCCAACGAAGACAACTCCAGAGACAAGCAACGTGGAAGCCGGCAAAGCTGGTGGCGATGTCCGCCAGGCGCCGCCTTTGCCGGCGCACACCGACGGGGCTTCAGCCAAATCCGATCGTTTAGCGCCGGAGCCCAACAAGGTCAGAGAGCGGCCAACCACCCCAACGCCGCGTTTGATCTATTTGGGCCTGCTAGGGATCGCAGCCGCGTTCTTCTTCCTGCGGAGACGCCGAAGAAATCCAGCCGCGGAGTCGGCTCCAACGGCATCCGAAAGCAAGCGCAGCGAACCTGAGCGCACTCCGAACCGGTCGGCCAGAACCAATAGGCATCGCCTCCATGTCCCGACCGTTCGCATGGTTCCAGCCAACAATGCTGCTGGAAGGCAGCCAGTCGACCAAAAGCCGGTCCTGCCGGCGGATATTGCGGCTTCTCTCGCGGTACACAACGCCGCCGTCCACGATTTCATCCGTCAGAGAGGAGCGATCCGACGGCCCAAATCAGGGGCCAAACCTTCAGCCGGGCAGCCGTCCGTTCCCGCAAAAACGGGTTGGCAGAGCATTGAAACCACCAAGGTCATTCCAGTAACGACAACAAACGAGGGATCGCTCGCATCGCACAATGCTCAGACAACGGAATCCATTCGACAACGCGGTCCTGTTCTCATTCCCCCTACAGCCGCAACGGATAAGACGCAGCCGTCGGGTTACGAAAGCAAGGGCAGCCAACTTGATAGCAGTCTCGACGCGGCCAGAAGCAACAGGCACCTCTTGGTTCGGAACGATGTGATCGTTCCAGCCAATATTGCAGTTAGAAGACAACCGGTCGAACAGAAACAAACCTTACCATCAGATATCGCGACTTCTGTTGCAGCACATAATAAAGCTGTCCACGACTTCATCAGACAACGCGGAGCCTTTGGACCGCCCGAACCAGCGCCTAATCCTTCAGCCGCTCCCGCAGCAGCGGGTTGGCAAAGCATTGAGGACACCAAGGTCGCCCCCGCAGCGCCAACAATAGAAGGATCGCTCGCATCGCATAATGCTCAGGTTTCGGATTTCATTCCGCAGCGCGGCCCTATTCTTGTTCCCAACACGGCCGTGTCGGACCAGCCGCGCTGGTTCGACCGGCTACCCCCAGTGCGAGCGAGCCCCGCCGCGAGCCAGGCGCATTGGATTCCGGCTAATTCCGCAACGACGGTCGGAAGCCATAACATTCGCGGGGGCATGATTTATGTAGGTGAGCATCTGCCGAGACAGGGAAGTTCAGTCGACGCGGAGAACTGTCTGATCGATCCGAGGTTGACCGTGGCCGCTCGCGGCGATCCGTTGGGTCAAACGATGGGCTACTGGCCGTCTTACTCCCGCATTTCGCCCGCGGCGCGAAAATCCTATCTGGACTGGCTTGCTGGATCGCGCTCCGATCCCGAAGCCTATATCGGATACGTGTTCCTCTATTTCTACGGTCTCGAACGACGCCTCATGTTGGAGGAAAGCCCAGCCGACGCCGATAGTGTCGTTGCCGAGGTTCGCAGGCTGTTGCAGGTGTACGGAGGGAATGGTTCGTTCAAGCGCTATGCCGGTGAGCTGCTTTCGGCTTACCAGCTCAAATCGGCTCAGTTGCCGGAAAAGCTTGATCTGGAGGTCGAGGAAAATAGCTACGACATCCCGATAATGCTGAAGGTCGCCCTCGGCATGCGGGTGCGCAGCGGAGACGCGATAGAGCCAGATCTTTTGCTGGCTTACGTCATCGCCGATCCTGAGACGCGGGTGCGAACGCCGGCGCGACGGGCACAGACTGTATTGCGAGAACTGTTCGCAGAAGCGGTGGAGAAGAAATATCCCAATGGTGTGCGCGTTGCGGCAGCCGGAGTGCGAAAGCTGAAGGTCAACTACCGTGCGTGCAGCGGGACGTTCGATCTCGACATTCGCCCCCTTGGCGGCGACCTGCCGGACATCACCAACCGCAACGAACCGATAGGCGGCGCACGCCGCATCTTTGATGACTGCACCGATCGGCTGGACGACTACAGCCGCATGCTCGGCCGTTCGGAAGGACTAAGGCCTACCCTTGCCGCCGTGGCTCAGCTGCCTTTGGGTTTGCGCGTGAAGAATGCTGAAGAGCTTCCTGGTCAGCCGTTGAGCCGGCTCCGGAAACTGGTGAGCGATGGTGCCCTGGTATCCCTTCAGCAACTCGCCCAACTGGCCGGGATGGAGCCTGGCAAAATTGGCACGCGGGGCAAGCAGAAGGAACTGTCGGGAATTCTGGCCGCGCTCGGCTATGGCAACACCGCCGACCCTTGCTTTTCTCTGAAGTCCGCAAAGCCAGACGCAGTGGCAATGGTCTTTGCCCTGGAGCGCGAAGCTGAAGCCGATCCCGAACCGGGCCAGCACTACCGCCCCATGCAACTGTCAATCATGCTCGGCATGGTGATTGCGTTCGCTGACGGTCTCCTCCACCCCCTGGAGGAACGCAGGCTTTTCGAGAAGATAGACGAGGCGCCCGGTCTGTCGAGGGACGAACGTGTCCGCCTCAAAGCCGAGCTCAAGGTATGCGCGGCCGATGCCGGCCGCGTTCTTGACTGGACCAAACGCATAGGGGACGTGCCAGCGGACCGCCGCGAAGATCTCGCCGATGAATTGGTGGCTGTAGCAGCCGCAGACGGAACCCTTCACGCGCGAGAAGTGTCGCAGCTCGAGAAGCTGTTCCGGCAGATGGGTCTGGACGAAAACTCGCTGTATTCGCGACTGCATGGCAGTGTCGCGCCGCAGACTAGGCCGCGCGACGGAAATGACGATCTTCCCCTTGTTATCCCCGCCGGGGTCCAACCGCCGAGCATTCCGGTGTCGCCGGCGCCTCCCAGGGCGCCTACGACGCGTGTCGACATCTCACGTCTCGAAGCCATCCGGCGCGAAACCCGGACGACGTCCAGCGTCCTTGCCGATATCTTCGTGGACGAAGCAGAGCCCCCGATCGAGCTTCAGCCCGCGATCGAGGAAATCGAGAAGTCCAATGGGGACACGCGCTTCGACGGACTGGAGCGACGCTATGCATGGCTTCTGTCGCAACTGATCGAGCAGGAAAACTGGACGGCTTCGGATTTTGAGCGTTTGGTGCGCGGTGCCGATCTGATGCCGGGCGCCGCGAAGCAAGCACTAAACGATTGGTCGCTCGACCGCTTCGACGAACTGGTCCTAGACGGCGAGGACCCTGTCATCGTCAACGCCAGCCTGTTTTCCGAGGCTACTCCACAATCTCCGTCGCTTTCCGTATCTGTCGAAGGAATGTCTGTATGACGACAAAACCTCCACCAATCAAACCGAGAGATCGAGACACCATTATCAGCGCCTTGCGTGCTGGTGTCGTGCCGCGCATCGGTCTCCAGCATATTCAGGTGGGGCGCCAGCGCGAGATTGAAGCGCTGATCCAGGACATCGAGCGGATCGGCAACGGCGGGTCGAGTATCCGTCTCGTCATAGGCGCCTATGGTGCCGGCAAGACCTTCTTCCTGTTTCTCATCAGGCAGATCGCACTTCAGCGCAAGCTTGCGGTCTGCCAGGCCGACCTTTCTCCGGATCGCCGCATCCACGCCACCGGCGGGCAGGCGCGTACGCTATATGCCGAGCTCGCCACCAGCCTTGCGACCCGTACCGCTCCGGACGGAGGGGCGCTCAGAAACATTCTGGAAGGCTACATCCAGAAAGCCTCCGAACGCGCTTCCTCAGGCGGGACGACTATTGAAATCGCCATCAAGGAAGGCCTTGGCGATCTTCGCGAGATGGTCGGTGGCTATGACTTCGCAACCGTCATCGTTGCCTATGCGCGGGGCTATGAGGAAGGGAATAGCAATTTGCAGGACGCCGCGCTGCGTTGGTTACGCGGCGAATACACGACCAAGACAGAGGCGCGAGGCGATCTGGGCGTGCGTAGCATCATCGATGACGCGTCCTTCTATGATGGCTTGAGACTGCTCGCCCGCTTCACAAGGCTGGCTGGCCTCGGCGGCCTGTTGGTCTGCCTCGACGAACTCGTCAATCTCTACAAGCTGCAGAGCGCCCAGGCCCGCAAACAGAATTACGAGCAGATCCTGCGCATCTTCAACGATGTCTTACAGGGTACGACGCAGGGTATCGGCTTCATTCTGAGCGGCACGCCGGAATTTCTGCTCGACACGCGACGCGGCCTTTACTCCTACGAGGCCTTGCAGTCCCGCCTTGCGGGAAACAGTTTTGCCGGCAACGGCCTGGCCGATTACTCCGGTCCGGTGGTCAACCTGCCGAACCTGACGCCGGAGGAACTCTACCATCTCCTAGAGCGGTTGCGCGACGTCTTCGCGGCCGGCGATCAGGAAAAATGGCTGGTTCCGGATGAGGCACTCCACGCATTCATGGACCATTGCGCCAACCGGATCGGCGAGGCCTATTTTCGGACCCCGCGCAACACGGTGAAAGCCTTCATCGATCTGCTCGCTATCCTCCAGCAAAACCCTGGCACGGATTGGAAAGACATGCTCGGCGCAGTGGACGTCGCGGAAGATCGAGGCGGTGCAGGCGACCAGCCCATCGACGACGTCGAAGGGGGAGCGGACGACGAGCTTGCAACCCTCCGCTTTTGACACGCTTTCCGAGCCCGTCAGGCGCTGGATTTGGCAGCGGAAATGGCCGTCGCTACGGGACGTGCAGGAAAAAGCCATCCCGGTCATTCTCGCGGGCGGCGATGTCGTGATCTCCGCGCGTACTGCCGCCGGCAAGACTGAAGCCGCCTTCCTGCCGTTGTTGACCCGATATGGCGAGCACGCAGGAAGCGCCGATGGGTTCGCTATCCTCTATGTCAGCCCGCTGAAGGCGCTGATCAACGATCAGCACAGGCGGCTGGAAAGCCTGTGCGAAGGGAGTGGCGTCCTCCTGCACAAATGGCATGGCGACGTGTCGGCGGACGCCAAAACCCGTGCACGAAAGCGACCGTCGGGTGTCGTGCTGATCACCCCGGAATCCCTTGAGGCGTTGCTCGTCCGCAGGGGCGGGGAGGTTGCGCAGATGTTTTCGCGCCTCGATGCGGTGGTCATCGATGAGTTACATGCCTTCATTGGCACTGAGCGAGGCATGCAGCTGCAGTCGATCCTGAACAGGATCGAAGTGGCGACCGCGCGAGACCGCATCGATCGAATTGGGCTGTCGGCAACACTTGGCGACATGAGCCTGGCTGCCGAGGCGCTGCGGCCCGGCAAGGGCGCTAGCGTCACGATCGTGGAAGGCAAGGACGAGGGAAACGGGGTCCGTTTGCAGATCCGCGGTTACCTGCTGGACGGCACCGCTCCGGCTACCGCAGACGATAGCGATCCGCCGGGAAAGCCGGCCGAACCTTTTGAACAATCGACGGTCCCAGCGGCGCTTGCGTCCGACTTGTTTCGTCTGCTGCGCGGCCAGAGCAATCTGCTGTTTGCCGGATCTCGCGCCAATGTCGAGGTCTATGCCGACATGCTGCGTTCGATGTGCGACGGAGCGAGCTTTCCAAATGAGTTCTTCCCGCATCATGGCAATCTCGCAAGGGCCATGCGCGAGGAGGTCGAAGCGCGGCTTCGAGACGATCCGCGCCCGACCACGGCGGTCGCGACCACCACCCTGGAACTCGGAATCGACATTGGCGAGGTGGAGACAATCGCCCAGATCGGGCCGGGTTTTTCGGTGGCGTCACTTCGCCAGCGCCTTGGCCGATCCGGCCGCAGGGCCGGAAAGCCCGCAACGCTGCGCATGTTCGTCATCGAGCCTCCCATTGGTAAGGGGCGACACCCAATTGATCGCTTAAGGCTGGATCTGGTTCAGTCGATTGCGATGGTTGAGTGCCTGCGGGGGGGATGGTGTGAGCCGCCATTGCCAGCTGGCCTGCATCTTTCAACGCTCGTCCATCAAGTGATGGCACTGATAGTACAGACCGGGGGCGCAAGCCCAACGGTCGCCTGGAAACTGTTATGCGAGCGCGGCCCCTTCCGAGCCGTGGACAGGACGCTGTTTGCCGAATTGCTCCGGTGCATGGCCACACCTGAAAACCAGTTGCTTGAGCAGTCTCCGGAAGGCTTGCTCATGATTGGATCCACCGGGGAAACCATTACAGAATCGCATGAATTCTATGCAGTATTCGCCAGTGAACGAGAGTACCGGATCATTCACGATGCCCGCACACTCGGCACCTATCCGCTGAGCTCTCCGGTTGCACGGGGCGAAACGATCATTTTTGCCGGGCGTCGCTGGCAAGTCATCGAAATCGATGATCGCGCTCGGGTTATCATGGTCAAGCCTACACAGGCTGGAAAACCGCCGCACTTCAACGGCAAGGGGGCGGCCATCCACGACCATGTGGTGGCAACGATGCGCGCGGTTCTCGCGTCCGACGAGGCCTACCCCTATCTCGATCCTGTCGCGAACCGGCTGCTGGATGAAGCGCGCAGTTCGTTCCTGGACCTCCAATTGGATCGCCGTTCAATAATAGCGCATGGGGAAGGCGTCCTGATTTTCCCCTGGGTCGGAACCAGGAAGTTGCAGACTCTAACCCTGGCATTGCTGGCCCGTGAGTTCAAAGCATCGCATTTCGGCCATGCCATAGAGCTTCAGGAATGCGAGGCCGGGAAAGCCATGGAAACTCTGCAGGACATAGCCGGTTCGCCGGCGCCAGACGGAGAAGACCTGGCTGCACGACTGGCCCAACCGGCATTGGCAAAATTCGACAATTTCCTGAGCGATCACCTGATGACATTGGTCACAATGGCTGAGAGAATCAGCGCCAAAGACCTGCCCATAATCGCCGCCAACGCAGTGGGAAACCATACGACGAATGAAGTCGCATAACCCGCGGAATCGGTTGCTCGCCCTCGGCTATGGCAGCCTTTCGTATATGTCGAAGGCTGCTATAACGGACACGTCGACTCCCATCTGTGCTCATCAGACTTGACCAGGATGAAAACCAGCATCGAGCATTTCCCGGAGCACAAGCAGGAGGAACTGGCCCGCGTGGTCGAAATCCTGCATGCCGAATTCGAGGACGCGCTGGCGGAAAGCAGTGCGGACTGGAAGAAGCTTGTCTGGTTGGGCGAGCGGACGGCGGAGCTTCAGAAGTCTGAGGAACAAATCTGTCTGGAACATCTGGAGCGGATGAAGAGTGCTGCAGGTGAGTTGTAGCAACCTAGCCAGATGCGTCGTACGACAATGAGAAACTCATACTCCAATATACAGCTCTGGCGCAGTGCAGAATTCCGGATGTTCGGATAGCGCGCGCAACAGTGCAACCCGCCAATCGTTCCGCCCAAAGGATCCGGATAGACTATTTGCGCAGCGACCAAGGTACTGTGCGAAAAGTTCGGGGCTGATCTCGTTGAACATGCGCATCGCGGTACGCTGCTCTGAGAGGAATTTATTAATCTGGCTGCGGAATCGCTCATTCAGCTTTAGTCGACCGAGTTGAAATTCGAGTTTAGCTGCGAGATCCGCCTCTAAATCAGGACTACCGATCCAAAACCGTACTTCTAGAGCACCACCTTCGAAGGTTATCTGCGCCTTTAGGAACTCAATATCGGGCAAAGCTTGAAAATACGCGTGTATTAATCCAGGGCCGTGCGCTGGGCCCAAGCCAGGAACTATCGTTCTCTTTGCATTGTTACATGGACTGCAGCTTGGAATCAGATTGCGAGGATATATCGCGAGCTCACCATATACGCTGCGAGGTAAGTAATGATCCAGGTCGCGCGGTTCCCCAAAACCGCAATAGGGGCACTGATCGGTCGACGCTAAGAGTTGCTCACGGAGCGCTGCCAGGCGCCCACCAATTTGGACCTGATCGTATGCCGAACGCATGTGGGGACGAGCGGTATCGAGCACGTTCGGAGTGAGGTCCAAATGTGGTTGACCGAGACACGCGTCGTATAGTTGGTAGACCTCATGCAATGCTGCACGCTCGGCAGGGGACATCGCGTAGACTGCGGCACCGTTCGTCAGTGTTAGGGCGGCATTTAGCGCTTCATCAACATCGCCGAGTTGTTGGGGAGTGATGACCCACATTTCAGGTCCTTTTGCTCGCAAGCTTCGTCATCACAAAGGCCCTAGCCTGCAGGCTCAACCCACGCTCGAACAGGCCTTCAATGCTTTCGAGGGAAAGCCCGGTGTCTACAAGCTGAGACAGCACGCTATGGAAATCCGTCGCGTCGACGTTGAGGCCAAAGATTTCGTTGGTGACCTCGCCGATACTCTCGCCATAAGTCTCTATGCGAGGTGAGAATATCCTTATTTCCGCTCCCGACCGCCGAACGATCGCAATATGGCGAGCGAGCGTTTCTTGTACCACCACAGGTGAGTGTGTTGCGACAACAGCGAACGCATCGTTCTGCCGTAGAATGATGCGTACCGCATGCATGAGGGCTGCTAGTAGCGGTGGATGGAGATGGCTCTCGGGTTCATCAAGTAGGACGATTGACTTAGGCTCGGTATAGGCGACGAGCGACGCAACGGCATGCATAACTATCTTATGGCCGGTGCTCCAGACACGAAACCAAGGAACAGCATACTCGAAAATTGAGGCAGCAGGATCGGAGCCGAGATCGAAGAACGATGAGTCTGAAGCCAGAACGCGACAGACTTCGTTGAAGAGGTTTTGCCGGCCGCTCTCCTTGATGCGAAGAACAATGGCTCCGAACTCGTTAGACAGCTGCTCACTCGTCTTGAGAATAATACGTTCTTGCCGATCAAGGTCCTGCGGTTGGATGGGCGTGCCATCGATGTCACCTATGCCTTCCGCTTGACGAACTTCCGATGCAATGTCGCGAAGGCCACAATAGTGATAGCGGCCGACGCCACGCTCCAGGTCGTCGACAATCTGTTTCCGCTCACGATAATCGACCC
The DNA here is from genome assembly GCF_040321755.1 of Mesorhizobium sp. M0276. Lineage (NCBI taxonomy): Bacteria > Pseudomonadati > Pseudomonadota > Alphaproteobacteria > Hyphomicrobiales > Phyllobacteriaceae > Mesorhizobium > Mesorhizobium sp. M0276. The sequence goes on along the minus strand of NZ_JAMYSC010000051.1, from coordinate 31,387 downwards.
CGGGGAGCTGAAACGCATCGAACGCACTATAGGCAACGTTGACTATTCGCGTGAAGCCGATCCCGAGAGGTGAGATCGCACCGAGTGCTTTCAGCGGCTCGCTCGCGCGTTCGCGCTGGGAGGCGTGGAGCACGCGCGCAAGCCGCGAAAGCAGTGTGCTCTTGCCCGAACCATTACGACCTATCAGTACCGCAACTCTCTCGGGCAGCACGCTCGTGTCCCAAAACAAATGACCACCGGGCGCTTTGAAATCGATCCGAAGCGGATCGACCCAACCCTCAACGTGGAAGGAAACCTCTAGGCCAAGGCGCGCGACGCGATCGTAGTCGCGGTTCAGCAGAACCGCAGCGTCACGGCGGAAGCTGTCCCAGTCAACATATCGCAGGATGGAGGTACTCCATCCTTTGTCCGTAGCGAACGTCTCAGCGTGCTGCGGGAATGCTAGCGCATCGCGGAGAAAGGCCAGTATCTCCTGGCGAAGCGTCTCGGGCAACCCGGCCAGTCTTTCGTAGTAGTCAAGCTCTTGTCCGAGCGAAACGAAGTCGTCACCGAGTGGCGAGAGAGGCCCAGTTGGAAGTTGCAGATCGTCAGTTTCGGTCTGACTGCGGCGTAATATCTTCACTGCTCCAATCAGGCCGCTGAACTCCGGCACCGAAACCACAAGGTGGTACTGAGTCATAAAACTGTAGTCGTTCCACCGGTCCTGCAGCAATGCCACTCCTGTGAAGGACGGAGGATCACCACGTGAAGGAGGAAAAACTGTAAAGTCGGTCATGGTCAGGAAAGCTCCGGGGCGAGGGCCATCTTCCTCGCAATAGCTGAGGCACTTTTCTATCAGTTTGCTTCTGCGTCGCCCTCTTGCTCAGCAACGAAGGTGATGGAGCCGAGTGAAGTATGTCGCCGATGGGAAACAGGTGAGTTCAGATTACACCAGATACACCTGAACGGCGGCCTCGAAATCAGTACCCGTATTTGTTTTGGCGGTCTTTAAATGCCTTCTCACCGCCCTCCATGGTGGAGGTAATGACCTTGCAAATCGATGGCGTATCGATTGCACCCGCGCATTCAAACTGGCGTTCGCCTGTATCTTTTACGTCAAGATGGCCAACCAACTCTGACGATCCATTGACGACAATGTTTGCATTGTGACTGGCAAAAATGAGCTGCCGGTTTTGCTTTGCAGTGTGCAGCTTGTCAGTAAGCTCAGCAATGATGCGATTATCGAGATCGCCTTCGGGCTGGTCTATGATCAACGGCCCCCCAGGTTGCTCGAGAAGCATAAAGAGCAACGCCGCCGCACGCTGGCCCTCCGAAGCCTTTTCGAAGGCAATTTCCTTAGCGCCATCTGAATAGGAAAGGGTAATCATGGGCTTCGGAAGTGCGGCCGCAACTGTTTCTACCCGTGTCGTGTCCAGTTTTTCGCTCAAGGCCGCGCGAATGCGATCTGTGTCACCAAGCACTGCGAACAAGACTGCACTATCTGGCTGCTTCTCACCGCTAGCAGCGCCTATCTGACGCCAATACAACAGCGAAAGGCTATCGGCGCGCATTTTATCGAGGAACGCTATGGGCGTGTCTTTGGCAACCGCATCATCCAATTCTTTGAGACGGGTTGCCTCTTGTGATCCGGTTTTATTGGCGAGAAGATCGACTGCGTCTTTGATCTCCGAAACGTCGCCCGCCGCATCTACGATCGCTTTGATTTTCCCGTTCGACAGACGCTCGATTTCTTTCGCCCACTCCTGCGTCCGTTCCGTACGACGATCATTTAGTGCTCTGAGGGCAACGAGCTTTTCATCCAAGCCGGCGGCCGGGTCTGCATTGGCCTTGATTTTCGCGTCCAAATCGCCGATCTGGTTGGTCAGGTCGGTGATCTCTTCGCGAAGCTTGATGATCTGGCTTGTAGCGGTCCTGTGTGCGCCCAGCTTTTCGAGAACCTCGTCTCTTGCTGTCCTTGCCACCTTAAAATTTGCCGCCCATTCGGTTTCAGCAGCGGCCAATGTTGAGCGCTTGGCTCTCATATCGGATTTGAACTGTTTTATGCCGGCGCTGAACGTTGAAAACAATTCGCCATAGCCTTTGCGGATTGCCGCCGAGTCATCTGCCAAATCGGTCGCTAGATCGCGTTCGTTAACGAGCTCCGTAATCGATTTGTCCAGCTCTTCGACTATCTGGTCCGCATGTTTTGACGCCTGGAGCCGCTTCGATTCAAAGTCATTCGCCTTATCGAAATACGCGACAATGGACTGATCTTCTTCTGACAGGGCCGGAAGCGTCTTTTCAAGTGCTTCGACGCGCTGAGTGAGCGACGCCTTGGTCGTGGTGAGCTTGCGCAGTTGAGATTGCAATATCCAGTGCGCAGCGAGGCTTTGTACGCCGCCCTTGACCGTGACCTTGGCAGCTTCAATGTCGAGGGTCAGGCGGTCGTCTTCGCGCTTGTAATCCGGATTTACAAACTGGAGTAAGTCCGAAAGCTGGGTTTTTTTGCCTGCCTGCTTTCCAATCTCTGCGAGCTCGCCTTGGCTATACACTACGGCAGGGAATAATGCCCGGAGCTCTTTGACCGTTGCTGTCTGCTTCGAGCCGTTGGGATAGGTAATCGTCGGCTGAAAGGCGGTGGCAGGGCCTCTAACAATCTCAAAAGCCGCATTGTCCTGTGTGACAGTTAGCTTGACCCGTGCACCCTTTGCAATGAGCGTGTCGTTGATCAGATCACGCATGCGTTGTGTTCCCGAATAATGGTCGCGCTCCACATCATAGCAGCTGCGGCCTAAGCCAAAGGACACATATTCAAGGAATGAGCTCTTCCCGCTCCCCCGTCCGCCAATGACGGAGTTGAACTCGGGGCTGAAAGGGAATTTAGTTTTCTCCAAAATTGCGGAGCCGTCGATCTCGATCTCAGACACCACGAGGGAAGGGAGTTGGGGTGGCTTGATGGTGATACGGGATTTGTGACCAAGGAATGCTTGGCGGATTGCCTCCGCTGTCGGAGCTGCGAGCTTTATCCAGGTACTGTTTGACCCAACCATCGAAAAATCGGCCGATCGGCTGTCCGACGTTGGAAGCGGGAAAATCTCCCGCGTGCACCAAGTCTTGTCGAGACCGGAAAGCCGTTTTTGGTTTTTGCTCCCCAGCGTGGAGTGCGTTTGGCCTTGATCAAGATAGCCGCCGACATAAGGCATACGACGGAAATCCGCGTGGCCCCCGTCGGTCAAGACTGTGTGGCTGTTGCCTTGGGAGACATTCGGTAGAACGATGTACTTGCCGCGAAGCCCTTCGAGTTTATCCAACTCGGAGCCGATGTCGGCGTAGTGGGAGGCGAGTTGGGTGACCTTTGGCCCTTTGGCGTGCTTTTCTTCAAGATCGGCATAGACGATGCCAAGCTTCCCCTGTGCCTGTCTGCGCCAATCCTCCGAAATGTCGGCGTCAAAGATGATCAGGCATTGCTTCCCACCAGCCGCTGTGAGTTCCATTCCTGGAAAAAGCCAGAAGTCAAATTGGGCATCGGCCGCCTTTCGTTCCGCGATTGCTTGCTGAACGTAAGGGACAAACACCATCTCATGGTGATCGGTGAGGGCGATGGCGTTCAAAGCTACAGCGAAGCATTGATCCAGAAATTCATTCGCCCACTGTTTGCGCGCTACATCCACGTCCTGCGCCGTTGCTGGGGCGCCAGTTCCCCCCTTTGTGGTTTCGCCTAACCCAACGGTCCTTACCCCGACCCAAGCCGGATCGCGGGGCGTATGAATTTGAAAATCACACTTTCTCCATGAGGCAAAGCTCATATTCCCTCCCTAGCCAAGCGTACCAGCGCCGGGACATATTGCCGTTAGATCAAACAAGCGCAGGCAGATTGCCCCGACAGTATTCGCCTATATGGCTCTTTCAACTAAAGGAGCCGAATTTACTAGCCCTCTACAAAATAATCCCCCTAAAAAGAGAGGGTTTGAGATAGTTTATTCGTCGCGCTCCTCCTGGTCGACGGGAAGGACGAAGAGGACGTCTTGACTTTGGCTGAGCCAGAATGGTGTCGATAGGAAACGCTCGCCGCTGTACTCCGCTGGCTGTTGCCGGGATAGCGGGTCGAACTTTGACCACCGCACCCTCTAACACGATAGCGGCGGCAGGGCCCATTGACAGTAACCTGGGTCTGGACACCCAACACCGCGTGTCGTGAAATTCTTCTATCGGGCGGCGATCGAACATCGATATGTTCGTGGGCGGAGACCGCTCGATGGCATTTCGATTCGTACACACGGCCGATATTCATCTCGACTCGCCACTGCGTTCGCTGGCGATGCGAAACCCCGACCTTGCCGAACTTGTCGGAGACGCCAGCCGTCAGGCATTCATCTCCATAGTTGACCTCTGCCTTGCGGAACGTGTCGATGCCCTGGTCATTGCCGGCGATCTCTATGATGGCGACCAGACGTCGATGAAAACGGCGCGGTTTCTGGCGTCACAGATGACACGACTTCATCAGGCCGGCATCAGGGTTTTCAAGATCCGTGGCAATCATGACGCAATGTCGCGGATATCGAAACAGCTCGTGTTCCCGGACACGGTCACGATCTTCGGCGGCCGTCCCCAGTCAGCGCTGCAGACAGCCGGCGGGCTTGACGTCATGTTCCACGGCTTGAGCTTCGCGAGCCCAAAGGCGCCGGACAGTCTGCTTCCCAAGTATTCAGCTCCGCGTGAAGGCGCGGTCAATGTCGGCATCATGCATACGAGCCTGGCCGGATCGCCCGGCCACGACGTCTACGCGCCCTGCAACGTCGCCGACCTGCACAGTCATGGCTTCGAGTACTGGGCGCTCGGGCACATCCATGTCCGCCAAGTCCATCCTGGGGCGAGCACAGTGGTGATGCCAGGAATTCCGCAGGGCAGGGACATCAACGAGGCCGGAGAGAAATCCGTCACCCTGGTAACGATACGAGACGACCGCACCATCGAGATCGAGGAAAGGCTGACCAGTATCGCGCAATTCGAGCGGGTTAGCGTCGACCTGACCGAAACGGTGGAATGGTCCGAAGTCGTCGGGCGTGTCCGATCCGCGCTGGAAGCTATCCGGGCCTCCGTCAGATCCCGCCATGCCGTGGTACGCCTCGGTCTGACCGGCATGTCGCCTTCGTCGTGGGCACTGATCCGCGACCGGGATCTGCTGCTCGCGGAAGCTGAGCAGGTCTCGGAACAGGTAGGCGAAACCTGGGTGGAGAAGCTCGAACTTAACGTCTCGCCACCCGCAGCCGAAACATCTGAGGGCGTCGCTGATCCGATTTTCGAACTCGCTCAATCCATGCGTGCCGATGCCAGCTCGGAAGCTTTCCGTGCCGAGGCGAGGGCGTTGGTACAGAAGATGATCGCGGATCTTCCGCCTGACGGGCGCGATTTCGCGGGTAAGGACGAGGCTGAGCTGGAGTTGTTCCTCGACAGGGTGCTTGCCAACGGCGCCGACCTGGTCACCGCCCGCCTCAAGGCCGGTGGATCACAATGAGGCTCCGGCGACTTGATCTCATCCGTTATGGCAAGTTCACCGACAGAGCGATCAACTTCGGGCCGAAACCGGAATCCGGTCCCGACCTGCATATCGTCTTCGGCCTGAACGAGGCCGGCAAGTCGACCGCGCTTTCCGGCTATCTCGACCTGCTGTTTGGCATCGAGGAACGCAGCCGCTACAATTTCCTGCACGAGTACAGCGCGATGCGGATCGGCGGGGTGCTCGAACTCGGCGGCGCGGAGCACACGTTCACACGCACGAAACAGCGCACCAACTCATTGTTGAACGCAAATGGCCAACCAGTCAGCGAAATGGCGATATCAGCACATCTCGCCGGGCTATCTCGCGATGCATACGAGACCATGTTCTCGTTGGACGACGAAACGCTGGAAGCAGGTGGAAAATCAATCCTGGAATCGCGCGGCGACTTGGGCAAGCTGCTGTTCACGGCCAGCGCCGGCCTCGGGTACGCAAGCGATACACTGAGCGTGCTCGAGGCCGAAGCAGACAGGCTCTATCGCAAGCAGGCACACGGAACCGAGCTTGCACTGCTCAAGAAGCGGCTTGCGGAACTGAAGTCCGGGAAGGAGGCGATCGACACCTTGGCGTCGACGTTCGAAACTCTCGAGACAGAGCGCCTGAACGCGACAGAAAAATACGACCGCAGCATCGCCGAACGGTCGGTGCTGTCGGCTCGGCTCGATACCATCGCCAAATATCTTCGCGCGATCCCGATCCTTGCCGATATCCGACGTAAGGAAGCCCAACTAGCCGAGTTGCCTGAAATCGCTTCCCCGTCACGGACCTGGACGGGCAGCGTCGCCGACATGATCGAGACCGATGCCAGTCTGAGAACGCGGCTTTCCGCGAGTGTGGAAGAGCTCGAACGGGTGACGACGAAAATCGCCTCGGTCGACGTGGACGCGGTGATACTTGCGATTTCCGAACGGGTTCGCGGCTTGGCCGACCGAAAGGTGCGCCACGTCTCGGCCGGCCTCGACCTGCCAAGTCGCAGGACGGAGCTGCAAATCCTCGACAATGCCGTGGCGACCTGCCTTGCCGCTCTTGGCAGGTCCTCCGCGCCAGACCCTGCCAACCTGCTCTTGCCTGCTGCAACCATTGGCGCGGTGCGCACCATGGTCGAGCAGCGATCCGGGATCGTTACCAGCGTGCACGTCGCGCGCGAGGAGGCTGCGGCCGCTGCTGATGCGCTCCAGGCGGCACGCGAGCGGGTCGGCGAAGAACGGGCCGTGCCCGAGCCTGCCAGGGCGAGGCTGGTTTCGGCTTTGTCTACGGCAAGGGCCAGCGGGCACATGAGGGAGACCAAGGCGGCACGCGAGGCCGCAGATGCAGGTGCAATTCGATGGGAGGCCGCTAGCGCGCGCTTGCATCCCTGGTCGGGAGATGCGCAGGCATTGGCCAGGATAGCTATTCCGAATGCTGGGCGGCTTGGCGCATGGAAGGCGCTGGCCTCAGAGCTCGGTAAGAGCAGGGGCGTACTTTCCGAACGTCTTGCCGAGCACCAAGGCAATCACGATTTGCTTTCGGCGCGGCTGGATGCCCTTCGTGCCTCGGTCGATGTCACCGACGATGATGTGGCGGGCGCCATTCGGCGCGCCCGGGACGAGGCTTGGGCAAGGCATCGCGATGACCTGACTGGCGAAACTGCGGATGATTTCGCGGCAGCACTGGCCCGAGACGACAGCGTCGCGGCAGGCCGTCTGGCTAACGCCCGGGAGCTCGTTGAGATTCGCAGCACAAACCGCAACCTCGCTGAAGCCGCGGCCAACATCGCGCATGCGCGCGATCAACTTGCACGCATCGGCTCGGATCTGGAGGCAGTGTTCTTGGAAATTCGCGCAGCGGCAAGAGACTTGCTCGGACCGTGCGAGGAAACATCCCCCGAACAGCTGATCGAAATGATCGAGGATCGCATTGCTGCCCGGATCGATGCGCTCGCGGCATGTGAGGAGATCGAGCTTTCCCGCAAGAAGACCAAGCGCTCGGTTGGTGAGGAAGGGCGAATACGCCTGGAGCTGAGCGGTGCGCTGGCGAGCGTAGGCGTCGGTTCAGATCTTGGTGACAGCCTGGAAACGGTCATGGCCGTGGCAGAGCTGTTCCTTGAGAGGCAATTCAAAGTGGACGCTGAGCGCACCGAGGCGCTCAAGACCGTTAGCGCAAGGCAAGATGACTTGGCCGCCAGACGCCGAGCCATCGAAGTCGCTGAGCGGCGAGAGGAGGAATGGCTAACCGGCGTTGCCGAAGCGCTCAAGGGGACCTGGCTCGAGAGCGGCATCTCGGCGCCCGGCGTCGGCGGCGTCCTCGATCAATTGGCTGAACTGTCCAAAGGTCTTCAAGACCGGGACGCCATGCAACTGCGTATTGAGAAGATGGAGGCCGACAGGGACAATTTCCTAGTTGAGGTTTCCGCCGTTGCAGCCGAGGCAGGCGAGGCGACCAACGACGAAGAACCGGAACAGCTGGCGATTCGGCTTGCCGAGCGCCTGGAGCGCGCCGAGCGCACGCGCGAGGCCAAGGTAAGCCTCGTCAATGACCTGCAGCGCCTGCAGGATGGGCGTGAGATCCTCGATGCCGAGATTTCGGCACATGAGCGGCGCAAGAACGAGGTCCTGAGCGTCTTTGGCGTGGCCACGCTATCCGAAGTCGTGCAACGCGACGAACTGCTGCGCGACAGGGATCGCCTGCGCACAGCCGTGGCCGAACTCCAGGAGCAGGTGTCGTCCGAGCTCGCGGTAGAAGGGTTCGAGCAGGCGCGTTCGATATTGGATGCCGTCAATCTCGACAGTCTCGCAATCGAGAAGGCCGAAGCGGAGCAACGGCTTCGCGACCTTGACGAGGCGTTGCGGCAACAGCTCATTCGGCAGACGCGTGCGACCGACAAGCTGGACGCCATTGGCGGCGACAGCGCTGTTGCCCGCATAGATGCCGAACGGCGTACCGTCCTTCTGGAAATCGAGGAAAAGGCCGTCCGCTATATCGAGCTCAAATTGGGAATAATGTCGGCTGGAAATGCTCTGCGTCTCTATCGCGAGCGTCACCGCTCCGGGATGATGGAGCGCGCATCAGACGCGTTCGCCCTTATGACGCGCGGCCAGTACTCTGGCCTGACAACTCAACCTGTGAAGGGTGGGGAAGTGCTCATCGCGTTGCAGCGCGATGGGCAATCCAAGGTCGCCGATGCGTTGTCAAAGGGCGCGCGCTTTCAGCTCTATCTGGCCCTGAGGCTTGCGGGGTACTACGAGTTTGCGCAGTTTCGGCCCTCCGTACCCTTTATCGCAGACGACATCATGGAAACCTTCGACCATGTCCGTTCCGAGGAGGTCTTCAGGTTGTTTGGCGAAATGGCAAGTGCCGGTCAGGTGATCTATCTTACGCATCACCAGCACCTATGTGAGATCGCCAAGGCTGTTGTGCCGAGCGTAGCGATTCACGAACTTGGATAGTAATGGGTGATTGTGTCGAACCGCTCTACGTCGATGAGGGCGTTTTGCGCTATCAATCATTTGATGAGGACGTCGACCTCGGCAGCTACTTGGATTGTTAGGTAGCAAGTTAGCCAGGTTGCTGGTCCGAAATATGTGGACATATTTCGGACATTCCAGGCTTGCATTCGTCCGAAATACGTATACATATTTCGGACATGAGCGAGACTCGATCCGACCTGAAGGCTCTCATCCAAGATCGCATGGTGGCAAGTCCACCACGCACGGTCTGGACGCCCGCGGATTTTCTTGACCTTGGCAATCGCGATGCGGTGGACAAGGTGCTGCAGCGGATGGTCAAGGCCGCTGAGCTGCGGCGGATTGATCGCGGACTGTACGATCGACCGACATTCAACACCCTGACCCAGCAGAAAAGCCCACCAGACCCCCGTGGCGTCATTGACGCCGTGGCACGGCGCGATCAGATCCGGGTCCTCGTCGACGGCATGACCGCAGCAAATGACCTCGGTCTGACTGACGCGGTGCCGGCTCGCATCGTCGTTCACGCCGACGCGCGGTTGCGGCCGATTCGCCTTGGCAACCTCGACATCACCTTCCGGCCCACGTCGGCCAGCAAACTCTATTGGGCAGGGCGCCCGGCAATGCGCGTCGTCCAGGCGCTGCATTGGCTGCGCGATATGCTGGGCCAGGATGACGGAAACCAGAAACTGTTGCGGCGTCTGCGCCGACTGCTGAACGATCCCGACCAAGGTGAGCGCCTCCGGGCCGATCTGGCCGAAGGCCTGCCAACCCTTCCCGCTTGGATGCAAGTTCTTTTGAAGTCCCTGCTGAAGGACGCGGCCGAGATATCCCAAGGCCAGCTCCAGCCGAATGGGACTACGCCACCGAGAATGCCGAGCCAATGAATTCTGCTTATGACCAAGTTCTGAGCGCCGACGCCGAGACAAGGGCGGGCCTGTTTACGACAACAGCTCAGCGTCTTAGCTCCACGCCGCAGAATATCGAAAAGGACTTCTGGGTGTGCTGGACCCTGGACGCGCTGTTCAACGGCATGCCCGACGACAGTCCACGGCTGCTATTCAAAGGCGGCACCTCCCTTTCCAAGGGGTTCGGCCTGATCAGCCGGTTTTCGGAAGACGTCGACGTGACTGTGTTCCGCGATGATCTGGGGGAGGGGACGTCGATCGCCGAACTTCAGAACCTCAGTCGAACCAAGCGCGAGGCGAAGCTGGATGCCATCAAGGACGCCTGTACGGCCTATATCCAAGGACCGATGGCGGAGGCCCTGACTGTATTGGTAGCCGCAGCCGCAGAGCGCACGGGACTGCCGCAAAATGACTTTCAGGTACGAACTGACGACGATGACAGGCAGACCCTTCTGCTTTGGTATCCGACCGCGACGCCTGTTGAGGCGTATGTCCGTCCGGCGGTAAAGATTGAGTCAGGCGCGAAGTCAGCGCTCGATCCGAACACGCCGCAGATCATCCGACCCTATGTCGACGAGGACGCGCCAGGTCTCGATCTAAGTGTGGCAGACGTCACTACGGTCGATCCGGAGCGGACCTTTTGGGACAAGGTCGTGATCCTTCATGGCTTGCGGCGCTGGTTTGAGCGTCGCGGTGAACTGCGTGGTGGCGGCCAACGGATCTCGCGACACTACTATGATATTCATCGGCTCATGGAGTCCGAAACCGGCCGCCGGGCGATCGCGAATACAGACCTTGGCGCCGACTGCGTGGCTCATGCTCGCATGTTTTTCAACCGCAAGGACTACGACCTTGCATCAGCTGAACCGCCGACCTTCGCCCTGCTGCCTCATGACGAAATGGTTGATGCCCTGCGGCGAGACTATGGTGCCATGACCGCCATGATTTTTGGGCCTGTGCCGAATTTCAACTTGGTGCTCGAAAGCGTCGGACAGTTGGAAACGCTATTGAACGCGCCAAAAGGTTGACGTTCAGCCTGCTGTATGTTCGCCATTTGTGCTCGAAAAGTCGCATAAAAGGCAGTCTGGAAGTTGAAAGTTCAGGACCCAAAAGGCCTCATTTCATTCCATTGAACCGGCCTTGGCCGGATAACCTTTGCGACGTAGCTAAGAAGGCGGCTTCATAGCCGAGCGCGATGGCGAGGATGCGCTAGTCTAAGTCTAGCATGCATCTGTGAATTTTTGCATGCGCATCGCTGCCGACACCGCCTGGCATGATTGTCGTGCTCGAAAACGGCTGCGGCGATCGCGGCAAAGCGATCGCCGCGATGATGGGGATCAACGCCTGGGCGTTGCATCGATGCGCGATACAGAGGCCTCCGCCTGGCATCGAGCAACATGCACGGAGGTACGCAAAGCGCAAATGCATCAAGTATTTGAAAGCTAGAAGCGCGCCGGCAGCCTGGGCGGGGGGCTTGGGGTTAGACTGCCGGCGCACGCCACTCATGAAGAGCGGCCCCTTTTCGCGGTTCGGACACCCATAGTCAACCCGGCAGCGTCTGGATGCCCGCTGTGCTCTTTTCAGAGCGGCGCGCGATGCCGGCTGCCGGCCATGTCGGCCGATCCTGCCTAGGATGGTGGGCCACTCTCGTCGGCCGAGTTGATGCTCCAGCCAGTATCGCCTCGCCGACCGGCATGAGTTCGCCGTTAGCAATCCTTCGTCGCGAGCTGATGCTATCGTGCACATGTCGCAGCACTCCGGGCGGCTATATCACCTAAGACAGCATGAAGAAGCGTTCCAAGTTCCTGTTCGGCGAGCCCGTGTGGTGACTCGGACAGTGGACGAATTCTCTTGGCGGTACTGCGCCGGAAGGCACTCGCGTCCAACGGAATCAAGCCTCGAATATAGTCCCAAACTACACATCACAAGAGCGGTCTTCCACCCGTTTGCAGATTATCCGACTGATCAGGCGGCGTTTGATATGTCCGACCCTGCCTCAAGCATTCCCACAGGTATGGACAGCGATCTCGCTTTATGAGAACGGCATTTTCGGATTTTCGGTCACGATCGGTGATACATCATGAAACGTCTTGCGATCGTTGCAAATCACGAAATCATTTGGAAGGTTCATTTCGACATCGCCGAGGAACCGCTGCGAGGCATCAGTAATCGTGCTCATACCGCCGGTCACGTTAACCCGCCCGATCATGTAAGAAACGATGAAATCCACCCCGTCCTGATGAAGGCCCTCGGGTGCTGGTTTGCCGTTTACACCGTCGCGTGCAACAATCCGGTAGGGATGAAGCTTAATATTCCAACGATCATGTCCTGTGGTTTCACAAAGAATTCTGCAGAAACCTGTCAGAATCTTGTTTAAGACAGTATGATCTATAAAGGATTGTTCAAAGGGCTCGAAGTAGCGCTTGAAGCCGCCATTCAAGTGGTTGATGGCTTTCGATTGCTCGTAAGGGGCATGCGGCAGGAGCCGAAAAATTCCGTCAACTGCGTCATATTCAAACGCACCATAGCGCCGGTAGCGATAGGTCCCGCCGTCACGCATGTATTCATCGAGAAGCAGTCGATTCCAGTGGTCAGCAAAGTTCTTCCAGCCAGCATCAATTTCGATGCCGAAGCCGGCTTCGGTGCGCTCACCTCTCGAAAACCACCATCCATTCGTCACCAGATGATCAGTGCATTCTTGACTGAGGCTGCATAGCGCCTGGGGTGCGACCTTTTTCATGGGTGTCTCCCGTCTTGGTAATTTGGCGAGGGGGAAGTTTTAAAGGACGCTTGGTGGCTCGCGGCTTGGTGTTCCCAAAGGTGGCGGTCCGTAATGTATTTCGGCGTGCTGGCTATGATGGACCGAGGTAAAAAGCGCGTATTATCGACTATGTAGCTGACGCTCCCGCTGACGCCCTCGAGCGCGGACCCATGCACCTGAAACCGCCTCCTGGGACCAGGCTTGCTCAAGCCCTTCCTTCAACACGATTGATCCGACGCCAAGGGAAGCGGTTTCGAGGTGCCGCAGCGCGTCCATGATGATGGCCGCTGCGGGGGCCTCGCGGACTTCGAGAACCTTTTCACCGGTTGAGATGTGTTCGAGCCCGACAAAGCGGCCGTGTCCGAATTTACCAACTGCTTTATTCAGGAGCGGGATTGTGTCGATCAGTGCAACATCACGGTCATCAATTGACACGAGATTTCCGTCGATAAATCCGAGTTTGATCTCTACCGGCTGCTCTGTGGCGATGTTGCGCGTCCAATCAAACGCCTCTTCCGGGATAGAAAAGTTCTCGGGATCTTCCAAAGGTCCAGACTCGAATTCCCGGCACCAGAGGTTTTCGTCTCCGCTCCAGGTGCGGTCCGTCACAAAAGTCAGCCCGAACTTGGAGAGGGCGGCGGCCTTCTGCTGCCGGGAAATCACCGAGCATTCATACGGACTGCCGAAGTTGCCGGAAAATCCCGAGCTCTTGATGCTATTGTTAAGGCGCGGAAGACTATTCTGCGAAAGACTTGCTGTATGAAGAAGCAGCCGTGAGCCGATTGATGTTGCATGATCAACAATCAACGAGGCGATTACGGGACGGCTCAAGGAACTGCTTAGCGGATAGTTACCAAGGTACTTGGCGTGGGCCCGAATGGCGGGTTTCACGCCTCGTTCGACAAAAGCTTCCCGCCCTTCGAGACAGACAAAGCGCGCGCCGAACCCGGCTACCGTCTGTTCCAGCAAAGGCTTATCGATGGAAGTTCCGACATCCACCGCGACAGCTTCAATATTCGCAACGGGGTTCATTTGTCAGGTCCTGCTCTCAAAAAAGATGCCGGCAAAGGTTCCGGCGAGGATGAGGCCGGCACCTATCAAGCCCGTTGCGGTCAAAGATTCTGTCAGGAGAAGGTGCGCGAGGACGAAACCAAAAAAGGGTTCTGTTCCCATCAGCAAGCCAACCCGTGTCGGCGTGGATTTTCTGACCGCGGCGTTTTGAATGTAGAATGCAGCGATCGTGCAGAAGAGTGAAAGGAAGGCGACGGCGCCCCAAAACTGAAGGGGGGCCTTCACAATAAGGCCGTAGATTCCGAATTGACCCACGGCTAAAACGAAAGTGAGTGTTGCCACCGCCGATCCCTGGATGGCCGTCAGTGCCGCAGACGAAATCTGCCGGCCGGCCAGAAGGCGTTTGGTGGAAACGACCATAATTGCTCGCAGAATCGCAGCCCCCAGCACAAGCGCGTCACCCGGACTGAACTTGCCGATCCCGCCAGTGAGAAGGCCGACACCGATGCAGGATATGGCGGCACTTGCCAATATGCCCGGAGGTGGAAGTCGCCCCGATAGCCCATAGTCAATGATCGGCGTGAAAATTACACAAAGCGAAATGATCAAGGCCGTATTCATTGCGCTTGTTGATACAACACCGTAAGTTTCAGCAATAAAAATTGAAAAAAGTATTGTCCCCAATACGAGGCCACGGATGCAATCGCCCCAAGAGATCGACGCGATCTCATGTCTTGCCACCACTGCCATAAAGATCGTGGTAATCAGGAAACGATAAAGAATGAGGATCAAAACCGGCGCATAGAATAGTGCGCTTTTCGCGACCGGATAGCTCGCGCCCCAAACGAATGCGACACCCAGTACGGCCAGGTCGGCCGAGAAGGATGAGGTCAGTGACCTCCTCGCAGGTATTGAAGCACGTTCGAAAACGTCCACGTTCAAGTATCCTTTGTGCTAGCCATCCATCCTACTGTGCAGAACGAGTCAAAACAGATTAGGCCGTCCCTGTAACGTTGGTATCGCGGAACTGTCCGGCCTTCCGCGAGGCGCTCATCGATGTCCCACCACTGGACTTCATTAAGCGGCGGGACGATCGAGCGGCTTTTTGTCCAGTCGTGGCCCGCGTCGCGAGATTTTGGCGTCCCCACATGCAGTAGGGGGAGTGTTTGGTTACAAGCTCGGCCCATTCCGATTGCAACCGGAGGGCGGATTCGCATGCACAGATCTTGCTGTAGCGACTGCCTGAGGCTGTTCATGGAGGAACTCCTGCAGGTTCGTGCCGTAGGTATTTGTGATTCAGCAAAGCAAATGCCGTGCCAATCCAGAAAACCATTTTTAGACAACACGATCGTTTTGATAGTGCAGTGTTTCATACCCAACATTGTCAGAAGGCCGACAATGAGTCCGACTGCCGGGCATGCAACCGAACGCTGTGATCCTGTTATCCTGACAGGTTTCCCGCTGCAGCTCGGCTTGGCAATTCATCAGGGCCTGTCGCAAATGAAAAGTCGAAGGGCGAGGCGGCTTCCGGCTCGCAGAGCGGCCCGAACGACCTCGGCGCGGTCTCTAAGCCTCGCCCCGATGCAGCTTGGCCTACATACCGACGATCTCGTTGACTACGCCGCGCGCAAGGAAACGCGGCACGAGCACCTTGCCGTAGTTGCGGACGCTGTACAGCTTCGTACTTTCTCCGGGCGGTGCGCGCGAACTGAAGGAATGGCTGTTTCGGGAAGCCGACTTGGCAGTGTCGAACGAGGATATTGCCCGTCGCTTCGTGGCCGACTGCCGTCGCACCCGCACGGGTCGGGAGTTCGCCGCCTGGCTCGGGCCGACACCTTCGCAAAACTCGAGGGGCGGCAGCGGATCCTCGGCTTGTCGCGTTGCTCGCCAGGAAACCCGTGCGCTTGGCGAGTGTGGCCATGGCGAACAAGATGGCCCGTGTGGTCTGGGCGATCATGGTACGCGCGAGACCTCAAGCTCGTCATGCCGCGAACCTTGCGGTGTAAGGTTGCGAAGAAGATAAATTTTAGGACAGAGAACAGGCGGGCCGATCGATCGGCTACCAGTAGGTTGTGAGAGCGACGCGATGTGATGGCGAGACTGGTCAGGCCGGGAACAGGGACAACCCGTCGAATGTCCGAGCACCATAGCCTGATAGGCAGATTGAGATCCAGTTCGCCGGTCCCATCAGGGCCAGCAGTCTCGGATGGCTGCATCAACAGGCCGGACAGAAGACTGCACCCGCCCAACGCGCCGTAACGTCCAATTACCTCTTGCATCGCGGGAGCCATCCACAGAGGACGTTTCTCGGAGAAGGCGACGGCGCTGCATGCGGAGTACCACCGACCGGCGGTCTGCCGACCGCCCGCGCTCGTGTCGGTAATGTCGAGGCTTCCTTCAGCGAATAGCGACCAACAGGAGAACTTTGACCGATCGCGGGTGCGAAGCCGCATTGGCATGTGAGCGCCCAAATAGACTGCCAAGCCACGCTCGAGTCAGCGTGCAGATCTTTGCCCAATGGCCCGAGGTGATGGGCTGCCAAACCGTGACTCTCAAGCTCCCCTACTGCACCAGAGGACTACGACCCGCTGCCTTCCTCTTAAACCGTCATCGCTCTGACAACACATTCTGCAATGCTCGGCGGATGTCGATGAGGCGGCTCATCACGCAAAGTAGGTATTCAGCAGGTCGGGAGGAACGAATGAACCCTGATGCTTTCCGCAGCCCAGTTTTCGTTAAGCGTGCAACGTACATCGTGCAAGAGATTGCCAGCCTGGCCGACGCCATCGATTTCCTCAATGAGTGGCCAGGAGACCGCAGAGACTTGATCCACGAAGCCGCCCTCAAGGCGTGCTATGATGCATATGACGGGCGAATACCTGTAAGCGCAGCGCGCAATGCCTTTTTCGGCTTTGCGAGACGGGCCGCTATATTGGAAGATACAACCGCCGCGATGCAGTGGCTCGCTGCCTGCAAGTCGGGCGGTGGAAAAGTGCAAGTGTAGGCGTAGGCGAAATGTGCGAGGCTGGCGCGGGCAGCACGCCAAGGAGGGCACTGTGTCGAGATTTCACAGTTCGCCGAAAGCAAAAGCTTCTCAAAATCAACAGCAAAACGGCAGATCTCGCGCAACCCCCATCACAAACCAGACCCACTGCATTCGGTCGCAAGTGCCAAGTCCAGCGACGAAGATGCAGCGGAACCACTCGGCTGGCAAAGAAGTGCGACCGAGGAGGCGGAGAGATGATCGGCTTGAGCAGATTTGAGCGGCCAGTGGTTGTTAAGGTTAGCCGTCACAGCTCGGAGCGTGTCGTGTTCGACGTCAATGACGCGGCCGCTATCTTGCTCCGTGATGTTAGTCGTCGGACCGAGAAACGGAAGATAGCGATGGACGCCTGTCGGCAAGTATTGCGTGGCGAGGCTCATCCACCAACTGCACGAAGAGCTTTCGTCGCAGCCGCGCTCGAAGCAAAAATCCTGCGCAGTGACTAAAAAGTGAAGCCGCGCGATATCGGTTGGCTATGCCCAGGTTCGAGCACCGCGTTCGGCTTCAGCGTCGAGCAGCCGTTCGCCGCGAAGAGCGGCACTGCGATATCTTGATGGAAAGGAGAAGGGAGTTCGCGCCGCTTGTGCCCCGGAGCGGGTCTCCCCACAGACGGCGCAGCAACTGGCTCCGCAGGATCGGCCTCGGATGATAGGCAGGCCGCTGGTCGCTAACAGCACGACCCGGCAAAGCCGACGGCGCCGAGGTCGAGTTCTCGATGAAGACTTCGATGCGTCGGACCGGATTGTCCTGCATCACCTAAACGTCCAGGCACTCGGGAAAGAGTGTCGCTTGCCGGCGATCCTCGCCCCCGACAAACCGATTTATCCATGTCGGCTCTTCTGAGCCTTGTCCACCGAAAGCGGGATTAGCCCGACCGGCCTTGGCCTGCACTGGCCGCAGCTCGATGCCGATGTGGATGTGCCGGCGCTGCTGCAAGGTGTGTTCGGCTCCAAGCGTTGGATGGCCGCGCAAGGTTGCTGGCGGTCTATAAGAACCGCTCGTGGTCTGTTGCGACACACGGAGCGGCCTTTTGCCCGAGAGCCATGCCAGCCTCCTTTCGTCGGCTGGACCAGCAAACAATATGAGAGTTCCGTCTGGATCCAGGGCAATAAAATCTCGTACACCCGGGGCTCTTTCTTGAGCGTCTGGCGAAAAATGCACTCCGGCGGTTGGGAACTCCAGAAAGAACTGCCCGGTCTCGGCTGCGCTGTTGAGGCGGAGAGCAGGTGTTCACGCGCTCGTACATTGCCAACGAACACAGGTTGCGCCGATTCCAAAGCTCGTCGATCGAATTGCGACATTGTTCTCGTCGGCGACAGCGCGGCATGGTTTTCCAGGGCCTGGCGTCAACGCTGGGCGTGACGCTCGTTGATGATCATGCGCTGGCCGTGGCCTGGAGCCGGCGCTGATGGTCGTCGATCCGCCGTTCGGGACCTTTCGAAGGAAACCGGAGCAGGCTTTCCGCACTGCCCAGTAAAAGCCCTTCCAGTTCGCCCGCGCGTCGCACTCCCACAACCCTATGCGAATCAGTAAATCGACTCGCCGGCACTATTGTTTGAGGGGAAATGAATCTAGTTTCAAAGGGTTCGGCTGATAGGCCGGGCACAGCTGCGGCCACCACGGCCATTTGACATAAACGCGTCGCCCGATTGAGATTATCTTGACGGTAGCGCAGTTCGCCATCCATGCCAGTCGAGATGATCATGGGCAAATATCGAGACATTTCTTTCGAGCCGAAGCGGCCCCCTGCGAAATAGCCGGAAGTCTTCCGGGGCGCTGCATGGTGATGAACAGGCGGGCAGCTCGCCTGCGAACAGGAAAACGCCAAACGAATTCGGTACAAAATGCCCGTTTAGATTGCGATCAATCCGCACCGCCATTAGAATCCGTGAGGATTGGGGAGGATCAAATGGCGCTGGCGCCCACCATCGTCGGATGCCTGACGATCGATGATGCGCTCGCCGTCGTTCGGTCTTCATCTATAGTTCGGCCCGCATCGAAAGGAGCCGCTTCGCAGCTTCCCGTTCCTGGCTCGAACCGCTCGTCGCCGCTGTCATCGCCGCCGCCTATCTCGGCTATGAAGTCTGGCTCATGGGGTACTAATCGAAAGAATCCAATGCGCATCGTCGTCCGCAACAGCCCCGGCCATCCACTTGCCCCCATCACTGAGCGGGAAGCGATGGCGCTGCGCGCTTGGTACGGCAATTCCAGCAACAAAGACGATGATCGCATCGCCCTTACCGCCATCAAACGCGCCAAGACTATGGACGGCTGGATCGAATGCGACTGCGTTTCCAGCCAATTCAAGCCGCTGCTCGCGCCGATTCAGCAGGAAAAAACCTTCACGCTGCGCCGCCTCACACCAAAGGACGGAGATCCGCATCAACATGGAGATCGGCCAAACCATGCCGACACGTGTCCCTTCCATGTCGATCAGGATGATACCCCTGCGCTCTTCGACCAAGGATACAACATCAGACCGCTGCCCAAAACCGAGCGCGCCTATGTTGATGCTCTGCCTGCTATCCCCGACCGGCTTGCCGATCGCGACGCGTCGGCGCCGGGGCGGTCCGTTGAACGCAACGACAGGCCCTCTAAGCTCGGCGTCATCCTCTGGAGGCTGATGGGCAAAGCCGGCGTGAACGTGATCCCGCCGCTGCAGGATCGGCCGGAATTCGCTCTCAGCCCTCAGCTCTCCAAACTTCGCCATGCCGCACGCGAGCTCAAGGTTCTGCGCACCTGGACGCTCGGCGCGCTCATGTCCACTTGGGCGGCAGACTACTTTGACCCATACAGCCGCTGGCAGGCGCTGCTCGACAAATCACGCCCCGACTGGCCCGAAGCCTTGCGCCGCACCGGCTTCATGCTGCTCTTTTCGCCGACAGTCTCGGCCAAGGCCGTCTCGCCTGCCTCGAACGCGCGCAAGATCGAGATCCACTCCAAAGTGCGCCAGCCGCTGCGAGGCGATCCCGCAAGCCGCGGTCCGTTCCTCACCATCCTCAATGCCGATTTTCAGGAGAATGACCAAGGCCCGATCAGGGCAATTCAGGGCTATGCGCAGCCAGTCTACAACGGCGATACACTGTTTCCCGTCGAAATCTGGCTTCGAACGCGACGTTTCACACATGCTGTTCTGGTTGCAGCGCTCCCTCTTTGAAGCCGCGCCGCAACTGCGCATCAGGATCACCAAACCGCTGTTTGCATGGCAAACGCCTTCGGGACTATGCCGCCCCGACTTCGTGCTCGAGACAGTCTATGGCAACTATGACCCAGTGAACCTTTTCGTCGAGGCCTTCGGCATGGACACCGAAGAATACAAGGCCGCGAAGGAAAAAACGCTCCCTCGGATGCGCGAGATCGGGCCTGTCTTCGAAATCCGGCCGGCGGATATTTTCGCAAGCGAACGCCGAAGAGACCGGCAAGAGGCTGCTATATTGGGTGCTCGAGCATTCCCGGCATTCGACGCGGGCGCCGCGTCAAATATCGACGGAACGAAATGCGACTACACACGGCTCTTCAATTCGCGAGGGCATCCCGCCGCTTAAGACGGAATACGTGGTGAAGGTGTAACGGCTACGTCATCCTCGCCATTTTTTGCCATAAAGCATCTTTGCGCGCATGAGCACCATGAACATATCCTTGCCCGATAACCTCAAAACCTTCGTCGACCAACAGGTCTCCGAACGAGGATACGGCACAAGCAGCGAGTACGTTCGAGAATTGATCCGGCGTGATCGGGATCGCGAACAGTTGCGCGACCTGCTCATGGACGGTGCATCATCGCCGCCGACCGAGCCAATCGACGACCGCTACTTCGAAAACCTGCGGGATCGCATGCAAAGCCGCTCCAAAGCGTGACGGCGAAGCTGGTTATTCCGCGCGAGCAAGCGCGCAAGGACGTTGCAGCGCCTTAGAGTACCGACACCTCGTGCCCGGTCAAAATTTCGTACTTCACCCTCGAGCGACATAAGACAAAGCCTGAATCCCCCAACTCCGCAGGGCTATCGCATATGAGTAAAGAGGTCATAGAAGAAATCTTTGCTCCAGTTTGCCCTTCGCATCTTGCTGGCAATTGGTTTGTCGAGCGGATGGGCAGCCAAGATGTTTTGCGCGAGCCTTCGGATGACGGCCAGACTTTGTGGAGCGTTGTCCTTTCGGGTGCGGGCGTCATCTTCATGGAAGACAACATCTAGGCTCCAGTGCAACTGGTTTTCGATTGTCCAGTGGGCACGTACGGTCTCGGCCAATTTCCTGGGCGTGAGCAGCTTGGAGAGTGCGATGTAGCGGACCGACGCAGCCGTTTTATTGTCGGCCGTGCGCAGGGCTTCGATTGCGACCGATGGCCTTGAGGCCTGGGAACACAGGCAGGTCCTTGAGTTTGGCAAGCGGCAAGATGCTGGCTCGGCGCACTTCGGTGCGGCCGTGAGCAGTGTCGCGCGTTTCGAAGCAGGCGATCTCGCCTGCCGCGGCAAAGCTTTTCTCAGCCGCGGCAAACAGACGGCCACGATTGGCCTTCAGCCCGAAGGCGTAATGCGCCTTCTGCGCAATCAGCGCTTGGGCCGTGTCGGGGCGGCAATGCAGGGCGTCGGCGGTGACCGTGCAGCCCTTAAGATCCAAGCTCTTCAGCAACGCCAGCGTCGCCCCGACCTCGTCGGAGGCCAGCGCCCGCGTTGCCGCAATCGCCAGCCTGGTCTCGGCATCCCAGGCACTGACCATCAGCGGCGGCATGAAGGCACGCCCCTTCTCATAGCCGCGCCTGAGCGCCTTGCCGTCGATAGCCACCACGCCACGCGGCGGGCCAAGTCCAAGTTCGCGCCGCAACGCCGACATGAAGGCGCTCAGCGCGCTCGACAATTCCTGCGGATCAAGAAGCCGAAACACCCGGCTGAAGGTGTCGTGGCTCGGACATCCATGCTTCAGTTCGACGATCTCTTTCAGATCGTCTTCCCGCCCCTCCACGAATTCAGCAATGTCCACACAGCTTTTGGCACCGCACAGCGTCGCTGCAAGCGCCAGGAACAGAAGCTCCGCAAGATTATGCCGCGCATTGATATCGCGCGGATCTCGAACCTCTCGCAGGATAGACATGACCAACGGCACTGCGGCCCCCTCTGTAACGAGAAAGCCTCTCAAGAATCCCTCTTTTCCTACTTGGCAAGAGCAAATCAACTTATCTGCGATTCCCCTGCCCAACTCCGGGTCCGCACAAGAATGGATCCGGCTGCACGCCGACATTCTGTTCGTCTCAACAAATCCGAAATGTGGCAAAAAAATCCAGTTCGCGGGCGCAATTTGGAATCATCTTCGTCGCAACCGAGCGAAAACAGGGCCAAAAGAGGCTTGTTCAGCGATCTCCTCCCAAGCCGCTGGACAGAGTTCCCCCCAAGGCTTTGACGCTTCCTTCGCCGGGCCGTATTCGAGTCCGGCTTTTTCTTCCCTGCCGAAGGCGGTGCACTCAAGCGTCGACGCTGGCGGCCATTACTAATGATACACGGCGGCCGTGCTGGAGGAAGCAGTTCGAGACGCGACGGGCCAGACGGCGTCGCCATCGAAGCCTTGATACGAAGACCATGCAAGAAAAAGACATTCCGGCGTTTGTACAATCAATTGTCGATCTCGGCTGCAACATCTGTGCAATCGGCCACTTCGGATATGTCTTCGGCGATGTTGATTTACCGCCAGCCCAACGCGAGGCCATCCAGCCACAGCTGCGACGGATTGCCGAAATCTACGGCGAACGCGATTATCTCGTGGCAGAAATAATCGCGTACCTGTGGTCGATCGGACGCTATGTCGAGATTGGGCCGCAGACAGGGGCTAATGATGGCAGTCGATCATCGTCGAACTGCCCGGGGTTCAGGTAGCGATGCAAACGCTCGACGCGAAACGCAGATCCCAGCGAGGCGTTCGCGTGCATCGAGCGGCGCGCAAAGCGCCGATACCCGGTTCCGGCGGAGAAGGTGCGCAGTTCGCCAGTTTCCCGGGATTGCGGCCGGGCCTTCGTTGTTGGAAGATCCCAGGTTTCCGCCAACGACCAAGCTGGCGCGAGTCGATCCCGGCACCCAGAAATTGCACTGCGCTACAATTCGCCGTTCGACAATCGACTGTTGAGTGGCTATCCTGACAACGTCTCATTCGTTCAGCTAAAACAGGTGATGCAGTGTCAGACTGTTTCGATCTCGGGCGCCAGATTTCGGCATTCGACTTTGCCTGTTCTATTTCATCTTCGCCGCATCGTTCACCCCCTTCATCCTAAACCCCAACGCCGCGATCGGGGTGTGGACCGTGACATTCCTGTTCCTCTGCGCCTGCGTTCGCCACGCCATGGTATGAGGGTCCCGAAGAGGTCGCTCGGCTTCGACGAAGAAACCGCCAACGACACGCCGCCTCTCTGAACGGACCTCGGCACAGTCGACAACGCCCACACCGCGGTCATCTGAGGAGGAACCAGGTGCAGTTTCAATCCGATTTTCAAACCCTGCCGTCTCACAAGGTCGCAGCGCGGGAGATCATCGCGACAACGACAAAACAGGACGCCCTCTTTCCGGTCGGTCATATGTTGTGCGTCAACCACGAAGAGCGGCATCTACAATTGGAAAGGCAGATTTTCTCGATAAAGGACGACTTTCTCTATGCCTGCATTACCTATGGCGACGGCCTCGAGAACAAGCCATTCAGCGGTTTTACATGGGGCAAGGGCTTGGGGTATGCGTTCCTGGCCTTTTTTGTCCAACGGGCTTTTGGCATCCACCGCTTCCCATTTTTTTCTGACCGGAATCTGTGCGGCTATCTGACTGACAAACAAAAGAAAACGGTCATTGATGTCATCCAAATGCTCTCCCCCGGGCGGGTGAACGCAATTTGTGACGAGCTTCTCGACATCCATCAGCACGCGCAAAACCTGCTCAAAGAGAAAGGGATTGGCGAAGTTCATCTGACCCGGAAGATTATTGACCGCGGTGATTGCGCCACCTCCCGCGAAAACTATGCCCAGACAATCATGACCCTCAAAAAGGCAGCGCAGGCCGTGGGCGTTGACAAAGTCCAATTCGAGATGGATGTGCTGAATTCCTGGGGAGACGATAGCGGCTATTCCTTTTACCCGATCCTTCTGCGCCAAAGCCTGCCGGCCCAGGACATCTTGTATTTCAGCAATATGATTGCCAGCCGCGACGCGTCGGCCAGAGATCAACGCCGCGCCGTGGAAGAGGCTGAGTGGGTCGTTGTCAATCGCTCTCCCACCGGCGTCGTTGACTTTCACGTGGATGATATTGTTTTCGATGAGAGCGCGTACGAGGACTCGAGAAACTGGAGCCGAGAAAGGTATGCCAAGTTTCTCGAAAATTATTCGCCATTTCCCTTCCGATACGCCCATCGAATTGATCAGCGTCACGCTTCCCCTGGCTTCGGCTGGCGCCTGACGCGGAAGGGGCGCCTGGGATACCTTCTAAAAGCGCTTTCTCCATGGAGTTAGTCGCGCTGTGGTGAACGTCCAGGCCGAAAAGGGCAAGCCGCTGCGCGGCCGCGCTCAGCTCCGCTAAGGCTCGGCATCCGCTGCGCGGACGCGCTTGCCAAGCTTCGTCGAGCCCCGAAACGGGTCTCGCCCCGTCCGGGCTACGATCGCTCTTGCGACGCCCAGGCTGCGGCCGCTCACAAACCTTATGCGCCAAGCATCGCCCCTGCCTGGCCGGCAGAAGGTGGGCGGGCGAGGTCCTCCTTTCAAGAGTAAGAGAAAGCACAGGCCCGGTCGAACGGGCCTGAGTGGGAGAGAGAGGCTTTCCCCGGTCCCGTGACCGGAGAAAGCGTCATGACCAGCAAATCCCGCAAGCGTCCCGCCACCGTCCGCCGTCCGGACAAGGACGTCTATCAACGCATCACCGACAACATCGTCGAGCAGCTCGAGGCCGGCGTTCGGCCCTGGCACCAGCCATGGGGCGCCAACGGAACGCCGACACGGCCGCTGCGCCACAATGGCGTGCCCTATCGCGGCATCAACACCGTTCTGCTCTGGATGGAGGCGACGGCTAATGGGTACACCTCCCCCTACTGGATGACCTATCGCCAGGCCCAGGAGCTGGGTGCACAGGTCAGAAAGGGAGAAACCTCCACACTCGTCGTCTATGCCGGTGCAATCGAAAAGACCGAGGAAGGCGAAAACGGCGAGGAAATCGAGCAGCGCATCCCCTTCCTGAAAGGCTATTGCGTCTTCAACTGCGACCAGATCGACAACCTGCCGGCGCAGTTCACCCCCGCGCCAATCGAGCCGCTCTCGCCGATGGAGCGCTATATCACCGCCGACGCCTTCTTCGCCAATACCGGCGCCAGGATCCGTCACGGCGGCAACAGGGCCTACTACAATCTCACTGACGACATCATCGGAATGCCCGTCTTCGAGCCGTTCGAGTCGCCGGACTCTTACGTTTCGTGCGTCGCACACGAGTTAGGTTTCATCGCAAGTGTCCTCCTTGTCGCGACGCCTGTTGCTGGGAGGGCCTGACCATGGCTTCTCTCGATCGCGCGGATGTCTACGCCCGCATAACAGCCGAGATTGTTGCGGCTATCGAAGCCGGCGCCGGCGAGTATGTCATGCCTTGGCACCACAACGGCTCCGCGACGGCGCGGCCCGTCAACGTCGCCTCCGGCAAGGCCTATCGGGGCGTGAACACACTCGCCTTGTGGGTCGCGGCGCAAAGCGCCGCGTATCCAACAGGCCTCTGGGGAACCTATCGGCAGTGGCAGGCGCTTGGCGCTCAGGTGCGTAAAGGCGAGCGCTCCACGACGGTCGTTTTCTGGAAGCAGATCGGCGGTGACGGTGACGAGGATGACAGCGGTTCGGATGATGGAGCGGAGCGCCGCCGCTTCTTTGCTCGCGGCTATTCCGTGTTCAACTGCGCGCAGGTCGATGGCTACGAGCCGGAACCTATTGCTGCGCACTCAGAAGAAGAACGCGTCGCCCATGCCGATGCTTTCTACGCCAACCTTGGCATCAATACCGTCTATGGCGGCAATGAAGCCTATTATTTGCCATCGGCTGATCGGGTGCATCTCCCAAGTTTCAGTTCATTCAGGGATGCTGCCTCTCATTATAGTGTGCTTTTTCATGAAGGGCTCCATGCAACGGCAGCAAAGCATCGACTTGACCGCGATCTATCCGGACGGTTCGGCTCCGAGGCCTATGCCATGGAGGAGATTATTGCCCAGGTGGGGTCATCGATGATCCTTGCAGACCTCGGTATTGTGGCGGGTCCTCGACCTGATGACGCCTCGTACATCTCAAGTTGGCTAAAGGTCCTGCGCAATGACTCTTCCGCTATCTTCACCGCCGCCAGCAAGGCTCAACAGGCGGCCGACTGGATGCATGCCCGGCAACCATCCAGCCAGGTCAGCGCAGCGGCCTGACAGACAGTTCAGCGGCGGGCGCCGTTGCCGCTCGCCGCTGCAATGAAGCCAGTTGCGCTTCGGCAACCCTTGCTCTGTGCAGAAGGGAAAGGTTCTCGGTCGCCAACTTGCGTTTTTCTTCGGCGTGCCGACGGGCGTCCGATCGCAGGAGCGCAATTTCTGCTCCCATCTCTTGCACTCTTGCAGCCAGATCCTTGGCCGGCCCCGGTGCCTGCGAAGCTGCCTCGATTTCATCGAGGATGTCGCGGTGGGTCGTGTAGAGCGGATTGCGGCTCTTGCCTGCCTCCCGCGCAACGGAAGCCGGATTGATCCGTACCACTCGGCCCTGATGATCCGGATGACGTCCTTCGCCGCGGACCAGACGGGCAAGAGCCGCGCGATAGGCACGAGCGGCGGACGTTGCTGACGCGGATGGCGGATTAGATGTGCTCATCATCTCCTCCGATCTTGTTCAGGACGTATTCGCACTGGTCGATCGCTTCTGTGAGAACGGCGGCCGTCATCGGATTGGCGCCCGGCATCAAGGCTTCATTGCGGGCCCGCCGGTCCCGCCAATACGGCGCATGACGCGCCTCGATCACCATGTTGGCGCACCCCAGGCAGACCGAAGGGCTCCGGCCTGCCTCGTTCGGCGCAACTTCGCCGCTGCATCGGCTGGTTTCCGACTGGAAGACACACCAGCCGTAGTCACAGGCATGGATCCGCAGGTCCGTTTCCTTGAGCACGAACTCTATGTAATCGCGCCTCACTTGCTCGCCGGCGCGTCCCCGGAAGCGCGCGTTGCCCGCGACAATCCGTTCGCCCATCCGTCCCGCGAGCCGGTCGCTCACCAACAGCCTTTCCAGCGCTGTCGCTGTCTCTTCGCGGCTTTCATGGTCGACCAGTTGATGAAGATCAAAGTCGCTGCCGACATATCCGCGCGCGGTCATCGCGACCGACGCGTGCTTGTAATGCTCGGCCAGACCGAGGAGCTGCGATCGGTCTTTACGCGCGACGAAGCGCGCGAAGGTTTTGCGGAACTGGTGAGTGCTGAAGGGCCAAGGTTTTCCTTCATGCAATGGCACTCCGACATGACGGGCAAAGTCATTGATCCGCCAGCCGATGTGCATCTGGGTGACCGGTACGATCTCGCCGTACTGCGTATTTTTCACAAGGAAGAGCTCGCGCTTGCCAGACACCTCCCGGAACGGCGCGCTCAACTGCTCGAGCAGCTTGACCGCTGTCACGACAGGTTCTGGAGCGATCCAGCGCTCCGCCCGCCCGCCATGCTGGTCGACGGTCTTGAAGAGCCTGGCCACGACATAGGCCTGCTTGACGCCGGTTTCGCCGATGGCGCGGAACTCGATTGCGCCAACCTCCATCGAGAGGATTTCGCTCACGCGCATGCCGACGAAGCCGGCAATGACGATATAGCAGGCCTCGACGAGATGGGTGGCGGCATGGCGGACCGCATAGGCACCCAACAAGGGTTCGCCTGCCGGCCCCGCCAATGCGGCACGGGCTAAGGCGCTACGGACAAAATGCGATGGGCCGCGACGATGGCGCTGTGTCAATCCAAAGGCCCGCGCTTCGCGACGGATGGTTTCCGCTTTCACGATCGTCGGACCATGCTCTTCGACCCACTGCAAGGCGATGTTCAGCAGGGAGATCGCGATGGCGTCGGGGATGAAGGGGATCGCACCTCTCGTTGCCGGCGTCAGTCCCGCCGCTTCGTAGGTTGTTTCCTGTGGTAGAGGATCGATCAACGGTGCATCTTCGAACTTTGCGCGTTGCCGATAAAGGTCCTTCAGCACCACCATGTAATTGACAATGGTGTTGGCGGTAATGGGCTTTCCGCTGTATCCGGGCCGCGTCAAAAGCCAGGCCCGCAACCGCTCCACCGCCGCAGCATCGATGCTGCTGAACGTCTCCAGTCCATCTATCGCCATCCACCTGATCATGGTTTTCAGGTTGATGCTCTTGCTCTGCACCGAGCTTGCCGACAGTCGTTTTCGACCTGTGGGCGGATTGACGGTCATGGACCAGAGGAACTGCTTTGCCGCAACGTGGAGGGCAATCCAGGCCTTTGTGCTGATCAGCGCTTCCTTCGGTACCGGCAGCAGCCAGCCTATTCTGTTCTGATCGGCGCGACGACCAGCCGTTCGGATATCAAGCAGCCATTCGTCGTCGCCAAAGCGGCTCTTCGGCGATACCGCTGCATCCATCCACGTTGCTATCGAGGTAGTCTTATCAAGCCGCGCTTTCATTCAATCACCGGCAAAGCTGGCGCCGTCATGCCTGACGCCGCAAGGTGCAGTTCGGGAGAGAAGCGGGACAGGATGTCGTTCTCGAGGATTTCCAGTTTCGGTGCATAGAGGAGCCTCCAACGGTCTGGCGCCAATGTCTTGCGCGCAGCAACGAGGGCGTCCCGGGTGGACAGCAAGCGCGCCAAAACGTCCGAATCGAGCGGGATCACGGCGTTCGGGCAGGTGAAGCAGCCAAGCCAGGCCGTGCAGAGACGTCCTGCCTTCTGACCTTCTGCGACACCCGCCAGAGGATCGCTGCAGGTGAACCCTGCAGCGGTGGCATGTCTGGCGTCGATCACCTGCGTGTCGAGTTCGATGTGCCTATGGCTGCCATCCGCGCCTCGAACAACGTCGATGAAGCGGGCCTGAAGATTGCCGATGACCCGTTCTTGCGCCCTGCGTGCAATCGGCCGATCGACATATCGCTGCGTCGTGTCAGGCGTAGAGTGATTGGCGAGTATCTGGGTTTTCAGGATGTCGTGCCCAAGCGCCTCATGCGCCAGTGTAAGTCCCGTTGTGCGCAATGCCGCCAGGGTCAATGCAAGAGGCGCGCCGCTCTCATCGGCAAGACCATGGCGCTGAGCGAACAGCCGAACATGTTTGCTCATCAGATAGTCGGGAATCAGCTTGATCGCCCGCGTGCCGTTTATGCTTGCCGCCAGGAACAGCCGATCGTGATCTTTCGCTGGGACATGCGACAGCAGTGGTGCTGTCATCGCCAGAACGCGGTCGATCAGGTTCGGCACTGAGAGGCTCTTGTCACGTAGGAAGCTGCGACGTTGCATGCGATTGGAACGGCCTTTCGACCAGGTCATGACCTCGCGTCCATCGAGCAGCAGATGCTCGCTCATGCAGTCCCGCCGCATCTCGCGAAGTGCCTCTGGGTTCGCATAGCTCTGCGCTCCGATAGCGATCATGTAGGGAATGAGCGTTTCGGGCAGGGTATGAAGATAGCTGACGAGCTTTGGGGTCCCGCCATGTCTGAGCGCTGCGAAGTAAAGCCGCCACCGGCCCGCACCCCTTTCCAATGTGACGTTCTGCGGAGGAACGACGCCGCCATAATGCTCAACGATGACAGCAAGCATAACGCCGAGATCGTTGAGATCGAGGCGGCTAAGATCGTGCTCCCGCGCGATGGCCTTGCGATCGACCTGCGAGAGCAGGGCTTGTCCTGTTTGGAAAGTCGACCAGCTCTCCTCGATGTCTCTCCTGGCCGCGACTAGCACCGCTTCTATTTCCGATCGGGTCAAGGCGTCGCGAGGGCGCGTCTCTGCGTTTTTCCTTGGGAAGGCGTTGAACGGGATCTCAAGATTTGGTGCAACTAGCCCTGGCCAGTTCCGCTTCAACCAACGGACCATTTGCTTGAGCTGCGACCAGCTGGCGTGACGCGTGCTTTTTGCCCATGACTTGGCATTGAGCCATGCGATGAACGATCTTAACACGTCCGAGGTGACCTCGCGCATTGAGACGAGAGGGCATTCGCTCATCCAGGAACCCGAACCAGCGACAGAGTATGTGGAAGGCGCCCCTGCGTGTTGCGGCGCTGTGGCCCGCATGATGCTGTCGGCCGCGACCCCAGGCCTGTTGCGATAGACCGAGAAGTCGAAGCTGCGCTCCAGCTTGCCGTCGGGATCAAGGAAGTTGACGATCAGAGAACCGGGCACGCCCGCCAGCGGTACCGGTGATGGCGCGAGCCGATAATCCTTGCGCCGCCGGGCCATCACAGAAGAGCCTCATACAGCTCATCGACCGATGCCTCCACAAAAGTAAGATCGGTTGCCAGAACGCGCAAATAAATTGCGGTCGTGGTGAGGTCGGCATGCCCCAGGATCACCTGGAGGGTCAGGAGGGGATTGAGCTCCGGCTCGTGCTGTGCCCGCCGTTGCAGGAACCGGAGCATCGCCGTTGCGAAGGTGTGGCGCAACGCATGAAAGCTCGCGGTGACACCTTCGGCAGCCGCAGCTGCCGCGAACATTGCACCGATGCGCCGCGCACTGATCGCGCGTCCGGATTCCGTAAGGAAGACCGCGTCCGGTTCCCTATAGTCGCCATGTCGCGATCGCGCACGCCGGACAATGATGGTGCGCTCTTCACGCATATAGGCGCGTGTCCGATCGACCAGAGGCGATGGTGGATAAACGGTCCGCGGCTTGCCACCCTTGGTCTCCTCGATCTTGATGGCTGTCAGGGCATCCGAGTTGGATCGCGGAATCGCCCGTTGTCCCAATCCGGCGACTTCCATCCGGCGCATGCCTGTGGCGACGGCCCATTCAACGATCAGTCGGTCGCGTGATCCCAAATTGGCCATTACACGCCGCAGCATGGCTGGCGAAAGCGGCCTGGGAAGCGTCGGCGTATGTCGGACAGTCAATTCGTTGACGACCTGCTGTCCGCCTGTCGCGTCAACGTGCGCAAGAAAGCCTTGCGGCCGGCTCCGCGACAAGGCCAGTTCGCTCGCAGTGAACGGAGCATTTTCGGTCAGGCCAGCATTGACACACCATCGGTAGAACAGAGCGAGCGTTCTGATCCGGCCATTGATGGTGCTCCGTGCAAACGCTCGCCTCGTATGATCGCTGCGACCGGAGAGCATTCGATCGCGGTAGGCAGCGATTTCCGCCACCCCGATCACATTCCAGGCCCACTCATTGGCTTCGAGCGTCTGCCACCAGTCGTAGAGAACCTCACCGTAAGTGCGCCACGTGTGGATGCTGCGCGTCCGTCCCCTCACGAGGGCAACATGCAATAGCCAGGCGCAAGCTGGTTCAACCAGCCGCATCTCGCGATCGAGCAGCATCGGAACGTGCGACCGAGGAATGCCAATCGGCGCAAAGTCATCGGTGGTGAACAGCAGCTCTGCCAAACAGGTCTCCAATTCGGGCGACCCGGCGGCCGGGGGGGGGGGGGGCCCGCCGGCGGCCCGCCCCCACCCCGCGCCGCCGCCACGGAGCCAGGAGCAACTCAGAAGTAGGAAGAGGGGGAGCGGGGGCTAGAGGAAGCCGCG
>NZ_JAMYSC010000050.1:0-42572 GCF_040321755.1 Mesorhizobium sp. M0276 | reverse complement strand
AGAGAGAAGACGGACAAACCCCGTTTTACGGGGCATGCACATGCGGCATTTCGATTCACTCAAAACTTTCCCCGGACAGCCCTGCGTCGATCGGGGGAGAGGTGGCCGCGAAGCGGTCGGAGAGGGGGAGCAACGCTGGTGAATTGTCTATGAGGCCATAAGACAGGTCGAGCCTTTCCCCCTCTCCGTCTCGGCTTCGCCGAGCCACCTCTCCCCCACTTTCGTGGGGGCGAGGAAAAGATCACATCGCGGTAAAGCCGTTGTCGACGAACAGATGCGTGCCGTTGACGAAGCTCGACTCGTCGCTGCCTAGGTACAGCGCTGCCTTGGCCACCTCTTCCGGCTCGCCGATGCGGCCTTGTTGCGCGGCCAGTGCCGCGTCGGAGACATCGACACCGAGCTTGCCCAAATCGGCGACCTCGCGCAGGCCGTGCGGCGTACGGATGAAGCCGGGACATACGGCGTTGCAGCGGATGTTGCGGTCGCGGAACTCGACGGCGATGGCGCGCGCGAACATGTGGCAGGCGCCCTTGGTGGTGTCGTAGAGCACTTCGTTCGGCGTCGCCGCCACCGCCGAGATCGACGAGGTGCAGACGATCGAGCCGCCGCCCGCCGCGATCATGCCGGGCAGCACGGCGCGCGTCATCAGGAACATCGAGCGCACATTGACGGCATGCAGCCAATCCCATTCCTGTACCGTCGTCTCCAGGAAGGGTTTGATGACGATGGTGCCGGCTGGTTGAACAGCACGGTGACCGGACCGAACTTTTCAGTCGCGCCCTTCACGGCCGATTCGACCTGGCCTTCATCGGAGACGTCGGCGACGAAATGCGCGGCGACATGGCCACGCTCCCGGATCGCCGCCGCGGTTGCGACAGCGGCCTCGTTATTGCGGTCGATGATCGCCACCTTGGCGCCTTCCGCCGCAAACAGTTCCGAGGCCGCCCCGCCCATTCCCGTCGCGCCGCCTGAAATGATAGCGACCTTGCCGGCCAGTCTTGTGCCCATTGCCTCGCTCCCTATTTGACGATTCCGCTCTGCATGGTTGGGCGATGCTACCGCGCTCGCAGCGGGCAGCCAACGCACGAATTGGGTGCAGCAGGGACACGGCCATAGGTCCATCCCACGCACAGGCGATTTGGACATGCCATGTTCGGCCGCTTGCTCGATCATACGCGCTCAGCAAGTGACAACCAATTTTCGAACATAAATGAGAAAATTATTCTCTCTAAGGTGCGAAAATAGCAATCGACAAAGTCTACAAGTTTTATAGATTAACCGGCGAGACGGAGGCAGATATGTCCTATATCCAGAACGCCCAGACGGATCGCAGCGGCCAGAGGCTGGCCAATGCCCAGACCTTCCGCCCGGCCTATGCCGGCGCTTTCGCCTATGTGGTCTTTGCCCTTGCGTTTGTGTTCACCGGGGCCGTTGTTCTGGGCCTCATCCCCTAGCGTTCGTCAGATCGACCGGGGTTAGCTACCCCACCGCTTCCAGGCAATCGGAGTTGAATGAACCGAATCCTCGGTGCGCTTGCGCGCGCCCGACACAATTGAGGAGATGGCAATGCCGATCGAGTTCACGCATGTTCCCGGCAAGACCGCCGACGCTGCAGTTCCCTTTTTCTATGACTTCGCCGAGACCGCGACCAAGCTCGGACTGATCGAGGACGGCGGTTTCCGCAAGATCGTCGTCGACGACTCGGCCGGGCTGCTGACCGATATGGATCTTGCTGCCCAGGTGCTGGACCGGACTTCGTCGCTGGAAGTCGTGCTGACGCACTGGGCGGGCGTGGTTGAACCGACCGTGGCGGCCCGCCAGCTTGCGTCGATCGATAGGAAAAGCGGCGGGCGGCTGGTGCTGCGGATGATCAGCGAGCCGCTGAGCGACGCCGACGCCGAAACACGGCCGGTCGGCCATACCGTCATCTGGCAGCGCATCGACGAATATCTGGTGCTGCTCAAGCGGCTTTGGTCGAACGACCGGCCCTTCGACCATGAAGGCGCGTTCTACAGTATCAAAGGCGGCTACGTGCCGCGCAAGGGTCCGCACGGCGCCGACCTGATCATCCGCATGGGCGGGCAATCCGGGACGGCAGTCAAGGTGGCTGGCCGGCATGCCGATGTCTTCGAACTGGCACCGGGCTCGATCGACGAAGTCCGGCAGTCCATGGAGCGGGTGCGGGTCGCGGCCGCCGAACACGGCCGGGCGAGCAAATTGCGCTTTGCGCTTCCGGTCAGGATCCACCAGGGTGCTTCCGCCCCCGGCCTCAAGGCGGTCGACGTGGCCGGCCCGCCGGCCCAGGCCGCCCTGTCGCTGCTTGCCTATGCGGCTCTCGGCATTGATGAATTCATGATTGTCGGCGTCGACACGCCGCGTGAGATCGCCACCGTCGGCCGGGAAACGATCGCCCTGCTGCGCAATTCGCTGGTGCGCCGCGAAACGGACGCATTCCAGCCCGGGACGTTCGCGCCGCGCGCGGGTATTGAGACGCGCGCAGCGGGGTGAGGGCCTTCAGCCCTTCGGTGCTTCAGGCCTGTCGCCAAGCCGCGACAGGCCCTCTATGACGGCGTCTGAATCCGTCAGTGCGCCAAACACGCCGTCCTCGATTGTCACCATATGAAGCGCGGCTTCGTGGGCTTGTCTGTCGCCGCTGGCACAGGCATCCGAGATCGTCAGGCATTGAAAATTGCGGTCGCATGCCTCGCGCAGCGTGGTGTGGACGCAGACATCCGTTGTGCATCCTGAAAACAGCAGATGCGTGATGCCTTGCGCGCGCAGGACAAGTTCGAAATCCGTATAGGTAAAGGCGCTGTTGCAGGTCTTGTCGACGATGATGTCCTTCGGCGCGACGTCGATCTCCGGAACAATCTGGAACCCTGGACCCGAGCGCAGCAGGATCTCGGTGCCTTCGAGCCCGCCGCGCTTGCGGCGCCATTTCTCGTAGGGCGTCATGTCGGCCATGTCAGCCCGATAGCCCTGCCTGGTGTGGATGATCCTGACGCCGGCCTTGCGGGCGGCCGCTATCAGCCGGCTCACGGCCGGCAGGATCGCCCTGAGCGGCGACGGGTCATATCCCTGCCTGGCGAAGTAGCCCGTCGTCGACAGAAAATCGTGCTGCAGGTCGATGACGATCAGCGCGGTGTTTTCGGCAACCAGCCTGCCGTCGAAGGGGAAGTCGAAGGGCGTTGCCTTGATCATCCGGGCTCTCCTCACCGATTTGTGGGGCCCATCCTGACCGGCGAAGCAGCAGCCGTCCACCGGCGTGGCAGCCCAACGCGAAGCGGCAGAATGCCGAGGTGCGGCAGGTCACGACGGTTTGTTGATCGTTGCAGTCATCTTTAATGTTGACTAGCAACGTCATGTTTCCTAGTCAACCGGGGCATCGGCTTGCCGAAAGCCGGAATCTGGAGATGCAAGCGGCCGCATTGGAGAGATGCCATGATCGTGGCTGGAATTGATGCCCAGACTGCCTTCCATATCGACGCGGTGCGCTTTGCCGTCGGCGCGAGGACCCTGCTCGGTCCGGTCTCGCTCGAACTGGAGCGCTCGCGCGTCTACGGGCTGATCGGCCACAATGGTTCGGGCAAGTCGACGCTGATCAAGCTCATGGCGCGCCAGCAGCCGGCAAGCTCGGGCGCGATCACCTTCGCCAGGCGCCCGCTGCCGCAATGGGGCGCCCGCGAGTTCGCTCGAGCGCTTGCCTATCTGCCGCAGACGACGCCGGCGGCGACCGGTCTCACCGTGCGCGAACTGGCGACGCTCGGGCGCTATCCCTGGCACGGCGCGCTTGGCCGTTTCCGTGCCGAGGACAGGCAGCATGTCGACGAGGCGCTGGCCCTGACCGACATGGAAGGCTTTGCCGACCGGCTGGTGGACGAATTGTCCGGCGGTGAACGCCAGCGCGCCTGGCTGGCCATGCTGGTGGCACAGAACGCCGGCGTCATGCTGCTCGACGAGCCGATCTCGGCACTCGACATCGCCCATCAGGTCGAGGTGCTCGGGCTAGTCAGAAATCTCAGCCGCAAACGCGACCTTTGCGTGGTGGTGGTGCTGCACGATCCCAACATGGCGGCGCGCTATTGCGACGAGCTGATCGCGCTTAAGGACGGCAAGCTGCTGACGCGCGGCACGCCTGGCGAGATCATGCGAAGCGATGTGCTGAAAGGCATTTTCGGCGTGGAGATGGGCGTGTTCGCGCTCCCCGTCACCGGCCAGCCCGTCGGTTACGTGCAGTGAGGAGATTTGATGCAGCGGTGGGAAATAGAAAGCGGCTGGCCGCTGTGAGAACAAGGAAGACGCTGTTGTCTAGATATGGTTTGTTGGCGGCGTTGGTCGCATCCGTCATCCTGTCGGTGGGTAGCGCGACCGCCCAGGAGCAACCGGTCAGGGGCGCGCCCGCGATCGAAGCGCCCGCCGCGCCGCCAGCGCCCGTTGCACCGGCGCCCGCTGCACCGGCAGTCGCGCCGCCGGCTACGATGGCGCCGGTGCGGCCAGCCAATCAGCCGAACACGACCGTGCCCGGCGGGACCGGCCCTTTAGCGGCGATGGAGTCGACCCTGCCGCATGATCTGTCGCCGTGGGGTATGTTCATGGCGGCCGATATCATCGTCAAGGCGGTGATGATCGGGCTGGCCTTTGCCTCACTCGTCACCTGGACGATATGGTTGGCCAAATCGCTCGAGATTTTTGGTGGCAAGCTGCGCATCCGCCGCGCCGTCCGGGCAATCGGCGATGCCGCCACGCTGAAGCAGGCCAGCCGTGCGCTCGACCGCAGCGGCGGCCCCGGCGCGCTTCTGGTGCGGGCGGCCGAGGAGGAGACCGCGCTTTCGGCCGGCGCGCTCGATCATGTCTCGGGCGACGGGCTGAAGGAACGCGTCACATCACGGCTGTCGCGCATCGAGGCGGCGGCGTCGCGGCGCATGTCGCGAGGCACCGGTGTGCTGGCGACGATTGGCTCGACCGCGCCCTTCGTCGGTCTGTTCGGCACCGTGTGGGGCATCATGAACGCCTTCATCGGCATCTCGCAGGCGCAGACCACCAATCTCGCCGTGGTCGCGCCAGGTATCGCCGAGGCACTGCTTGCCACGGCGATGGGCCTTGTGGCGGCAATACCGGCCGTCGTCGTCTACAACGTCTTTGCCCGCTCGATAGCCGGCTACCGGCAGATCCTCGCCGATGCCTCGGCGGGCGTCGAACGGCTGGTCAGCCGCGATCTCGACTTCCGCACGGTCGTACCGGCAACGGCGCTGGCGGCGGAGTAACGCCATGGGCAGCAGAATCCGACAGACCATGGATGAGGATCTCGAGGAGAGCCACGAGATCAACGTCACCCCCTTCATCGATGTCATCCTGGTGCTTTTGATCATCTTCATGGTCGCGGCACCGCTGGCGACGGTGGATGTCAATGTCGACCTGCCGGGCTCGACTGCAACGCCCGCGCCGCGGCCCGAAACGCCGCTGTTCCTGACGCTGAAGGACGACCTGACGCTGGCGATCGGCAACGATAGCGTGCCGCGCCCGGCTTTCGCCGCGACGCTGGACAGCAGGACAAAAGGCGACAAGCAGACGCGCATCTTCCTGCGTGCCGACAAGGCGGTCGCCTATGGCGACTTGATGGACGCGATGAACCTGCTGCGCGGCGCCGGCTATCTGAAGATCGCGCTGGTCGGCCTCGAGGCGGCGCCGGCAGCCACTGGTGCAGCGGGGCCATGATGCATGCGGCCGCCTTGCCCTCGGTCGAGTTGTCGCGCTTCGGCTGGCGCGACTTTGGCTTGTGGGCTATTGCAGCCGCGCTGGTCCTCGGAGCCCATGTCGCGGTCGCCTATGCCATGCAGAATTTCACGATGGTCACCGACCCGGACGGCGGTCCGCCGCCAGCTCTGGTGATCGAGATGGCGCCGATGGTGGTGATGCCGGCCGTGGAGGAACAGCTTGCGGCGCCGGACGCGGTGACATCAGATCAGGCCGAGCCGACACCAACGACCGAGCCGACGCCTGAAGTGCCGGTCGAGAAGGCGGAGCCGGTTATCGAACAGACGGAAGCCGTCGCCCCCGACGAGCCCACCCAGACCGAAATGGCTGAACAGGTCGACCAGCCGCCGGATGAGGCCGTTCCGGATGTTGTGGAGGCTGTCACACCCAAGGTCGTCATTCCCTTGCCGCAGCCGAAACCGGTCGATGTGGTCAAGGACAAGAAACCAATCGAGGCCAAGCCGCCAAAGCCTGGCGAAAAGCCCAAGCCACCGTCGAAGAAGGAGAAGGCGCCGCCGCCGAGGACGGCAACCGTCGCAAGTACCGATGCAAAGCCCGCATCCAGGACCGCAGCGCCGAAGTCGGCAGCACCGACGACGCGCTCCGGCGACGCCAGCAAGTGGGACTCGCGCCTGGGCGCTTGGATCAAGCGGCACACGCGCTATCCCAGTTCGGCCAAGGCTCGCCGGGTGGAAGGCAAGCCGTATGTCGCGTTCACGGTCGACTCGTCCGGCCGGGTCCTGTCCGCCAGGCTCTCTCGCTCGTCCGGAGATGCGGATTTGGACCGTGCCGCACTGGCGGTGCTGCAAGGCGCCACAGTGCCGGCACCGCCGCCGGAACTCGGTTCGCGCCAGAGCCGAACGGCGCCATTCGTGTTCAGCCTGCGCAACTAGAGACTAGACTAAGGCCGGGCCCATCAGTAGCTCAACGACAGGCTCACGGCCTCGACCTGCCGCAGATAGAAGAGGCATTTCGTGCGCAGCATCCTGAGATTCGGGTCGTCGGAAGGCGTCCACTCCGCTCCAGACACTGACGGCCTGGCAGCTGTCGTCAATTGCTACCGCGACGAGCGCATGCCGCTACGCACTCCTGGGCTGGGCGGTGCGAATGTCCTTTGCCTTGGGGTGCAGCGGGTTACCACTGAGCTGCGTGTGCCTGGCCGGCCGTGCGCCGCGAAGAACGTCGAAGGCTTCCGCATAGGCCATGCCCAGCAGATAAGAGATCATGGGAAAACGGCCGGCTTCAGCCATCTGCACGAGCTCATTGGTTACCGACGAAATATACTGAAGACTGTCGAGTTCCGACTGACGTAAGGACTGATTCGACACGTGCTGCTCCTGTCAGACTGATGGTACCCTGGGGAACGTCGGCGCGGAACGCCTTCAGCGCTTGTTGTCGTGCATGGCCTGCGAAAAGAAGACAGTCTGCGTGCCGGCCGCAATCGTCAGCTTCGGAGCTGTGTTCACTTTCCTGGCCATTTTTGTCCCTTCCTGACCATCGGGATCCGTTGAAAGCTCATCCAGAACGAGATCCACAGCAAGAAATGTAAGGTCGAAAGCGTTAACGATCTGTTAAAATTGTAGTAAATCCGCGAGCCAAAGACAGGCGGACGGATTATCTTTCTTGGTGTTAAAGTGTAAAATATCGTTTTTATTCGGATACAGAGTAGACAATCGCTAACGTACGCTTTTTCGGTATAGGCTTATTCTTATTTAGCGTAAACCACGGTGATCGAGGCGATCAGCCCAGCCCATCCTGGGTCAGGCTGACCACAAGTTGATCGACGCCGGGATCGTCGAGCCTGATGACATGTGCCATGCGGATGGCGTCCCTTGAACGGATGTTGGCGGTGTCGCGCCGCATGATGACGGACACGAATGCCGGCCCGGCCTCCGTCAGAAGCATGGCCTTGCCAATCAGCACCGGTTCGAAGATCGGAGCCCATTGCACGGAGATCAGCGACGGTTCGCCGGTCTGGCGGCGGTTGATGCCGCTGAAATAGATCCAGTTCAGGCGCGAGATCGCCACTCCATAGTGGTTGCCTCGCGCCCGCGCTGATGTCGATCCCTGGCGTTCCGACCATCCGGTGACGCTTCTGAAGGTGACCAACTCGGCCTGGCGACGCACGAAGGTTACTGACCGCATCAAGTGGTCGGGCCGGGCCGGGATCGAAAAATAGGTGAAATAGGTGCCCCCCGCGATCGATGGGCTGGGCGGGCGGATCATCTGGTTGAACAAGCCCTCGGACACCTGCGGCAGGCCGCGGACCCTGGGTTCGGCGACACCGGGATCCCGGTACAGTTCGGGCTCGTTGATCCGGAAGTAGTCGCATATCAGCGCGGCGGTGGCCTTGTTGGGAACCGTCTGTCCTTGCAGGTAGCGCTCGAACTGCGTGCGGTTGATGCCCAGCTCACGGCATACCGCGCTTACGGAGGCATGGTCCTTGCAGAGCCGTCTAAGGTTTGCAGCGAGATTCTCGCGAATTGACACGTTTTTGCTTCCGCAGGCGGCTTCTTCATTTCGATTCGAAAACCCATATAGCGTCTCCAGTCGCCCCGCAGAAACGCCTTGTCACAACGCACAGAAAACTGATTTGGTAGCGCCAATCTAGGGGGGCGGCTTCCAAAAAAATAGCGGCAATCCACGGGCAGCTTCCGCCAAAAGCCCAACTGACAACAGTTTTATCGGGTATCGCGAGGCGCAGTAGCGGCCTTCGCCGGCACGTTGGCACAACAAATATCGCCGGCAGGCGAGCGCGCAGCGTTTCTCTTGTCGTGAAAAGCAGAAATCGATTATTCCGCTGGTGGAGCTGAGGAGGATCGAACTCCTGACCTCGTCATTGCGAACGACGCGCTCTCCCAGCTGAGCTACAGCCCCGTCCAGCGGATGGGGCATTTATCGGGCGCCGTGGTTTCCTGTCAAGGCGGCGCTTTGCCGAAATCGGTGGCCGCCGACTTCGGGCCGCATGCGGCGGAAGGCGGCACTTGCCGGTTTCGCCTGCAATGGCTACATGTCGGCAACAATTGGAGACCGGCATGCTCGCCCTCATTCAAACAATCGTCATGGCGCTAGACCTCTACTGGTGGGTCATCATCGCCTCGGCGATCTTCTCCTGGCTTTACGCCTTCAACGTCGTCAACTCGCGCAATCAGTTCGTCGGTTCCATAGGCAACATGCTTTACCGCCTGACCGAGCCGGCATTGCGGCCGATCCGCCGTTTCATGCCGGACCTTGGTGGCATCGACATCTCGCCGATCATCCTGCTTCTGGTCCTGTTCTTCTTGCGGCAGTTCATACTCACCACGGTGGCACCTCTGATCCTGTGAGCCCGTTCCGCTTGCGCGATGGTGGCGTCGACCTGTTTGTCCGGCTGACGCCAAAGGCTGCGCTGGACAGGCTTGAAGGCGTCGAGACGTCAGCGGACGGACGAAGCCATTTCAAGGCTCGCGTCCGCGCCGTGCCGGAAAGCGGTGCAGCCAATAAAGCGCTCGAAAAGTTGATCGCCAAGACGCTCGACGTGCCGGTGTCCGCCGTCTCGATTGTCGCTGGCGGCACCGCCCGGCTGAAGACCGTGCGCATCGCAGGCGACCCGGCGATGCTGGCGAAAAACATCGAGGCGCTCGGCCAACAGTCGTGATGGCCTTAATAGGATGTTCAATCCCCCAGCGGCAGACGCGGATCGTCGACTTTCAACGTGTTCACACTCTGCTTGATGCGGCGCAGGTTTTCCAGAACCCGCGGTCCACGCGTCTCGGCGACCGACGTGACGATCATGTCGACGATCGACAGCAGCGCGTAGCGCGACGATGTCGGCTTGTAGATGTTGCCGTCCTCCAGCGACTGGAAATGGATGACCGTGTCGGCGACCCTAGCGAGTGCGGAATCCGGCGGGGTGATGGCGATTGTGGTGGCGCCATATTGCTGGGCGACCTGCACCGCATCGATGACCGACCGCGCATAGCCGGAGACAGAGAAGGCGATCAGCGTGGTGTCGGGCGTGGCAACGGCGGCGTACATGCGCTGCAGCTGTCCGTCGATCTGCGCCAACACCGACACGCCGAGCCTGAACAGCCGGTTCTGCATCTCGGTCGCCATCATCGACGAAATGCCGCCGGAGCCGATGCACAGCACATTGCCGGAAACGGCGACGCGTGCGGCGACGGCGACCAGCGTCGTCATGTCGAGATTTTCGCTGGCGCGCTGGATGGCTGATATCGCCGCTTCGGTGATGGCGGAAGCGATGCGCTGTTCGCGCGCGTCGCGGTTCAACGGTTCCGGCGACAGATACTGGCCGCCAATGGCGATGGCTTGCGCCAGATAGAATTTGAAGTCGCGCAAGCCCTCGCAACCGAGGTTGCGGCAGAAGCGTGTCACGGTCGGCTCGCTGACGCCGACGCGCGCGGCAATTTCCGAAATCGCCGCCTTGGAGACAAAGTCGAGATCGGCCAGCACGAAGCCTGCCAGCTTGCGATCCGACTTCGTTCCGTCCTGCAATATCAGCTGTAGTCGCGTGATGATGTCGGCCGGCGTCTTCATAGAGGCAGGCCCGTCGCCTTGTCGAACAGGTGGATGTTGCCGGGGTCGACAGTCACCGGCAGCACGTCGCCCGGCCTGACCGGCACCCTGTCGCGGAACACGGCGCGCACCGTGTCAGTGCCGATGGCGCCATAGACGTGGGTTTCCGAGCCGGTCGGCTCGACGACATCCACCTTGATCGCCATCGCGTCGGCAGCCTCGCCGATGACAAAGTGCTCCGGCCGGATGCCGGCCTCCACTGCAGTGCCCACAGGTACCTCTTTGCCGGCAAGCGCAAGCCGCCCGCCGCCGACCGATTCGAACCAGGTTTTCTCGGGCGATGTCTTGAGAGAACCCGAGACAAAACTCATCGATGGGGAGCCGAGAAAGCTGGCGACGAACTTGTTGGCCGGGCTGTCATAAAGCTCCAGCGGCGCCCCGACCTGCTGGATCCGCCCGCGATCCATCACCACGATGCGGTCGGCCATGGTCATGGCTTCGATCTGGTCGTGGGTGACATAAACGATCGTCGATTTCAGCCGCTGGTGCAGCGCCTTGATCTCGACGCGCATCTGCACGCGCAGTTGCGCGTCGAGATTGGACAATGGTTCGTCGAACAGGAACACCGACGGCTCGCGCACGATGGCGCGGCCCATGGCGACGCGCTGGCGCTGGCCGCCCGACAGCTGGCGGGGGTAGCGGTCGAGATAGGAGAACAGATTGAGGACGCCGGACGCCTTTTTGACCTTTTGGTCGACCGCCTCGCGTGCCTCGCCGCGTATCTTCGGGCCGAAGCCGATATTCTCCGATGCCTTCAGGTGCGGAAACAGCGCATAGGACTGGAACACCATGGCGATGTTGCGCAGCTGCGGCGGCAGCGCATTGGCGCGCACGCCGCCGATCAACAGGTCGCCGGAGGTGATCGTCTCCAGGCCGGCCAGCATGCGCAGCAAGGTCGACTTGCCGCAGCCGGATGGGCCGACCAGCACGACGAACTCGCCGCTCTTGATGTCGAGGCTGATGTTTTCGAGGATCTTGTGCTGCCCGAAGGATTTCGACAGGTCGCGAAACTCGACGTCGGTCATGCTCACGCTCCCAGAATATTGTCGATGAACGGCAGGCAACCAGCGGTCAGCCCTGCGTCCACCGGCATCACCACGCCTGTTATTCCAGATGCGCGATCGGACGCAAGGAAAGCGACCGCTTCCGCCACTTCCGAAGCGTTGACGAAGCGGCCGAGCGGATAGAGCCGCTGCAGCTTGCCGAGGATTTCGGGATCCTTGGCAAGGCGGTGGTCCCAGGCGGCGGTGTGGATCGACCCGGGGCAGACGACATTGGCGCGCAGGCCGTTGCGGCCGAGCTCGACGGCGATCGCCTTGGCATAGGCGTTGATGCCGGCCTTGGCCGCGGCATAGGCGGGATTGCCGAAATGCGCGATGGCGTTGACCGAGGAGATGAAAACGATGCTGCCGGAGCCGCGCCCGGCCATCGCCTTGACCAGCGGATCGGCGAAAGTCACCACTCCGGTCAGGTTGAGGTCGAGTTCCTGCTCTATACTGCCGGGGTTGAGCGCGGAGAGCGTCTCGGCGCGCGTCCAACCGGCATTGTTGATGAGAATGTCCGGCACGCCATCCCGTTCGAGGATCGCGGTGATCGCCGTCGCAATCGACGCCTTGTCGAGAAGATCGAAGACGTGGCGGGAAGCAAGATGCGGGCTCCTCAACGTCTCGCTCGATCGATCGCAGCCGATAACCCTGGCGCCCCGTTGCGCCATCAGCGCCACGATAGCGGAGCCGAGTCCGCCGCCGGCACCCGTCACCACGACGGCTTTGCCCTCGAACTCGGCTTTGCCTTCGAATTTGGGTCGCGAAACCACCGTGCGTCGTCCTCGCTGACAGATCCGTGCAAGGCCTAGGCCAGAATATGTAAGTAAGCAACAGAAAAATCTGCTTGCAAGCCATTAAATCCCGGATAATGTAGGAAAGTCACATAAATCTTCTGGCTTAGGCTACGAAGAGCGCGCATGCGCAATATCAAATGGGAGAGATCAAATGAGCCTTGCAAAATGGACTGCCGGCCTGATGGCCGGAATGAGCATGCTGGCAATCGCGGCGCAGGCGGATGCGGGCGAGGTGCGCGTCACCGTTGCCGAGTACAGCGCCAAGACTGCTCCCTATTTCGCCGACGTCAAGAAGGAATTCGAGGCG
The DNA here is from genome assembly GCF_040321755.1 of Mesorhizobium sp. M0276. NCBI lineage: Bacteria > Pseudomonadati > Pseudomonadota > Alphaproteobacteria > Hyphomicrobiales > Phyllobacteriaceae > Mesorhizobium > Mesorhizobium sp. M0276. The sequence continues at coordinate 30,096 of NZ_JAMYSC010000050.1, read as the reverse complement.
GCAAACCCCGGCATATCAGTCAAGTTCGAGGTGGTACCTTGGGATGTGCTGCTGCAGAAGCTGACCACCGACATCACCGCCGGCACCAATGCCGATCTTTCGATCATCGGCACGCGCTGGCTGATCGACTTCGTGCAGCAGGACGTCGCGGAGCCGCTCGATAGCTACATCAAGCCTGACTTCAAGGACCGCTTCATCGACACTTTTCTTTCGCCCTCGATCATGGACGGCAAGACCTACGGCCTGCCGATCGCGGCCTCGGCGCGCGCCATGTACTACAACAAGGAGCTGTTCGAGAAGGCCGGCATCGCCAATCCGCCGGCAACCTGGACCGAGCTGCAGGAAGATGCCCGCAAGATCAAGGCGCTCGGGTCCGGCACCTTCGGTTTCGGCCTGCAGGGCAAGGAGATCGAGACCGACGTCTACTACTACTATGCGATGTGGTCCTACGGTACCGAAATCCTCAACAAGGACGGCACCTCCGGTCTCAGCACCCCTGGTGCGCTTGAAGCCGCCAAGCTCTACAAGTCGATGATCGACGAAGGTCTGACGGAGCCCGGCGTCACCTCCAACAGCCGCGAGGACGTACAGAACCTGTTCAAGCAGGGCAAGGTCGGCATGATGATCACCGCACCCTTCCTGTCCAACCAGATCAAGGAGGAGGCGCCGAACCTGAAATACGGCGTGGCGGCCATTCCCGCCGGGCCGACTGGCGCGCGCGGCACGTATGGCGTCACCGATTCCATCATCATGTTCAAAAACTCCAAGAACAAGGACGAGGCCTGGAAGCTGCTCGATTTCCTGTTTACCACGGAACAGCGCGCCAAGTTCACGCAAGGTGAAGGCTTCCTACCGGTGAACAAGGAAGAGGCGAAAATGGACTATTACGTCAACAATGCCGATCTGGCGGCGTTCACCGCGCTGTTGCCCGACGCCCGCTTCGCGCCGGTCATTCCCGGCTGGGAAGAGGTCGCGCAGATCACGTCGGATGCCATGCAGAAGATCTATCTCGGCGGCGACCCCGAGGCAGGATTGAAGGACGCAGCCGCCAAGGCCAACGCCGTCCTGAAGAAATAGGGCGTATCTCCCTGCGCCCGTGGCGCGCTCCCCTCAGGCGGGCGCGCCACCCCTTGGTTCCCGGCCCGGATTCCAGCGTGCCGAGGTTGCAGGCTAGCCGATGCAAAATCGTTTCTTGCCCTATCTCCTGACTTTGCCCAGCCTGTTTCTGGCGGCGGTCGTTATTTTCTGGCCCGTCTGGGACCTGATCCAAATCTCGACACATGATGTCAACCGCTTCGGCCAGCTGCGCGAATTCAACGACTTTGCCAATTTCGCAGCGCTCACCGCCGATCCCGATTTCATGGCCGCGCTCTGGCGCACCGGCCAGTGGACCGTGATGGTCGTCGGCGGTGCGCTTTTGCTGTCGATTCCGGTGGCGATGATCCTCAACACCGATTTCTATGGCCGCGGCATCGCCCGCGTCATCATCATGCTGCCCTGGGCGGTGTCGCTGACCATGACCGCGGTGGTCTGGCGCTGGGCGCTGAGCGGCGAAAGCGGCATGCTGAATTCGGCGCTGATCGGCCTCAGCCTCATCGATCACAACATCCAGTGGCTGGCGAGCGCCGAGACCGCTTTCCCGATGCAGGTGCTGATCGGTATCCTGGTGACTGTGCCATTCACGACGACGATCTTCCTCGGCGGGCTGTCGTCGATCCCGGACGACCTCTACGAGGCGGCGGCTCTCGAGGGGGCGACGCCGCTCCAGCAGTTCCGCGAGATCACCTTTCCGCTGCTGAAGCCGTTCATCAACATCGCCATCGTGCTCAACACCATCTACGTCTTCAATTCCTTCCCGATCATCTGGGTCATGACGCAAGGCGGGCCGGCCAACTCGACCGACATCCTGGTCACCCATCTCTACAAGCTGGCCTTCCGCATCGGCAAACTCGGCGAAGCGTCGGCGGTGTCGCTGGTGATGTTCGCCATACTGCTGGTCTTCACCATGATCTATGTGCGGCTGGCAATGCGGGAGCAACGCGCATGACAAATCGGCTCATGACGGGAAAGCTGAAGCGCTCGATCATCGCCTGGCTGCTGCTGACGCCCCTGATCGTGGTGACGCTCTTTCCCTTCGCCGTGATGCTCCTGACCGCGGTTAAGCCAAGACAGGAAGTGCTGTCGCCGACCTGGTGGCCGAGCGAATTCCGCTGGTCGAATTTTTCCGACATGTGGGTGGCGACCGGCTTTGGCCAGGCGCTGCTCAATTCGCTCTACGTGTCTGTGATCGCCACCGTCGGCGCCATCCTGATCTCGGTTCCGGCTGCCTATGCGATGTCGCGCTTCCGCTTTGCCGGTTACGGCGCCTTGCGCCAGTTCCTGCTGATCTCGCAGATGATCTCGCCGATCGTGCTGGTGCTTGGCCTGTTCCGGCTGATGGCCGCCTGGGGCCTTGTCGAGAGTACGACGGCGCTCGGCTTCATCTACATGGCCTTCAACGTCGCTTTCACGGTTTGGATGCTGCAGAGCTATTTCGACACCATTCCGCGCGATCTCGAGGAGGCGGCCTGGATGGAAGGTGCCGGCCGCTGGTTGACCTTGCGCAAGGTGTTCCTGCCGCTCTGCCTGCCGGCGGTCGCGGTGACCGCGATCTTCACCTTCATCAATGCCTGGAACGAATTCGTCGTCGCGCTCACCATGCTGCGCAGCCAGGAAAGCTATACGCTGCCGATCCAGGTGTTTTCGCTGGTCGCCGGCCGCTACACGATCGAATGGCACCACGTCATGGCGGCGACGTTGCTGGCGACCTTGCCGGTGGCCATCCTGTTCATCTGGCTGCAACGTTACCTCGTCCGCGGGCTGGCGCTCGGAGCGGTCAAATAGCGCCTATTCACGACGGAGCTTTCATGCGCATTTTCACCGCCTCGCTGGCAACGGAAACCAACACCTTCTCGCCGGTGCCGACCGACCGGGCCTCGTTCGAGATGGCCTTCTATGCCGGGCCTGGCAAGCATCCGGAAACGCCGACCCTGTGCTCGTCGCCGATGGTCGCGCTGCGCCGGCGCGCGGCCGTAGAGGGCCTCACCATCATCGAGGGCACCGCCACCTGGGCCGAGCCGGGCGGCCTGGTGCAGCGGCAGACCTATGAGGCGCTACGCGACGAGATCCTGGGCCAGCTCAAGGCAGCACTGCCGGTCGATGCCGTCATCCTCGGCCTGCATGGCGCGATGGTGGCGCAAGGCTATGATGATTGCGAAGGCGATCTGCTCGAACGCGTCCGGGCCATGGTCGGGCCGGAGGTGGTGATCGCTGTCGAACTTGATCCGCACAGTCATCTGACGCCGAAGCGCGTCGCGGCCTCAGACATCCTCGCCTACTTCCTCGAATTTCCACACACCGATTTCTACGAGCGCGGCGAACATGTCGTCGAGCTTGGCTTGGCAGCGGTGCGCGGCGAGATCAAGCCTGTCATCTCGACCTTCGATTGCCGCATGATCCAGGTGCTGCCGACCAGCCGCGAGCCGATGCGCTCTTTCGTCGACCGTATCAAGGCGCTGCACGGCAAGGACGGCGTGCTGTCGGTCTCGGTCATCCATGGCTTCATGGCTGCCGACGTGGCCGAGATGGGCACGCGCATCCTGGTTGTCACCGACAATGACAAGGCCAAGGGCGACGCGCTGGCGGAACGGCTGGGGCGCGAACTCTATGCGCTGCGCGAGAAGACGGCAATGACGATGCTGAGCACCGCCGACGGCATCAATCGGGCGCTGGCTGTGTGCGCGGAAAATCCGGGCAAGCCGGTGGTTATCGCCGACATCTGGGACAATCCCGGCGGCGGCGTTCCTGGCGACGGCACCTTCGTGCTGCGCCAGATGCTGGAGCGTGGGCTGAACAATGTCGGCGTTGCCACGATCTGGGATCCGATTGCCGTCACCTTTTGCCTGGCGGCCGGCGAGGGCGCGGTCATCGACCTGCGTTTCGGCGGCAAGGCCGGACCGCAGGCCGGGGAGCCGATCGACGCACGGGTCAAGGTGCTGAGGGCGGTTGCGGAGGGTTGGCAAAGTTTCGGGCCAAGCCGGGTGACGCTTGGGCCGGCGGCCCTGGTCCGCATCGAAGGCACCGAGGTCGACATCATCCTCAACACCAACCGCACGCAGACCTTCGAGCCGGATATCTTTTCCAATATCGGTGTCGATCCGCTGGCCAAGGACATGCTGCTGATCAAGTCGACCAATCATTTCTACGCCGGCTTCGAGCCGATCGCTGCCGAGATCATCTATGTCTCGGCGCCGAGTTCGTATCCGAGCAATCCAGCGGTGACCAACTACACCAAGCTGACGCGGCCGATCTGGCCGAGGGTGGCGGATCCGTGGAAGGACGCTGGTAATCTCCCCCCTTGAGGGGGAGATGTCGCCGAAGGCGACAGAGGGGGTCGTCTCTCGTGAAGCGCCAACCTTTTTCTGCCGCGGCAGGTCGAGCCCGGTCGGACCGACCCCCTCTGGCCGCTTCGCGGCCATCTCCCCCTCGAGGGGGGAGATTACCCAGCGCTACACCAATCCGCGCTTCACCATCATCGCTTCCGGTGACGGCATCTTGCCGCGAAACGCCGTGTAAAGCTCCTCCGGGTCTTTCGAGCCGCCGGCGGCATAGATGTTCTTGCGCAGCCGCTCGGCGAGTGCGGGGTTGAAGGGGTCGCCGGTCTCCTCGAAGGCGGCGAAGGCGTCGGCATCGAGCACTTCCGACCACATGTAGGAGTAATAGCCGGCGGAGTAGCCGTCACCGGAAAACACGTGGCCGAAATGGGGGGTGCGATGGCGCATGGCGATGGTATCAGGCATATCAAGCTTTTCGAGCGTTTCGGCTTCGAAACGAAGCGGCTCCTGCGGCGCATCCGGCCGCGCATGATAGGCCATGTCCATCAAGGCAGAGGCGGTGAATTCCACTGTTGCAAAGCCAGCGCCGAAAGTCCGCGCGGCCAGCATCTTATCGAGCAGCGCCTTGGGCATCGGCTTGCCGGTCTTGACATGCAACGCGTGCTTTTCCAGCACAGCCGGCACGGTCAGCCAGTGCTCGTAGAGCTGCGAGGGCAGTTCGACGAAATCTCGGCTGACCGAGGTTCCGGCGACCGACGGCCAGGTGACATCGGTCAGCATGCCGTGCAGCGCATGGCCGAACTCGTGGAACAGCGTCTTCGCCTCGTCGACCGACAGCAGAGCCGGCTCGCCGACCGGCGGCTTGGCGAAGTTCATGATGTTGTAAATCACCGGTTTCGAGCCGTGACCGAGCCCATAACCGGATTGCAGCGCGCTCATCCAGGCGCCGGAGCGCTTTGACGGCCGGGCGAAATAATCGGCGAGGAACAGGCCGCGCTCGCTGCCGTCGGCATTCCTAACCACGAAGACACGGGCGTCGGGATGCCAGACGGCGATGCCTTTCTTCTCCACGAAGGTTATGCCGAACAGCCGTGTCGCCACGTCGAAGCAGGCGTCGATGATCCGGTCGAGCTGCAAATAGGGTTTCAGTTCGGCCTCGTCGAAGGCGAATTTCTCCGCACGCAGTTTCTCCTGGTAAAAGCGCCAGTCCCAGGCGGCGAATTTTTCATTGCTGCCCACCTGCGTCGCCAGCCGCTGCAGGTCGGTCTTGTCGGCCGCTGCTTTTTCCAGCGCCTTCTCCCACACCGGATCAAGCAGCGCGTGCACCGCCTCCGGCGTCTTGGCCATGGTGTCGTCAAGCTTCAGCGCGGCGAAGGAGCCGTAGCCGAGCAGCTTTGCCTTTTCGGCGCGCAGCTTCAGCATGTCGCGCACTACGGTTGTGTTGTCGGTGGCGCCGCCATTCTGGCCGCGCATGGTGAAGGCGCGGAAAGCGGTCTCGCGCAGGTCGCGGCGTTCGGAGAAGGTCGAGAACGGCTCATAGATCGAGCGCGACAGGGTGACGGCATAGCGGCCCTTCTGGCCGCGCATTTCGGCCGCCTCGGCCATCGAGCTTTTCAGAAAGTCCGGCAGGCCGGCCAGGTCGGCCTCGTCGAGGAACAGCGCCCAGTCGCGCTCGTCGGCAAGCACATTCTGGCCGAAAGTCGTGCCGAGCGAGGACAGCTCCTCGTTGATCTTTGCCAGCCGTTTCTTGCCGTCGGCGTCGAGCTTGGCGCCGGATCGTACAAAACCCTTCCAGGTCTTTTCCAGGACCCGCAGGGTCTCGGCGTCGAGCTTCAGGCTCTCGCGGCGTTGGTAGAGATCGTCGATGCGGGCAAACAGCCTCTCATTCATCGAAATCGCCGAGAAATGCCTGGACATCTTTGGCGAGATGTCGCGCTCCAGGGCCTGGATCGCTTCATTGGTGTAGGCGCCGGCGCGGCACCAGAAGATCGACGAGACACGGTCGAGCGCCTCGCCGCCGAGTTCCAACGCGGCAAGCGTGTTCTCGATGGTCGGCGTATCTTCGTTGCCGGCGATCGCTTCGATCTCGGCCTCATGCGCCTTCAGCGCCGCATCAAAGACCGGGGAAAAATCGCCGTCGCCAATGCGCGTAAAATCGGGCAGGCCGAGCGGTCCTTGCCACGCAGTCAGCGGATGGGCGGCGAGGTCGACGGCTTTCGTGGAATGCATGGACAGTCTTTCGCTGGTGATGGCAGGCAGGGTGGGTCGCTACCGATGTAGGACGCGACCGGCGGACCCGCAATACAGCAGGTGTCCGATAGCCGCTTCAAAAACCGTCGCAGTTCTCGGCGATCGCCGCTTGCGAGCTGGCGGTGATGCGGTTGTCGGCCACCGCGAAAGTTTCCTGCATCAGCATGTCGTTGTTGGGAAAGTCGTAGCAGGCCACCACCGTGGTAACGCCGCCTTCGCTCTTCTCGATCCGGTGCCGAATGGAAGTACCGGCAACCGCGCCTTTCCATTCGTCGATCGAGGCGATGAATTCCTGCTTGCTTTGCACAATTCCGAGATCGTCCAGCTTGATGCGGACATCGTCGGAGAGCAGGTCGGACAGCTCGGTGCGGTCGGCGACCAGCAACGCCGAATACCAGCGGCTGATGGTGGCGCGGTCATCGGCGCGGGCGGCAACAATAGCGATCAGCAGCGCGGTCGCCGTCAAAACGGTCGACCGGATATTCACCGCCTTGCGCGCTCTCTTCATCCCAGCTCCGGCCGTTCGAAATCGCCGGTTTCCTTGTTCATCACCCAGAGTTCACCAGTCGAAATGTCGAACCAGGCGCCGTGCAGCGACAGCCGCCCCTTGCCCTCGAGGATCGAGACGCACGGAAAGGTCCGGAGATTGGCAATGGAATAGCGGATCGAGATGCGCTCCAGAGCGGTCTGGCGCTCGGTCGCCGTCATGAAGGTGCTGGAGGAGACGGTTTCCGCCGCCGGCGCGATCAGGCTCATCCACTTGCCGATGAAGTCGCCGGGCGACAGCGGTGCGAAATTGGTGTCGAGCGCAGCGCGGATGCCGCCGCAGCGGCCATGGCCCATGACGACGATGTTCTTGACCTTGAGGCTCTGCACGGCGAATTCGAGCGCGGCGGAGGTCGAATGGAATTCGCCGTCAGGCGCGTAGGGCGGCACAAGATTGCCGACGTTGCGCACCACGAAGAGTTCGCCAGGTCCGGCGTCGAAGATCGCTTCGGGTGCGGCGCGGGAATCGCAACAGGCAACGATCATCGTCTCCGGCGCCTGGCCTTCGCGGGCGAGCTCGCGATAGCGTCCGCTCTCGGTGAGGTAGCGGCCGCTCATGAAATTGCGATAGCCGGCGAGGAGATGGTCGGGGAGGTGAGGCATGGGCGGCTAAGGCCTTTCCGGGGTTGGAGGCGGCAGCTCGTTGCAGTCGAGACAAGCCTCTAGCGGCAAAAGCCCGTCACGAGCAATGCAGAATTGTAGGAGCTCGTCGTAAAAAGCCAGGCACGAAGCGCGACTCTCGCAGGCACCCTCACGCCCAAATGGCAACCGGTATGCCAACACGATCGATGAGCGGTGGGTCGGGATACGGCCGTGCCTCGCCATCGGCGATGCGGCCGGCGACGAGCATCATCGCCGCCGCGTCAAGGAAGTCATCGGCGGCCGCCCCGCGTGGCGGCGGCTGGTCGAGGAAGCCCATCTCATAGCCGTGCCGGCAGAGCAGCGCCTTGCGTTCCGCCATGCCGTCCGGATTGATGCTGCCCTTGATCTTCTTCGGCAGCCGCATGGCCTGATCGCCATTCAGCCGGCAGAAGGCGACCTCCGGATGCGATTCGAACACACGGCCGCGCAAATCGGGCCGCGCGATCAGCAGTGCGTCGATCTCGCGGATCTTGGCAAAAATGCCGAACGCCTGGATCGAAACGCCGCGCGGCGGGTCGGATGTGGCTTTGGCCACCTCGCTTGCCCTGATGTGAGCGGCATGCCAGGCTTCGATGGTGGTGAAGTCGCTGGTGTCGGCATAGAGCGCGGCGCGGGACGGGATCGAGAAGACGCTGGATTGGCGCGCCCCAAGCAACGGGCGCACCAGCGCTTCGGGGCCGCGCCCACCTTTGCTCGAAAATTCGGGCAGCCCGATCGGCATGTCGACAGCAATGACAGCATCGTCGGGGAGTGAGGCAAGCAGGGCAGCAAAGCTTGCAAAGACAGCGACGGAGGGTGCCGAACCGGGGTTACGAAGTATCGAACCGGGGTTACGAGGTGTCGAACCGAGTTCGCGCCGCACGACAATCCAGCCGGCCTTGCAGCCGTCGACGCCGACGAGCACGGCCTCCGTCGATGTCACGCCCGGCGGTCCCGCCCCGGATGCGTGAGGTGGCGCAGCTGCACCATCGCCATCGGGTGCGACAGGCTCTGCGCATCGGTTTCGAGCTGCAGTTCGTCGCCGCCGCGCTTGGCGGTGCGCGCCAGGATCTCGTAGACCGCCGCCGTCGTCGATTGCAGCGCCTTGATCGGCGGCTGGCCGGACAGGATGCGCGCCAGGTAGACCGCAGCCGTCAGGTCGCCCAGGCCATTCGGCGGCTTGTCGATCAGGCGATGCTCGGCAAGCAGCACTTGGTTGCCGTCGAGCAGAAGATTGCCGGTGCCGCCCGTCATCATCGACGGCGCCGAGGTGACCAGCATGGTCGATGGTCCGGCATGGAGGGCGGCCGCGATCACCGATTTCAGGTCGGGCAAAGGCGCGCCGGCCATCCATTCCAGTTCGTAGCGATTGGGGGTGGCGATGTCGGCGATCGGCATCAGCCGGTCTCGCATGGCGATGGCGGTCGGTTCGGGCACATAGAGGCCGCCCGAATCACCCATCACCGGATCACAGATATAGACGGCGTCAGGCGTCCTTGCCTTCACCGCGGCGACCAGCGAGGCGACCGCCTCGGCCTGGCCGGCCTCGCCGAGATAGCCGGATAGCACGGCGCCGACCTCACCCAGCCACGGCGCGCGCTCCAGATCGGCCATCAAAGCCTTGAACTGGTTGAGCGGCGGCACGATGCGCGTCGCCCTCCCATGGCCGGGATGCCAGGGCAGGATGACCGTCGGTACTGCCCAGACCGGGAAGCCCAGCGTCTCCAGCGCGAACACGGCGGCGCGATTGCCGACCGAGCCGCGCGCGACATGGCTGGAAATGACGATGACCGCACGCGGCGCGTCGGTTTGTTCGGCGCTCATTGTTGCTTGATTCCTAACTGCCCCGGATGACGTAAAGCACGAGCCAGACCATCAGGCCCAGCGCCAGCAGCAGGCCAAGTGTCCGGCCAATGCGGGTGCCCCAGACTTCGATCGGATCGGCACGATCGGCATCGGCCGCGGTGACGTGATCGTGCATGCCTTTCGTGGCCCGCGCGACAAACGAGTTGCCGGCCGGATCCGTCTCTTGGGCAACGCGCTCGAGGATGCGGCGCGATTCCTTCTCGCTGTCCTGGCGTTCCGCCATGGTGATGTCCTGTTTCGACAGGACCTTACCGCGTTCGCCTTGCCAATTACAGGGCCTTGCGGCTGACGGTAACGTGTCGATAACCGTGCCCGCCGAGGTCATTTTCTTGTGTGCCGATTGTGGTAATGCTTCGCACGCAACTTCTACCGAGGGACCCCTTCATGTTTGCCCAGCGCATTGCCCCGCCGTCCATGTTCCGCACGCTGCCTGCCATCCTGATGATGGCGATCGTGCTGCCGCTGCTTGCCGGCTGCGGTTACAACACCATCCCGACGGCAGAGGAAAACGCCAAGGCGGCATGGAGCGAGGTGCTGAACCAGTATCAACGCCGCGCCGACCTCATCCCCAACCTGGTCGAGACGGTCAAGGGCTATGCCTCTCACGAAAAGGACACGCTCGATGCGGTCGTCGAAGCCCGCGCCAAGGCCACCCAGATCACGGTGACGCCGGAAACGTTGAACAATCCTGAAGCGTTCAAGAAGTTCCAGGACAGCCAGGCCGGCCTGACCAGCGCACTGTCGCGGCTCTTGGCTGTGGTCGAGAACTATCCCGACCTCAAGGCCAACCAGAATTTCCTGGCGCTGCAGGCGCAGCTTGAAGGCACCGAAAACCGCATCGCGGTGGCGCGGCGCGACTACATCCTGGCGGTGAAGGAATACAATCTGACGCTGAGGACCTTCCCCTCGGTGCTGTGGGCGACCTTCTGGTTCCGCAGCAACCAGCCCTTCGCCAATTTCACCATCGAAGACGACAAGCTACTGACGCCGAAGGTCGATTTCGGCACGAAGCAGGGCGGGTGATCGTCGACTGCCATCGGAATAAATCTCGCGAAATCACGGACTGCTGGCGTGCAAACACCCCCCTCTGTCCTGCCGGACATCTCCCCCTCAAGGGGGGAGATTGGCAGTTTCGAGCGCATTGCTCATCCTTCTGCGTCGGTGATTGGCGAAGGCCGGTGTGACGTCCAATCTCCCCCCTTGAGGGGGAGATGTCCGGCAGGACAGAGGAGGGCGCCGCGGAACACCTACCTTTCCTTTCTTAGCCTTCTTGCCAGCCTCTTCTTCCTCCCCATCACCGCCTTCGCCGCCGAACTTCCCGCTCTGACCGGCCGTGTCGTCGACAATGCCGGCATCATCGATGCGGCGACGAAGGCGGCGCTGACGCAGAAGCTTGCCGATTTCGAGACGAAAGGCTCGGATCAGATCGTCGTCGCGACGATTCCCAGCCTCGATGGCGAAGAGATCGAACCTTACGCCAACCGGCTGTTTCGCTTCTGGAAACTCGGCCAGGCGAAGGAAAACAATGGCGTGCTTCTGTTGGTGGCGAAAAATGACCGCAAGATGCGCATCGAGGTCGGCTACGGGCTGGAAGGCACGCTGACGGACCTGCACACCAAGCTGATCATCGAAAACGACATGGTGCCGGCCTTTCGCGCCGGCGATTTCTCCGGCGGCATAGAAAAGGCCGTCGACGACATGATCATGGTGCTGGAAGGCAATCCGGAGGAATTGGAAGCGCGGGGCAAGCGCAACCAGCAGGCGCCCTTCAATTCCGATGACCTGTTCTTCGGCGTCTTCATCAGCATCTGGGCGATCATCTTCTTCGGCAGCATCGCGGCTTCGGTCCTGCCGCCGATCTTCGGCCAGAAGCTTGGGCCCGGCCGCTATCGCTGGCTCGGCATGACTTTCGAGCCACACCGGCGGTCCTCCGGTGGCGGCTGGTCGTCGGGAGGTTCCGGCGGTGGCTGGTCCTCGGGCGGCGGCGGGTTTTCCGGCGGCGGTGGCTCATCCGGTGGGGGCGGTTCTTCAGGAAGCTGGTGAGACAGATCATGGCGACACGACCAATCAGCCCGCAGGATCATGAGCGCATCGCAACCGCGATCCGCGCCGCCGAGGAGAAGACCGACGGCGAAATCTACTGCGTCGTGGCGCACGCCAGCGATGGGTATTTCTTCCCGGCTGCCTTCATGGCGACAGTATGCATGCTGATCGTCAGTCTGGCCGTCGGCTATGGACTGGAAGCCTGGTGGCTGTCGATCCGGCTGCCGCATTTTGTCCTTGCCCAGCTTCTGGCGCTTGCCAGCGTGCTGGCGATGTTGTGGGCGATGCCCGGCCTGCGCATCCATCTGGTGCCAAGGCGGCTGCGCTACCAGGCCGCGCACGCTAACGCGGTCAAGCAGTTCCTCGCCCGCAACGTCCACCGCACCACGGCGCGCACCGGGGTGTTGATCTTCGTCTCGATCGCAGAACGCTATGCCGAAGTGGTCGCCGATTCGGGCATCGACGCCAAGGTCGGCCAGCCTGTCTGGGATGGCGTCGTGCGCGACCTTACCGCGCATGCCAGCGACGACCGCCTTGCCGACGGCTTCGTCAAGGCCATCGAGCAGGTGGGGGCGGTTCTTGCCGAGCATTTCCCGGTCACGTTGGGCGACAGCAACGAGTTGGACGATCATCTCGTAGAGATTTGAGCCCTTTCCACAGAGACATTGAAGGCCTCACCAAGGCGATGATCGCCTGTGAGAAAGCCTGCGGCGGGCCGCCCGGACTCTTGCAATCGGGCGATGCGGGTTTATGGTTAACAAATCATGAATACGCTGACGATCGACATCAGGAAGGCCGACCCGCGCGATGCCAGTGCCATCGCCGAGGTGCATCTGGAGGCATGGCGCGGTGCCTATTCCGGCATTATTCCGCACCGCACCCTGACATCGATGATCAACCGACGCGGCGCCGACTGGTGGGCGAATGCGATTCGCCGCGCCGCCACAGTTCTGGTCGTGGAGATCGGCGGCAAGGTCGCCGGCTATGCGACGATCGGCAAGAACCGCGCCCGAGAGCTCAAGCAGCAAGGCGAAATCTACGAATTGTACCTGCGCCCGGAATATCAGGGCATCGGGCTCGGCAGTCGCCTGTTCGCGGCAGCCAGGGCCCGTCTGGCCGATCACGGGCTGAAAGGCATGGTGGTTTGGGCGTTGGAAGACAACCAGAACGCGCTCGCCTTCTATGCCAGCGCCGGCGGACGCGATGTCGCCGAAGGCGTCGAGATCTTCGAGCAGAAGGCGCTGAAGAAGGTCGCTTTCGTCTGGGAATGACACCTCGGCCTTTCCGGCCGTCCGCGTGTTCCGATCGGATCCTAGGCACCATTCGCCGCATTGCACCATGGCGCGCCGCCCGCTATCGATCTTTTATCGAGAGAGGGACAAAGCCATGCGCATAGAAGCCATCGCCAGTGGAAAGAATCCGCCTGAGGACGTCAACGTCATCATCGAGGTGCCGATCGGCGGCGAGCCGATCAAGTATGAGATGGACAAGGAGGCCGGCACGCTGTTCGTCGACCGCTTCCTGCACACCTCGATGCGCTACCCCGGCAATTACGGCTTCGTGCCGCACACGCTGTCGGGCGACGGCGATCCGATCGACGTGCTGGTCTGCAACACGCGCGCGCTGGTGCCGGGCTGCGTCATCAACGTGCGGCCGATCGGCGTGCTGATCATGGAAGACAATGCCGGCCAGGACGAGAAGATCATCGCCGTGCCGTCACCGAAGCTGACGCTGCGTTACGAGAACGTCACCGAATACACCCAGCTGCCCGACATCACCCGCCAGCAGGTGCAGCACTTCTTCGAGCACTACAAGGATCTCGAGCCCGGCAAATGGGTCAAGATCGAAGGCTGGCACGATTCCAAATATGCCAGGAAGATGATCGTCGACGCGATCGAGCGGGCCAAGGCGAGCAAGTAACCGCGCTTCGTCATCCTCGGGCTTGGCCCGAGGATCGATGCCGTGAAGCTAGCCGAACTTCGCGGCGGAACAGATTCCGCGGATCGTGTCGTTGCGCTCCTTGCCCCGCCCGTGGATGACGAAGCTACGGGCGCGATGGCCAATTCCCACCGTGTCAGTTGTCGACCCGGCCGAAAGCCGGCACGTTGCCGATGACGGTGTGCCTGTCCTTGCCGCAGGCGAAGGTTCGCGCCTTGTCGTCGGCAAGCTTGCGCGCCTGATCGTTGGCGGCGGGGTTGCCGGTGGCCAGCACCAGGCCGATCGTGCAGCCGTCGCGGGCCTCCATCTGGCCGACTTTGGCGACGAGCAACACTTCGGTCGACTTTTTTTCGTCATCCGGGTTGCTGATCGTGCGGCGATGGATGACGGCAAAGGGCACTGCGGTCTCGCCCTTGGTCTCGACGCGCCATTCGATCTTGGCTCCGGATGAATTGAAACCGGAAAAGCTCTCCCAGACGGTCGTCATGTCGCCACCGGGCGGAAAACCGTAGAACAGCGATTCACGAGCATCGTCATAGGCAATCAGCACAGGATAGCCGCGGTAGCCCGAACAGGCGAGGTCGGCCCAGTCGCCGTCGCCTTCCTCGGCCTGCGCGTAAGTCACGCAGTCCTTCTTCGAGTCGAGATCGGTGTAGGCGCTTGCAATGCCGTCGGCGTGTGCGGCCTGGCAGAAGCCCGCGAGAGTGAGCAGAATCAGCAGGCTGCGCATCGCGGACACTCCGTTGCAGGCCATCGCAGCGTAGCGCCAAATGCTATTTCTTCAAGCTGGCTTCAATCAGCAGATCGGCGTTGCGGGCGACCGCTTTTGCCGGACCGCCGAGCCCGAACAACTGACCGCTGATATAGGCGCCCTCGATCAGGAGCAGCAGGCCGTCGCCGAGCGTGTCAGGGTCTTGGGCGCCCATCGCAACCGCCATGGCGCGCAGGCGGCGGCGCAGTTCCTGCTTGTTGGCCTCGCTGACCACGCGGGCCGGATGGCTGTGATCGGGATATTCGACCGCCGCATTGGTCATGCCGCAGCCGCGATAGTCCGCCACTTGCGTTCGCTTGCCGATGCGGGTCAGGAAGGCCTTGATCTGCGCGCGCGGGTCGCCGGGATGAGCGGCGACAGCCTCATCGAAACGCTCCCAGTATTCACGGTCGTATTGCCTGAGATAGGAAGCGGCCAGTTCATCCTTGGAGGGGAAGCTGCGATAGAGGCTGGGCTTGGTGACGCCGGCGCGTTTGACGATCTCGTCGACGCCGATCGCCCTTATGCCGCGCCGGTAGAACAGATCATAGGCGACATCGAGAATCTTCTTGGCGGCTTTCGGCGGCGCCGATGCATGATCGTCGCTGATGGTCAGATCAATATTTTTGTCCGTTGGCATCGTGTGACTCGATTGACAATGTTACCGATCGGTACGTATACCTGTTCCCACCCTGCAACGTACCGGTCAGTAACATGATAACTCAATCTCGTCCCTTTGGCCAGCGCTACGCCTTCGTCGTGGTTGGCATCATCTTTCTCTGCCTGCTGGTCGCGGCCGGCCTGCGGTCCGCACCCGCCGTCATGATGCTGCCGCTGGAGAACGGCTTTGGCTGGCGGCGAGACGTCATCTCGCTGGCTGCTGGTGTCGGCATCCTGCTTTACGGTCTCACCGGTCCGTTTGCCGCAGCGCTGATGGAGCGCATCGGGCTGCGCCGCACGCTGCTCGCCTCCCTGATGGTGATGTCGGGCTCCACCGCGCTCAGCCTGCTTATGACCAAGCCCTGGCATCTGTTCATCACCTGGGGCGTGTTCTCGGGCATTGGTTCCGGCGCTGTCGCCAGCGTGCTCGGCGCCACCATCGTCAATCGATGGTTCAAGACCAATCGCGGCCTTGTCATGGGATTGATGTCGGCCTCAAGCGCCTCCGGCATGCTGGTGTTCCTGCCGATGATCGCCGCGCTGGCGCAGTCGGGTGGCTGGCAGCCGGTCGTCATTGCGGTGGCGATCGCCACCGCGGCCCTGATACCGCTGGTCTGGCTGCTGGTGCCGGAGCGGCCGGCCTCGATCGGCATGGTGCGCTACGGCGCCGAGGCCAACGACGTGCCGCCGGCTCCGCCCGCGTCACAGGGCAACTTCCTCGCGCATACGTTCTCGACGCTGCGTCGCGCCGCCGGCACGAGGGTGTTCTGGTATCTGTTCGCCACCTTCTTCGTCTGCGGCTTCACCACCAACGGGCTGGTCGGCACGCATCTGATCGCGTTCTGCGGCGACATGGGCATCGGCGAGGTGCAGGCTGCCGGCCTGCTGTCGATGATGGGCATTTTCGACCTGATCGGCACGACACTGTCGGGCTGGCTTACCGACCGCTACGACCCGCGCAAGCTGCTTGGCGTCTATTACGGCATTCGTGGCCTGTCGCTGATCTATCTGCCCTATTCCGGCTTCTCGGCGACCAGCCTGATCATCTTCGCCGTGCTCTACGGCCTCGACTGGATCGCCACCGTGCCGCCGACGCTGAGGCTCGCCAACGAGGCGTTCGGCGATCGCAGCGGACCGATCGTGTTCGGCTGGATCGTCGCCGGCCACCAGATCGGCGCGGCCACCGCCGCCGCTTTCGGCGGCACCATGCGCGAGCTGCAAGGCAATTACGAACTGGCCTTCCTGATTGCCGGCATGACGGCGATTGCCGCGGCGTGCATCTCGCTGCTGATCAACACCAGCCGGCCGGCGCTTGATCCGGAGCCGCAGGCGGCTTAGCCGCGACGGCGGAGCGCTAATCTCCCCCCTTGAGGGGGAGATGGCCGCGAAGCGGCCAGAGGGGGTCGGTCCGACCGGGCTCTGCCTCCTGGTGCAGATGGAGGTCGGCGCTCTATGCGCGGCGACCGCCTCTGTCGCCTTCGGCGACATCTCCCCCTCGAGGGGGGAGATCACCCTGTTCACTGTTATCAAACCTTCATCATCCCGAGATGCGCCTGAAACATTGACGCTGGATCCTGGTGGCACCGTTCAAGCCATCCAGGAAACAGCCATGAACAAGCTTTCGATGACCCGCCGCGCCTTCGTCACGTCCGCCAGCGCCGTTGGCCTGGCCGGCGTTTCGAGCCTGGCACTGCCATACTATTCGCGCGCCAATCAGCGGCCGGCCTTCACACATGGCGTCCAGTCGGGCGATGTCGACGCCACCAGCGGCATGGTTTGGACGCGCACCGACCGCCCGTCGCGCGTCATGTTCGAGGTGTCGTCGACGGAGAATTTCACCAATGCGACGCGCCTGGCACCGCTCGATACGTCGCCGGCCAGCGATTACACCGTCAAACGGCTGCTCACCGACCTCGCTTCAGACCAGGACATCTTCTACCGCATGACATCAGCCGATCTCGCCGACATCAACGCCGTTTCGGAGCCGATCACCGGTCGCTTCAGGACGGCGCCGGCCTCGAAGCGAGACATCCGCTTTGCCTGGTCGGGCGACACGGCCGGCCAGGGCTGGGGCATCGACGAGACCGGCATGAAGACCTACGCCACGATCGGCAGGCACACGCCCGATTTCTTCCTGCACTCGGGCGACACCATCTATGCCGACGGCGCCATGAAGGACGAGGTCGACCTGCCCGGCGGCGGCAAGTGGAAGAACGTCGTGCTGATCGACGGCAAGCGCAAGGTCGCCGAAACGCTGGACGAATACCGGGACCAGTGGAAATACAACATGATGGACCGGAACGTGCTCGGGTTGAGCGCCATCTGCCCGACCTTCTACCAATGGGACGACCACGAAGTTCTAAACAACTGGTCGGATTCGAAGAATCTCAGCGCCGACAATCGCTATACGGAGAAATCCATTCACGTGCTGGCGGCCCGCGCGGCGCGCGCCTTCCATGAGATGACGACGATCCGCTATGAACCCTCCGAGCCCGGCCGCGTTTATCGCAAGATCGCTTACGGGCCTCTGCTCGACGTGTTCTTCCTCGACATGCGGTCCTATCGCGGCCCCAACGGTCCGGACATGCAAGATGAGATGACGCCGCAATCGCGCATTCTCGGCGAACAGCAGACGAAATGGCTAAAGCGCGAGCTGGCGAGTTCGAAGGCGACCTGGAAAATCATCGCCGCCGATATGCCGCTCGGCCTCGTCGTCTGGGATGACGGCACCAAGAAGGTCGGCGCCGAAGCGGTCAGCAATGGCGATAATGGCTTGCCAAAGGGACGCGAGCTCGAGATCGCCGACCTGCTGCGCTTCATCAAGAACGCCGGCATCAGCAACACAGTCTGGCTGACCGCCGACGTGCATTACACGGCCGCCCACCACTACAACCCGGACAAGGCGCAGTTCCAGGATTTCAATCCGTTCTGGGAATTCGTCTCGGGCCCGATCCACGCCGGCACGTTCGGCCCCAACGATTTTGACATGACATTCGGGCCGGAGCTGAAGTTCATCAAGGCGCCGACTGCCGAACAGGGTCAGAACCTGCCGCCATCGGCGGGCCTGCAATTCTTCGGGCTGGTCGATATTTCAGGCGCCAGCGAGCAGATGACGGTGCGGCTAATGGACCGCGACGACAACGAACTCTTCAAGGTAACGCTCGACCCAGTACGGTCGGCATAAACGCACTATTCACCCTCCCCCTTGTGGGTCCGTTGTGGGGAGGGTCGGCGCGGCGGCTTCGCAAAGCGAAGCTGCCGAGACGGGGCGGGGGTGAAGCGCCCTCTTAGTCCGGGTAGCAGACCATTGGAATGTTCGGCCAGACGGCGCTGTCGCATTTGGCGGTGTCCTGCCTCTGCTTGAAGGAGGCGCTGACCGGGCCGGTCACCATCGGGTCGACCCCGTCGGGTGCGTCGGCGAAGACCTGCTCGGCTGTCTGCGTGCCGGACTGCGCAACGGGGCGCGTCTCGCGCAGCGTCGCAGCCGACTGCGCGGCGTTGGCGGCCAGCAGGATTGCAAAGGCTGCGGATGCGATGAGCGGCCAAAATCGGTTGAGTTTGTCGGTCATGATGCTCGAACTGCCCGGGCCCGGAAAGGTTCCCGCCTTGGTTAACAGAATCATCTCACACGCAGATGCTTAAGATTTGATGAGTATTTGGTGGCGCGCCTCCTCTTTCGCAACTGCGAAAAACCCTGTATGAGCCGCGCAACCGAAAGAGGCAGCGCCTTTTGGCCTGCTGCCTGCAACGCTTCCGAGACCAGAACATGAAAATCCGTAATATCGCGATCATCGCGCACGTCGACCATGGAAAAACCACCCTCGTCGACCAATTGCTCCGCCAATCCGGCTCCTTCCGGGACAACCAGCGCGTCGCCGAACGCGCCATGGATTCCAACGACCTCGAAAAGGAACGCGGCATCACCATCCTGGCCAAGGCGACCTCGGTCGATTGGAAGGACACCCGCATCAATATCGTCGACACCCCCGGCCACGCCGATTTTGGCGGCGAGGTCGAACGCATCCTGTCGATGGTGGACTCAGCCATCGTGCTGGTCGACGCTGCCGAGGGGCCGATGCCGCAGACCAAGTTCGTCGTCGGCAAGGCGCTCAAGGTCGGCCTGAAGCCGATCGTCGTCATCAACAAGATCGACCGCCCGGACGCCCGCCATGTCGAAGTGGTCAACGAGGTGTTCGACCTCTTCGCAGCACTCGACGCCACCGATGAGCAGCTCGACTTCCCGATTCTGTACGGTTCAGGCCGCGACGGCTGGGTTTCCGAAAATCCGGAAGGACCGAAGGACCAGCAGTTGGCGCCGCTGTTCGACCTCGTCATCAAGCATGTGCCGGCGCCGACCGTGCATCCCGGCCCGTTCCGCATGATCGGCACCATCCTGGAAGCCAATCCGTTCCTCGGCCGTATCATCACCGGCCGCATCGAATCAGGCACGTTGAAGTCCAACCAGCCGGTCAAGGTCCTGCACCATGACGGCACGCTGGTCGAAACCGGCCGTATTTCCAAGATCCTCGCCTTCCGCGGCCTCGAACGCCAGCCGATCGAAGAGGCCCAAGCGGGCGACATCGTTGCCATTGCCGGCCTTTCGAAAGGCACCGTCGCCGACACGTTCTGCGATCCGGCGGTGAGCGAGCCGCTGCATGCGCAGCCGATCGATCCGCCGACCGTGACCATGTCCTTCCTCGTCAACGACAGTCCGCTGGCCGGCACCGAAGGCGACAAGGTCACCAGCCGCGTTATCCGCGACCGCCTGCTGCGCGAGGCCGAAGGCAATGTCGCGCTGAAGATCGAGGAATCGCCCGACAAGGATTCGTTCTTCGTCTCCGGCCGCGGCGAATTGCAGCTGGCCGTGCTGATCGAGACGATGCGCCGCGAGGGTTTCGAGATCGCCGTGTCGCGTCCGCGCGTCGTCATGCAGAAGGGCGAGAACGGAGAGTTGCAGGAACCCATCGAGGAAGTCGTTATCGACGTCGACGAGGAGCATGCCGGCATCGTCGTGCAGAAGATGTCGGAGCGCAAGGCCGAGATGGTCGAGCTGCGCCCGTCCGGCGGCAATCGCCAGCGCATCGTCTTCCACGCGCCGACGCGCGGCCTGATCGGATACCAGTCGGAACTGCTGACCGACACGCGCGGCACGGCCGTGATGAACCGGCTGTTCCATGCCTACGAGCCCTACAAGGGCGAACTGCCGGGGCGTACCAACGGCGTTCTGATCTCCAACGAGCAGGGCGAGGCGGTGGCCTACGCCATGTGGAACCTGGAAGACCGCGGCCCGATGGTCATCGACCCGGGCGTCAAGGTCTATCAGGGCATGATCATCGGCATCCACAGCCGCGACAACGATCTCGAAGTGAACGTGCTCAAGGGCAAGAAGCTGACCAATATCCGCGCCGCCGGCAAGGATGAGGCGGTGAAGCTGACCCCGCCGATCCGCATGACGCTGGAACGCGCGCTGGCCTGGATCCAGGACGACGAGCTGGTCGAAGTGACGCCGAAGACGATCCGGCTGCGCAAGCTCTATCTCGACCCGAACGAGCGCAAGCGTTTCGAGAAGTCGGCCAAGGCGGTCGGCGCGGCATAAGCTTCTCTATTTCCAAAAGGTTGAGAGGGGCGGAGCAAACCAATGCTCCGTCCCTCTTTCGTTCATCCACCGGCCGCCTCCATAATGTCGTCCTGGTCGACCTCACCGGCCAGATCTATGCGGATGGTCGTTCCCTGGCGGGCCGGCTTGCGCAAGGCTTTGGCACCGTCCGGATGAACGACCAACAATCGTCGCTCTTCCAGCGCTTGAAGCCGTGATCGCGAGATGCCGAGTTCGCCGGCGAGCAGCCGATCGAGTCGCAGGGACGTCGGTATTTCGAGGCCAAGCTGGAGCTCCAGCGCGGTTGCCGTCTCCCTTGTGCCGCCAAGCCTGTGCTTGTGAACGGCGACATCGGGAAATTCATCGAGGCGCCCGATCCGGTTTCGCAGTGCGACGACATCGAAGGCATGGCGGCGGGCCAGCCACGGATCGTTGCTTTCGAGCGCCTGCAGCAAAGCAGGCTCGATGTCGCGGCGGTTGCAACGCTCGAAAATGCCGAAATTCCAGGAATTGTCGCAGTCAATGCAGCGGTAGATCAGCCAGACATCGATGCGCTTGCCGTTGGCGTTGACGCGGAATTTTCCGCTGCTGCAATAGGCTTTCACAGTGCCGCAGCGATTGCAGTTGATGAGCGGTCGTGGTGCGATTTTGGGCGTGATCACCCAATGGATGCGTAAGGAGCCAGACATGCCGATGAGCCCTTCCCGTCGGGAAGTTCATCAGGCCGGCGATGTCGAGATGCCCATGCGGGCACGGCGTGGCGGTAGGCTGCGGTTTTTGGAAATCAGGTGTCACGGGCAAGAGCCGCGCGACGCGGTTCAGCAGTGCCAAACCGGTCTCGAACCGCCGCCCTAAGGAACACGTGAACATGAAAACAGACACCGCGAATGCAGCGTCATGCAGTGTGTCGGGGGAGTTGACGAGACCGGCGGTTACGTAGGCAAAGTGAAGCTCAAAATTGTTTCGCGGCGGCCTTTCTAGCCGCGAGATTCCGGGCGGACAAGCGTGATCTTGTCGGCCCTACCGCAGCTGGGCCGCTTGCGCTAATGTTAGATATCGAAGGCTTTCAACCAAAGACCCCGTCCATGCACCTCACATCGCTCCTGATCTTCGCCGCCGCTTTGTTCGTCGCCGCTGGCTCGCCTGGTCCATCGATCGCGGCGCTCGTCGCGCGCGTCATCTCGAAAGGCTTTCGCGACGTGTTCCCGTTCCTGCTTGCGATGTGGATCGGCGAGGGCATCTGGCTGTCGCTGGCAGTATTCGGGCTGGCTGTGGTGGCGCAGACATTCCATTTTGCCTTTGTTGTCGTGAAATGGGTCGGCGTCGCCTATCTCGCCTACCTTGCCTGGAAGATGTGGACTGCACCTGTCGATGGGAAAGAGGGCGAGATGCCGCGCGAGGATTCTCCGGCAAAGCTGTTCTTCGCCGGGATGGCGGTGACGCTCGGCAATCCCAAGATCATGATGTTCTACCTGGCGCTGCTGCCGACCATCATCGACCTCGCTTCGGTCAGCGTCGTCGGCTGGGTCGAGCTGACGGCGACCATGGCCGTGGTGCTGGTCGCCATCGATCTGGCCTGGGTGCTCGCCGCGTCACAGGCGCGCAAGCTCCTCAGGAGCAGGCGCGCCATGAAGATCGCCAACCGCATCAGTGCCACGACGATGGCCGGCGCGGCTGCGGCGATCGCGGCGCGGTCGTAACCCGTCACATCATCTCGATGATCGGCGCGATCTCGACGCTGAAGGCCGGGTTCATCAGGATCGGGCAATCCTTGGCCTTGGCTACGGCATCGTCGATGTCTTTCGCTTCGACGATGGTGTAGCCGGCGGTCGGATTGCTGCCGCCATTGTTCTCGACCTTGCCGCCGGGTAGCACCATCTTCGACATGCCGACCGGATTGCCGCCGTCGACCACGGCCGAGCCGAGCTTGCCGTACCAGCCGTTCCAGGCGTCCATTGCTGCTTTCCGTTCGGCCTCTTCGGTCGGCATCTTCCCGGAGCCGTGATAGACGTAGAGAAATTTCGCCATGTTCTCCTCCTTGATCAGCGGCATCGAACCGACATGCGGCCATGCCGCCTGCCGATCATCGGACCAAACCGGCAAACAAGCAACGAGAATGCGAAACAGCTAATATAAGGCCTGTCGGGCTCCAGCCACCAGGTCACCGCGCCATGGCGTGATATTCGTCGTTTGGCCGCATATCGATCGCCGCCGCCACCCGGTTCGACATGTTGAAGAAGGCAGCGGTCGAGGCGATGTCCCAGATGTCGCGATCGGTGAAGCCGGCCTTGCGCAGTGCTACCCGATCGGCCTCGACAATCTTCGCCGGCTCCTCGGTCAACTTGACGGCGAATTCGAGCATTGCGGTCTGCTTGGGCGAAAGATCGGCGGCGCGGAAATTCATCACCATCATCTCGCCGAGCGCCGGGTCGCCGGACAGCTGGCGTACCGCCGCGCCATGCGCGGTCAGGCAATAGTAACAATGATTTATCGAAGAGACGGCGACCGCGATCATCTCCCGCTCCAGCTTCGACAGGCCGGAGTCTGCGAGCATCAGGTCGTTGTACATGTCGGTGAAAGCACGCAGCTTCTTGTCGTCGAAGGCGTAGGCGCGCAGCACGTTGGGAACGAGGCCGAGCTTCTCCTCGCATTTGGCGAAATAGGTTTTTGTCGCCTCGCTCAGTTCTCCCAGGCCAAGGTCAAGCGCGGTGATTTTGCCGGTCATGGGTCATTTCTCCTCCGTTGGACGGCGTCTTGTTGCCGAATTCCGATATTTCTTTGCAAGCCGTCAAACCTTTGTCGCCAAACAGCGGTCATCTGCTACCATAGTCGTAAAAGCATTGACGGGAGGGAAGTGCCTCATGGCCAGCGTGAAATCCGCGAGCAAGCCGAAGAAAAAAACCACGGCAGCGACAAAAGCGGAGGAAAGGCCAGCCAGGCTTGCCGACTATCTGCTCGGCCGCGCGCCGGCTGAAGATCTTGCCGCTTATGAAATGGCCGATCTCGAACGCGCCGCCGATCTCGCCGGCCAGGCAATAGCAGTTCACAAAAAAGGCGAGTGCGTCATCGCGGTCGATGCCGATTCCGGCGTTGTCCGCGACGCCCGCCCGGTGACCGTCATCACGGTCGTCAACGACAATATGCCGTTCCTGTTCGATTCCATCCTTGGCGAAGTCACCGAGACATCAGGCGAACCGATGCTGGTCACCCATCCGGTCATCGTGGTTCGTCACGGCAAAAACGGAGTGGACGAAATCCTCGGCGACGGCAATTTCGCCAAGGATGACGGCAGCCACGACCGGCTGAGCGTCATTCATGTCCACATACCGCGGCTGACCGCGGAGCAGGCGAGCGGATTGACCGAGCGGTTGCGCAAGACGCTCGGCCAGGTTCATGCCGCTGTCCACGACTGGAGACCGATGCTGGCCCGCCTCGATCAGGCGATTTCCGAATTCCGCTATTCGGCGGTGCCGCTCGACAAGAAGAGCGTTGCCGAGGCGATCGCTTTCCTAGAGTGGCTGCGCGACGACAATTTCACCTTCCTCGGCATGCGCGAGTTCAAATACACCGGCGGCGAGGAAAGCGGCACGCTGGAGCGCGCCGACAAACCCGGCCTCGGCATCCTCGCCGATCCCGATGTGCTGGTGCTCAGGCGCGGTACCGAAGCCGTGACGACAACGCCTGAGATCCGCGCCTTCCTGCATGGGCCGGAGCCGCTGATCGTCACCAAGGCCAATGCCAAGTCATCCGTGCATCGCCGCATCTATCTCGATTACATTGGCGTCAAGACCTACACAGCCAAAGGCACGCTGGCGGGCGAATTGCGCATCGTCGGCCTGTTCACCTCGACCGCCTACACGCGCTCGGTGATGAAGATCCCCTACCTGCGATCCAAAGCCGAAACCATCATCGCCAAGTCAGGCTTCGACCGCCACGACCACTCCGGCAAGGCGCTGATCAATGTGCTGGAAAGCTATCCGCGTGACGAGTTGTTCCAGGTGCCGGTGCCGATCCTGAGGAAGCACGCCGTCGCCATTCTCGGCCTCGTCGAGCGACCGCGCGTGCGGGCGCTGGTGCGCGCGGACCAGTTCGACCGCTTCGTCTCAATCCTCGTCTTCGTGCCGCGCGACCGCTACGACAGCGTGGTGCGCGAGAAGATCGGCCTCTATCTGAAAACTGTGTTCGAAGGCCGGCTGTCTGCCTATTACCCGGCCTTCCCAGAAGGCGGGCTGGCGCGCGTGCACTTTATCATCGGCCGTTCCGGCGGCAAGACGCCAAAGGTCGAGCAAGCGACGATCGAAGCCGCGATCCGCGACATCGTGCGCACCTGGGAAGATGCACTTTCAGATGCGGCGGAGGCCAATGGCGCCGACCAGACGTTGAAGGCAATTGCCGCGCGGCTGCCGGAAAGCTACCGCGATTCGTTTAGCGCCGCGGTAGCGCTGGCCGATGCCGGGCGGATTGCCAAAATCAGCGCCGGCAATCCGATTGCCATCGACTACTATCGCCATGGCGAGCAGAAGCCGCACCAGGCAGCGCTGAAGATCTATCACCACGGCAGCCCGGTGGCGCTGTCGCGGCGGGTGCCGGTGCTGGAAAACATCGGCTTCCGCGTCATCAGCGAACGCACCTTCGAGGTCGGCGACGGCCAGTCCGGCCAGATCAGCGATGATCACCCCGGCCGGGTCTTCATCCATGACATGGAGCTGGAGAACAGCTACGGCAAACCGATCGATCTGACCGATGGCGGGGCGCTGTTCGTGGACGCGTTCTTGTCCGTCTGGCGCGGCGACGTCGACAATGACGGCTACAATGGCCTTGCCCAGACCGCAGGCCTGTGGTCGGGCGAGATCACCGTGCTGCGCGCCTATGGCCGCTACCTCCAGCAGGTCGGCATTCCGCAAAGCCAGGATTTCATCGCCGCCGCGCTCAATCGCTATCCCGATATCGCGCGCGGCCTGCATGCGCTGTTCATCGCCAGGCTTGGCCCGACAGCCGAGACCGAGGGCGTGGTGGCGGCAAAGCACCTCAAGGCCAAGATCAAGGATGCGCTGGAAGACGTTCCCAACATCGACGACGACACCATTATCCGGCGCTATCTCAATCTGATCGAAGCCTCGCTGCGCACCAATCATTTCGTCGCCGATACGAAAGAGAAAGGCCAGTCGCTGGCGATCAAGCTCGATTCGTATGCGGTGGACGGATTGCCGGCGCCGCGGCCGTGGCGGGAGATCTTCGTCTACGGTTCCGAAGTCGAGGGCCTGCATCTGCGCTTCGGCCCGGTGGCGCGCGGCGGCCTGCGTTGGTCGGACCGCGCCCAGGACTACCGCACCGAGGTGCTCGGCCTCGTCAAGGCGCAGCAGGTCAAGAACGCCGTCATCGTGCCTGTCGGCGCCAAAGGCGGCTTCTACCCGAAGAAGCTGCCGATGACCGCCGGCCGTGACGCGATCTTCGAGGCTGGCACCTCGGCCTACAAGAACTTCGTCTCCAGCCTGCTGTCGATCACCGACAATATCGGGCTCGAGGGTGTCATCCCGCCGGCCGGCGTCGTGCGCCGCGATCCGGACGATCCGTATTTCGTCGTTGCCGCCGACAAGGGCACGGCGACCTTCTCCGATACCGCCAACGCCATCAGCGAAAAGCACGGTTTCTGGCTCGACGACGCCTTCGCCAGCGGCGGCTCGGCCGGCTACGACCACAAGAAGATGGGCATCACCGCCAAGGGCGCATGGGAAGCCGTCAAGCGGCATTTCCGTGAGATCAACCGCGATATCCAGACCTCGCCTTTCACTGTCGTCGGTGTCGGTGACATGTCGGGCGACGTGTTCGGCAACGGCATGCTGTTGTCGCCGAAGACCCGGTTGATTGCTGCCTTCGACCATCGCGACATCTTCATAGATCCCGATCCGGACATGGCGGCGTCGATGTCCGAGCGCGAGCGCATGTTCGCTCTCCCCCGCTCGAGCTGGCAGGACTACGACAAGACCAAACTGTCGGAAGGCGGCATCATCGTCTCGCGCAACCAGAAGTCGATCACCTTGCCGGCGGCAGCGGCAGCAGCGATCGGCCTCGGCAAGACGACCGCCACGCCGGTCGAGATCATGACCGCCATCCTGAAGGCGCCGGTCGACCTTCTGTGGTTCGGCGGCATCGGCACATATTTGCGGGCTTCGAACGAGACCAATGCCGAGGTCGGCGACCGCGCCAATGATACCATCCGCATCACCGCGCTGGACGTGCGCGCCAAGGTGATCGGCGAGGGCGCCAATCTCGGCGTCACGCAGCGCGCGCGCATCGAGTTCGGCATGAATGGCGGCCGCTGCAATTCCGACGCCATCGACAATTCCGGCGGCGTCAACTGCTCCGACGTCGAGGTCAACATCAAGATCGCGCTGGCGTCCGCCATGCGCAAGGGATCGTTGACGCGCTCGGCACGCAACAAGCTGCTGGCCGAGATGACCGACGAGGTCGGCTCACTTGTCCTGTCCAACAACTACCAGCAGACGCTGGCGCTTTCGATCGCCCGCAAGCGCGGCCTCGCCGACATCGCGCATCAGAGCCGTTTCATGACGGCACTGGAGGCGCGCGGCCTGCTCGACCGCGCCGTCGAGACGCTGCCGTCGCCGGCGGCGCTTGCCGATCGCGAAGCGCGCGGCGAACCGCTGACCAGGGCCGAGCTCGGCGTGCTGCTCGCCTATGCCAAGATCGTGCTGTTTTCCGACATCGTCGCCAGCGACGTGCCGGACGACGCGCATTTCGACCGCGACCTGATGGGCTATTTCCCGGATCGCATGGCGAAGAAATATGCCGCCGAAATCCACGGCCACCGGCTGCGCCGCGAGATCATTACACGGGTCGTCGTCAACGATCTGGTCAATCGCGGCGGCCCTTCCTTCGTCAACCGGCTGCAGGAAGCCACGGGGCGCACTGCCGCCGACGTGGTGCGCACCTTCGCGGTGGTGCGCGACGGCTTTGCCTTGCCGGCGCTCTATCGCGAGATCGACGCGCTCGACAACCAGATCGATGGCCAGGTGCAGCTCGATCTCTATCAGATGGTCAGCCGGCTGATCTATGTGACCAGCGGCTGGTATCTGAAGAACGATGCCAGCACGGCAGCCCTTGGCCAGCGCATCGCCGAACTGCTGGAAGCCCGCAAGGCACTGGAGCCCAAGCTCGTTTCGCTGCTGCCGGCCTTCTCGCGCGAGCGGATCGAGGAGAAGCGGCACGGGCTGTTCAAGAGCGGCGCGCCGGAAAGACTGGCCGCGCAGCTGGCGCTGAGCGAGGTGGCGGAACTCATCCCCGATATTGCGTTGACGGCGCGCACCGCCGGCGCCGACATCGTCGCGGCGGCCACGGCATTCTTCGCCGTCAGCGATGCCTTCCGCATCCCGCGTGTCGAGGACGCGGCACGCTCGATCACGCCCTCGGACTATTACGACCAGCTGGCCCTTTCGCGCGCCACCGACACGATAGGTGCCGCGCGGCGCGGCATCGCGGTGGCGGCACTCACCGGTCATGCCAAGGCAGCCGATCCGGTGGCCGCCTGGCTGGAGGCCGGCGGCGAGCGGGTGGCGCGCATCCGCGAGCGGCTGCAGGCGCTGACCGAAGGCGGCGACATCACCGTGTCGCGGCTGTCCGTCGCTTCCGGGTTGATGAGCGATTTGACGGGGATGTGAGTTGGTTTGTTTTCATCCGGCCGTCGTCACCTTCTCCCCGCATAGCGACGAGGGAAGGGATATGGCCTCAATGCTGGCACCTATCTCGCGACGCCGGCTGAGCCATGAGAGCGGTGCAATGCTTGATGTTTACATGAATGCTGGAAAAATGCAGGCATGGCGCCCGATACGGGCACGGCCGGGGGGATCATCATGGCGGTAGAGGCAGTGCAGCGTGCGTCTGGACGTGGTATCTGGGGATGGATGCTGTTCGACTGGGCCGCGCAGCCGTTCTTCACGGTCATCACCACCTTCATCTTCGGGCCGTACTTCGTCTCGCGCATGGCGAGCGATCCGGAAACCGGCCAGGCGGCCTGGGGTTACGGCATCGCCGCGGCGGGCCTGGTCATCGCCGTGCTGTCGCCGATCCTAGGCTCGATCGCCGATCAGACCGGCCCACGCAAGCCGTGGATTGCGTTCTTCGCCGCGGTCAAGGTCACCAGCCTTAGCCTGCTTTGGTTCGCGGCTCCCGGTTCGAACCTTTTCCTGGTCGTGTTCTTGTTCTCGCTGGCGTCGGTCGCGGCCGAGTTTTCGACCGTGTTCAACGATTCGATGATGCCGCGCCTGGTGCCGAAGAGCGAGATCGGCCGGATCTCCAACATGGCCTGGGGAATTGGTTATCTCGGCGGCATGATCGCGCTGATCTTCGTCGTCGCCTGCTTGGCCGGTTCGCCGGAGACGGGCAAGACGATCATCGGCATCGACCCGCTGTTCGGGCTCGACCCGAAGCTCGGCGAAGACGCCCGCGCCACCGGGCCGCTGTCGGCCGGCTGGTACTTCCTGTTCATCCTGCCAATGTTCTTTTTCACGCCCGACGCCCTCAAGGGGCTGCCGATCGGCCCGGCGGTGCGAGAGGGGTTGGCTGAGTTGAAAGCAACACTGAGCGAGGTGCGCAAGCGCAGCGGTATCTTCCGCTTCCTTGTCGCCCGCATGATCTATCAGGACGGCGTCAACGCTCTGCTGGCGCTGGGTGGTACGTTTGCGGCTGCAATGTTCCATTGGTCGATCACCGAGATCGGCATTTTCGGCATCATTCTCAATGTCGTCGCCATCTTCGGCTGCCTGGTTGCGGCGCGTCTCGACACGGCGCTTGGCTCAAAAGCCATCGTGATGATCTCACTGGTCCTGCTCGGCATCGCCACGATCGGCATCGTCTCGACCGGACCGGGCTATACTTTGTTCGGCCTCTGGATGATGCCCGGGCCAGACAGTGGCGGACTGTTCGGTACGGCGGCGGAAAAGGCCTACATCTTCTTTGGCCTGTTGATTGGCGTGGCTTTCGGGCCGGTGCAGGCGTCGTCGCGTTCCTACATGGCGCGCAGCGTTACCGCCGCCGAATCCGGCCGCTATTTCGGCATTTATGCGCTGGCGGGCCGGGCGACCAGCTTCCTGGCGCCATTCATGGTCGCGTCCGTCACCTTGGCCAGTGGCTCGGCGCGCCTCGGCATGGCGGTCATCGCGCTGTTCCTTGGGCTCGGCATGGCGATCCTGATCAAGACGCCTTATCCGGCGGACCGGCCGGCGGAGTGAGTTTACCCTCCCCCTTGTGGGGAGGGTCGGTGAGCGATTTTTGCGAAGCAAAATTCGTGAGACGGGGGGGGCGGTGCCGCACCCCCACCCCGCTCCGCTTCGCGGATCGACCCTCCCCCCTCGAGGGCAGGGGAATCGCACATGAGTACAAAGGGACTCTTGTGTGGTGTGCGGAAATCGATTCTGAAAGGACCTCTGGATGATCGG
>NZ_JAMYSC010000049.1:0-42936 GCF_040321755.1 Mesorhizobium sp. M0276 | reverse complement strand
GACTTCGCAATATCCAGACCGATTGTCGTAACGTTGCTCATCATAGCGCTCCTCCAGCTCTAATCCCGCGATGATACCGCAGGAGGGAGGAGAGCCGTCCACCGCATCAGAAGCGGACTTGCGGCTTGGAATGTGAGAAGCGGACGTTCACGCGCCCCCATGCATCGACGCGATCTGACCCTGAGCCGCTCTTCATCAGCCCATTTCGCTGCTCGATAACCGACCTTAACCGCAACCAGCGTTCCTGACCCCAACCGGACATTCCAAGCGCTATCTAGCGTCCCGAAAGCTGACGTCCGGCGGGACCGGATTTCCGCCTCGAACCGGTCACCTCCACTTTGAGCGATCGCTCTAAATCGCGGGGACATCGCGGGGAATTCAAAGACAGGCTGGCCGGTTTCCTCGCGTTATGCATTATGGAATTCTAAGTTATCCGGACATCAATCTGAGTTTTGAGTTGAAGACAAGCGCCGCACTCTCCTTCGGGTTGTTTACGCTGGTGCCCGCCGAGCGCTTGCTCCTGCTGGGCGATCAAAAGTTGAGGATTGGCAGCCGTGCGCTGGAAATCCTCATCGTCCTGGCGTCGCGCGCCGGCGAAGTGATCTCTAAGGATGAACTCGTCTCGCTGGTGTGGCGCAACACGTTCGTCGAAGAAAACAACTTGCGCGTCCACATCGCATCGCTCCGCAAGATCCTTGGCGAAAACAGCAACGCTCCGCAATACATCTCCAACATCCCCGGCCGCGGCTACAGTTTTGTGGCCGCAGTCTCTCACAAGACGTCCCCTGTCAGTCTAAACGGGCGACCGGCCGTTGGCGGCAAGCTCCCGGTGCCGCGTCTTGCCAACCGAATTTTCGGCAGGGAGGCGACGCTGGATCTGCTGGAGCGACAGCTGCCGGAACAAAGGCTGCTTACTCTCGTAGGACCGGGTGGTATAGGAAAGACGACCGTGGCAATCGCGCTTGCGGACCGTCTTAGAGACTACTATCCAGGCGGGATCGCATTTGTGGATCTCGCTGGGATCACGAACGGAGCGCTGCTCACCGCGTTCATCGCGACCAAGGCAGGCTGTGTGCTGACATCGTCCGATCCTCTTGCCGAACTCGCCAGACAGCTCAGTCATCGCTCGGTTCTGCTTGTCCTCGACTGTTGCGAACATATGATCGACGAGGTTGCGGTGGTCGCGGAGGCCCTGATCGCCGAGACGCAGCAGTTGACAATCCTTGCGACCAGCAGAGAGCCGCTTCGTATTCAAGCCGAATGGGTTCTTCGCCTGCCACCGCTGGATTGTCCAGGTACCAACGAAGCGCTCGACGGCCCGGCAGCGCTGCGTTTTCCGGCAGTCCAGCTTTTCGTCGAACGAGTTTCTGCCAGTGTCGGCGGCTATGTCCTGAGCGATCGCGAAGCGCCGGTCGTGGGCGAGATCTGCCGACGGCTCGACGGCATCGTGCTTGCCATCGAACTGGCCGCCGGACGTGTGGACACGTTCGGCATCGCAGGCGTCGCAGAATCGTTGCGGAACAATTTTGACATCCTAACGCGCGGGCGGCGCACGGCGCTTCCACGCCACCAGACGCTGCGCGCGACGTTGGATTGGAGCTATTCCCTGCTCTCGTCGACACAACAGTTCGTCCTTGCCCAGCTTTCGTTGTTCAACCAGGAATTCACGTTCGAAGCGGCCCGCGCCGTGGTATCGGGCGAAGGGGCGATCGATGTGGAAGGCAGTATCGTCGAGCTCGTCTCGAAATCGCTGGTGGTCGCCGATCGTAGCGCACATCCCGTGCGTTACCGCCTGCTCGACATGACGCGCGCCTATGCGGCGGAGAAGCTTTCGATCTCCGGCTTGGGGGACGAAGCGTCACACCGGCATGCGAGCCACTACCGCACGCTTTTCGACGATGCAGCGCGACAGTGGCAGGTCGCGCAGGAGGCAGTATCCCTAGAATTCTATAGCCGCGACCTCGGCAATCTGCGCGCCGCCCTCGACTGGTGCTTTTCGCCAGCAGGCGAGAGCGCGATGGGCGTTGCGATGACCGTCGCGGCGATCCCGTTCTGGTATCAGCTTTCGCTCGTCGACGAATGCCTATCGCGTGTGCAGCAAGCGCTGGACTGGCTGGAAAGACAGCCGGAACCAGACGCACGAAGCCTGATGCGGCTGCACGCGGCATTGGGCTTTCCGCACATGCGCGCGATTTCAGGCCGACCCAGCGGTGCTGAGGCGTGGACGCGCGCACTCGAAATCGCCCGCAAAGTTGACGACGTGGACTTCCAATTGCGTGCTCTGTGGGCCCTCTGGGTGGATCGAACCAACAGCGGCGAATCCCGTGCCGGGCTTGAGATGGCCGAAGCCTTTCGCGTACTGTCGGAGCGTTCGAGCGACGCGGCCGACCGGCTGATCGGCGAGCGTATGAAGGCCAGGTCGCTGCACCTGCTTGGCGATCAAGCCGGCGCGGAGGACCGTGTGCAACGCATGTTGGCCGCCTATGAAGCGCCGGCGAACGGAGCGCACCTCGCGCGCTTTCAATATGAGCAGCGCATTACCGCACGCATTACGCTGGCGCGTGTGCTCTGGCTTCGCGGCAAGACCGAGGAAGCCCTGCGCGAGATCGACGACATGGTCGAAACAGCGCTTGCCGCAGGCCACAATCTCACGATTTGCCACGCGCTGTCCGACGCGGCTTGTCCGGTGTCGCTGATGGCGGGTGATCTGCCACGCGCTGAACGCTACACCGAAATGCTGCATCGACGTACGAGGGATCATGCACTCGATGTCTGGCATTCCTATGCGGAATGCTTCGAGGGTGACATCCTGATCCGGACTGGCGAGGCGGCGACAGGCGTTACCCTCGTCCGCGAAGCCCTCGACCGGTTGGGCAGCGCCGGATTCTACCTCTACCATACGGTCTTCCAGTCCACTTTGGCCTCGGGATTGACGCTCCTTGGTCAGGAGCCGGAAGCAATGGCTTTGCTGGATGGTGCGCTGTCCCGATGTGAGCACAGCGGCGAAGCTTGGTATTGCCCGGAACTGCTGCGCCAGAAAGGCGAACTGCTGGCCAGGCGGCCTTCGGATCGACGAGCAGCTCGAGCGCTCTTCGAGCGCGCCATGACCATGGCACACGGTCAATGCGCGTCAGCCTGGGAACAGCGTTCAGCCGACAGCCTGGCCGCGCTAAGCAGGTACGCTAGCACCGTTTAGCAACGATTAACTGGCTCACACTCCTCCCCTGCGCGACTGTCTCGTCATCGAACGAAACAACGTAGAGGGAACGAGTGATGAAATCACCGCGCTTCACATCCTTTCGTCGAGCCGCAGTGGTAGCGTTTGCAAGCACAGCAATGCTCTCCATTCTGAACATTTCGGTGCCGGCTGCTCCGGCAACACCTGTGGAGAAAAATCAGGCTGCGGCATGTGGCGCTGCCTGCGTGGAGACACAATCACTCAATGTCGGAGACGTTGCCTACGCCTACCGCTCGCTCGGTGCGCCCTCCGGAACACCCTTGATTCTCCTCAACCGCTTTCGCGGAACAATGGACGAATGGGACCCGGCGTTCCTCGATTACGTTGCCGCGCACCGACACGTCATCATATTCGACAATGTCGGCGTGGCTCGCTCCGCCGGAGAAGCGCCTCCCAGTATGAGCGGCTGGGCGAAAAACGCAGGGGCCTTCATTGATGGCCTGGGCTTCCAACAAGTCGATTTACTGGGATTTTCCTTCGGCGGCCTCGTCGCCCAGGAACTGACGCTTCAACACCCCGATCTGGTACGCAAGCTGATTATCGTCGGCAGCGGCGCTGGCTATGTCGAAGGCGCAAATCTCAGCGCCAAGGCGATCGAGGTCGCGACAAAGCCAACCAACTCGGATGAGGATTTTCTCTACCTGTTCTTCAAGGACACGCCGACCAGCCAGGCCGCAGGACGTGCTCATCTTGCCCGACTGCGGGAACGCAAGGACGCGTTTGCCAAGCTTGTGAGCGAAAAGACCTGGAAGGCCATGCTGTCCGCCGGAAGCGACGTCAGCACCCCCGAAACATCGCTGCTCAATCGAGTTGGTTCGATCCAGCAGCCAGTCCTGGTGGCGAACGGCAATGAAGACGTCATGATCCCGACTTTTCAATCCTACGCCCTGGCGCAGGCAATCCCGAATGCCCAACTGATCATCTATCCGGACTCCGGCCATGCCTTCCTGTTTCAGTACCCGCGTGAGTTCGGCGACGAGGTCATCCGCTTCCTGGGCGATGAGGCGCGGCCATGACTGTCTCGTCCACCCCTCTCACCCGCCGTCGGGTGCTTGCGGCCGGCATTGCCGCCGGTGCGGGTGCTCTACTCCCGGAATACGTCTCACAAGTGCTCTCAGCGGAATTCACCGATCAACCCAGCAGAGGAAGTCAAACCATGAGCTTCATCACGACGAAGGACGGAACCGAGATTTTCTATAAAGACTGGGGCTCCAAGGACGCCCAGCCGATTGTCTTCCACCACGGCTGGCCACTCAGCGCCGACGACTGGGACAATCAGATGCTGTTTTTCCTGCATAACGACTTCCGTGTCATCGCCCATGACCGCCGCGGCCATGGGCGTTCGACCCAGACCGCTCACGGCAACGAGATGGACACCTATGCCGCAGACGTCGCGGAACTGGCTGAGGCGCTCGACCTGAGGAATGCCGTTCATATCGGCCATTCGACCGGTGGCGGTGAGGTGGCGCACTATGTCGCCCGTGCCAAGCCGGGCCGTGTCGCCAAGGCCGTGCTAATCGGCGCAGTGCCGCCGATCATGGTGAAGTCAGAAAAAAACCCCGGCGGCCTGCCGATCGAGGTGTTCGACGCCTTTCGGGCCGCGCTCGTGGCCAATCGCGCGCAATTCTACTACGACGTGCCGACCGGCCCCTTCTACGGCTTCAATCGTCCGGCCGCGAAGGTCTCGCAGGGCATCATCGACAATTGGTGGCGGCAGGGCATGATGGGCGGCGCCAAGGCCCATTACGACTGCATCAAGGCGTTTTCCGAGACCGACTTCACCGAGGATTTGACGAAGATCGACCTGCCGGTGCTGGTGATGCATGGCGACGACGATCAGATCGTGCCCTATGCCGACTCGGCACCGCTGTCGGTAAAACTCCTGAAGAACGGCACGCTGAAGACCTATGCCGGCCTGCCGCACGGCCTCTGCACGACCCATCCTGAGATTGTGAATCCCGAACTGCTCGCCTTCATCAAAGGCTAGCCGGCAGCGAAAAGCGGAGACTTGCCATGATTTCGACCAACGCAACTCCGGTGACGGAGGAGTACTTAGAACGCGGCCACGGCATGCGGATTTTCGTCCGCTCGTGGCGTCCTTTGTCCCAACCGAGCGGGGTCGTGGTGATCTGCCACGGCGTGAACTCGCACAGCGGGCAATACTTCTGGGCGGCCGAGCAGATGGTCGCAGCCGGCTACGCCGTTTACGCTCTCGACCTTCGCGGACGAGGAATGTCGGACGGAGATCGCTTCTTCATCGAGAATGTTGCCGAATATGTCGATGACCTCTCGATGCTGGTGCAACTTGCCAAGGGTCGCGAGCCTGGGCTGCCGATTTTCTTACTTGGGCACAGCGCGGGTGGGGTGGTGTCTGCAACCTACACGCTCGAACATCAGGCCGAACTGGCCGGTTTCATTTGCGAGAGCTTCGCATTCCAGGTCTATGCACCTGACTTTGCTCTCGCAGTACTCAAGGGTCTCAGTCACGTTGCGCCGCATCTGCACGTACTTCGGCTGAAGAATGAGGACTTTTCGCGAGATCCGGCGATTGTCGCGTCGATGAACAACGATCCGCTGATCGACAACGAAGTCCAACCAACGAGCACCGTGGCCGCATTGGTTCGTGCCGATGAGCGGCTCAAGCGCGATTTTCCCTTGATCACGCTGCCGGTTTTCATTCTGCACGGCACGGCGGACAAGGCGACGAAACCGGCCGGCAGCCAATTGTTCTTTGACACCGCCGGCTCATCCGACAAGACGCTCAAGCTCTATCCAGGCCATTTTCACGATCTCCTGAACGACTTTGCCCGTGAAGAGGTGATGGCGGAGGTGCTGGAATGGATCGGCGCACGTTTGCCGGTCGAGAATATCTCAGCCGCGGCGGGTTGAACGTTTGAAAGGCCCGAGGTGGAGCATAAGTTCGTGTCTTCGAAAGCGCCCATTCGTATTGCTGTCATGGTCAGTTCCGAATCCGGCGCCGGTTGTATCGAGTTTGGTCAGTTTCTTGCCGTCTATTACGCTCTGCTGGATGCTGGCGCGGAAGTGCTGGTGGCGTCGGCATCCGGAGGTTATCCATGGCCGACGCGCCTCAAGCGAGGCGGCGAGGAGCACAACGAACTCACAGCCCGGTTCCAGAGCGACTGGCACGCTCGCGATGATCTCGCAAACACACTTCAGTTCGGCCAGCTCTTTGTCGAGGATTTCCAGGGTGGCTTCTGCGTTGGTGAACCCGGCGCAATCTGGCGCGCCGCTGATCTCGACTCGGTGGGGGCGCTGATCGCCCGCTTCCTGCGGGCCGGCAGGCCGATTGCCGTCCTGCCCAGCCTGTTCGACTTCACTCCGACCGGCGCGGCTGATGGCTTGCTTATCCTCAGTGACGGCAAATGGCCGCCGATTGCCACCGTCGGAGCACTCTTGGCCGCCGCTACCCAATTCGACAACCGGAGGATTGAATCATGAAGCTAGATCGACGCACTTTTCTCGCAAGCGCCTCCGGATTTGTCGGATGCACCTTGTCGCCGGGTTATGTGATGGCCGCATCGCCATACCGTTTCCGGCATGGCGCCTTCGATGTCACCGTGCTTAGCGACGGTCATTTCAAGCTTCCGGCGGAAATCGTCGCGCCAGACGCCACTCCCGCTGAATGGGCACACATTGAGAAGCGGTTGGGCGGCAGCGGCGGCACCATAGAGGCAAAATGCAACATCCCGCTGATCCAAAGCGAGAACGACCTCATCCTCGTCGACATCGGCGGGGGCGGTAAATTCCAGCCAACGGAGGGACAACTGGAAACCGCACTTTCGGCCGCAGGACACGACCCCGCCGCCGTCACCAAGGTGCTGCTCACCCACGCGCATCCAGATCATCTGTGGGGTATGCTAGGCTCCACGGGCAAGCTGCGTTTTCCGAATGCCACTTACTACATTGGCGCAACGGAGTGGGACTTCTGGATGACCCCGGACTACGCGTCATCCATGCCCGAAGTACTACATTCGTTCGCGCAAGGCTCGCAACGGGATCTTTCCGCGATCCGCGAGCGTGTACTGACCGTGAAGGATAAGGACGAAGTCTTACCGGGTATTCATGCGATAGCAACGCCGGGACATACTCCCGGACATTTCTCCTATGCGCTCACCGGATCTGAGACGCTTGTCGTGACCGGAGACGTCGTTACCAACGAGATCGTTTCGTTCGAGCATCCGGCCTGGCGCTTCGGCAATGACACCGACAAGCAAACCGCTATCGCCAGTCGCCAACGCTTTGTCGACCGGTCGGCGACAGATCGCTTCCAGCTCCTTGGCTACCATTTCGCCTATCCTGGCCTTGGCGCGGTCGAGAGAATCGGCAATGCATTTCGTTTTGTCGCGAATGCGCAATGAAGGCGATCAACTTTCGGAAGGCTCCTGAAGTCCTGGCGCTTACATCGTCGTTCCCGAAGGTCTGCATTCCGGTGTGTAACCAAACATCAGCAACTGGCGCAACCGCGACCTCCAGCGTGGTCGCCGGTAATGTCCGCTGTAAGGCGCTGGCACATCTAACTTTAACGGCCGACATTGGGCGATTTGCGGACTTAGCTGAGCAGCAAATGATGGTGTGCGTGCCATCGCACCGGCAAGGGCTGAAGCAAGTCAGCGGCGGTCATCGTGGCCGGATGGTGCCCGTCGAGGACCATCTCCGACTACTTTAGGATTCCTCCTCATACGCAGCAAGTGCTTTGGCGACGCCGGCAACGAGATGTTCCACATCACTTGCATGTTCGTACGCAATCCCGGTTTGCGCAAACTGCATCGGCGAAAAGTCAGGCGCTATCCGCTTGACCTCCGCCATAATGCGCTGGGCTTCCTTCAGTTCGCCGAGTTGCGCGTGGCACCCCGCCAGCCTTGTCAGTCGCCAGGGCGACTTCGAGGGGACCTTGGACATGCTGACAAGCGCGGCCTTGTAATCTCCAGCTGAGTATAGCGCGATGGCGCGATCATAGTGGTACCAATCAGGATGGATCGGGTTGATCCGTATCGCACTGTCGAGCGCCGCGAGCGCTTCAAGAGGCCTGCCTCTCATCGAGAGCAAGAACCCCATTTGCGCAATCGTATCGGCGTCATAGGGATTGAGGTCGAGCGCGCGCTGAAGGTGATGTTCAGCCGCTTCGAACTGACGGGCAGAGATTAGAGCCTGGGCGAGCACGCGATGGCAGCGCGGCTCTTCCGGCGCCAAGGTCACCGCACACTCCGCGCGATCGATCAGGGAACCAAGCAATGCCGGGGATGCCTCGGCATAGCCACCGATAATGAGATCGGCCAGCGCGATGTAGGAATGCGCCAAGGCATAGGTCGGGTCCTTTTCGACCGCAGCCTGGAAAAGACCGCGCGCAGCCTCATTGTCATCATCACCATAACCGCGCAGCCGGGCCAGTCCACGCAGGAAAAGCTCGTATGCGGCCAGGCTGTCGGGGGGTTTTGGGATTGCCTGCTTGATACCTGCGTCGTCGAGCCGAGCGACCAGCCGGTTCACCACACGGCGAGCGATTTCTTCCTGAATGTCGAAGATCTCGCCGCCGGACGCGGAAAAAGTATCGCTCCAGAGGACTCCACCCGTCGAGGCAGCAACGAGGCTGATCGTGACCCGCATGCCGTCTGCGCGCGTCGTCGCTCGGCCGCGGACCAGATAGGTTGCGCCAAGGCTGTCGCCAACGGCACGCCAATCGGAAGCGGAATCCGAGACAAAGGCAAATCCGGAATTGCGCGCCAGCACGACGACCGTTCCGAAGCGAGCCAACGCATTGACAATGTCCTCGGCGAAACCGTCGACCAAAGGGGTGTCTTCCGACGCACCTTCATTGCTGAAACGCAGCACCGCAACGCTCGGCTGTCCGGCGCGCTCTTGCTCCGGCGTATCGAGAACGGAGAGGATGTAGCCGCGTTTGGCGACCGTGCGGATGATGGTTTGGCTTTCATCCTGCAGCGCCTTTCGTAACTCCCTAACCGCCTGCGTCAGGGAGTCCTCGGTCACGAAGACATCAGGCCACACCGCTGACATCAGTTCCGACTTGGTCGCGACGCGTCCAACATTCCTGCTGAGATAGGTCAACAGATCAAAAGCCTTGGAGCGGAGAGCAACGGGTTTCCCGTCGCGCAGCAGCAGCCCGCGGGCAAGATCAAGCTCGCAACTGCCAAGTGCCAGTGGTACGTGCCCTGGGTTTTCTCGCGACATTCAATGCCGATCTGACCAGCTCGACCAAACGCTGCCTGATTGGGGTCTCAATCGGCGCGGACGTCAAGGGACTAGGAGAATTTGATCCACCTTCACTTTGGCTGGAAGTCATGCGCCTCTCCACGGCCATGATCTCCAGCATTTCGAACATTGTTCCAGGCATGGGTGCACAAGGGGACCCAGCCATGACGGTGGAAGCAAATTCCAGGAGTTCCTGCCGGGCGGCTCGGCGCGTGTTCTCATTCAGTGACATGTTCGATCTCCTCCGGTTCGTTGTTGAGAACAATGGAGCCAAGGAACGGGCGCGTACCGGCAGATTTCTGAAATTCTGCTGAAATCTCTTCCGTCGATTTCTGGAACGGCGGATTCTACAAAATTAGCAGTTGGCTGCCCAGAGCCTAGAAAAGGGGGCGGGCTCAAGGAACCTTTCGTCATGCGTTGGGTGACGCGTCCGTTGTCCGACGCAAATGGTCCGCGGCAATTCACAGACCGGATGTCCGTTTGTGGAGCGCCGCCGCGGTCAACTGAATGACCGAGATGGGCGCGTTGCCGACTGGCAATTTGTGGCCTTAGCCGCCCGGCCGCTTTTCCGTCGGTGGGGGAAGTGCGAAGGTTGAGTGTCATGTAGTACGGGATTAAACCCCACGCTTCGGTTCACCGGATATCGGACGGCAGCATAACCACGAGCTTAAGAGGATGACGGCCGATGGAAGCAGACTGGTGGCCTGACATGATGAGCGACCTCGCAAGCGAAGATCCGTGGGGCGAGGAGTTGGTCACGGTCGCCGAGATGGCGGGCTACGACGATCCGATGCATCCCGGTCAGAGGATTCTCTGGTCCGCGCTGGTCTCCCCGGAGGATCTGGCTTCGCTGGATGGAAATCTGCGGGCGTTCAACCACGAGGTCGAGTCGACCGGTCGGCCCGGCCCGCGAATGGCCGGTGCGGTAAACCCGCGCTTCCACATCTCGGCTTACCTGGACGACCGCCGGATCGAATGCGAGCCGCTGGTCCTCGGATGGGTCAACGCGAACCGAACAGAATGATGCTCGATCCAAGGTTTGCTATGACCTATGGACTGATACCTCGGGCACTCGGCGACGGCACCATCCGTTGGGACGATCCCGCAGCTCCCGAGTTCGACGTTGCGATCATCGATCCGCCCTCGGTCTACGAGAACCTCAAGGTGTCACGCGCCCGTGCGCGGGTGTCGCGCTCACATCTACAGGATTACCTCACCCTGCGCGGGATGCACCTCGTGCACGTGTTCTACGAATACCGATCCGCCGTCCGCGACAGTGCAATCCAAGGGGTTCTTGACGGTCAGGACCGTCAGGCCGAGCGTCTGCTTGACCGCGAGTTCGACATCTCCATGAACCGCGACGGCAGCTACACGGCCCAAGTCTGGGGCGCCCGCGTCATCGCGGGACCCGGCGCCATGCCGATCACCGCCGACGATCTGGACAATGTGGGACTGGCATGGCCGGGCATCGCGGAACCTGTGACGCATGACGTAGCGCGGAAACTTCGCCTGCACAACTGTGTCTACGTCAGAGACACTGTGCTGGCCGCTTACGAAGGCCGCGCGGGCTTTCAAGTCTATCCGGAAAGCGGCGGCGTCGCGTTCGGCGGGCAGTGGAGCGTGGGATGTTGTGAGCGCGTGGGTCGCGACGTGATTAGGGTGGAGCTCAAGAAGCTCTACGAGGGCACGCCCGACCGAGTGATCCGCTACTGGCACGCGCACGCCATCGTCCCTGGCCCGGACCTGCAAGGTGCAGGAGCCAACGCGCGCAATATCGCCATCCGGGCGAGCGAGCTTGTCCACGCCTTAGTTGCGATAGGCGAGCACCTTTCTGCGCTGACCTCCGCGCTGAAGCTGACGGAGCGCCCGGGCGCCGAGTTCGTCTGCCTGGATCGCGAATTTATCAACTACAACGGCTGGTGGAACGGTCTCTTCGTCGAGCCAGTCACCCGCCATGTGCCGATGGACATGAGCCGCGATGCGTTCCTGGACCGTTGCCTGGACCTGGACAAGCTCGCGATCGAATCGCTTGCGGAACGACATCTCCGCCCGATGGTCCGCGCCATTGGGACTCCCGAGGACAACATCGATAGCTTCCGGGGATTGAAGTTACTCAATCGCCTTGCCTGCCTAACGCAAGTCGCCAACGCCGGCGGCCTAAGTCTGACGAGGGCGGGACCGGAGATCGTCAACCGATATCACCGGGAGGGCACGAATCCGGCTCAACCTCTTACACGGCTCTTCGCCATCTCCGATCTCAGGCAGCTCAAGGGTCACCGCAAGCAGGAGATCGACGCCGGCATCGAGGAGGCGCTCGCCCGCTTTGGCATCGATACTCGTGGCGCAGCAGGCGGCTGGGGAGCGACACTCGACAGCGTATATGACGGAGCGATTGAGGCGCTGACCTCCCTTGATGCTAGCTTTGCAAAGGCACTAGCGCTCATCGCCGAGGGCTGAGCATGGCAGACATCGATGCTACACAGCGCGTCATCGAACATCTTTTGACGCATTTCGCCGGTCAGGCCGGAGGAGAGCGAACAATTTGAATGGCCGGTCAGGAACGGCGTGAGAAGGCTTCTATGACCAAAATTGGGCGATAGCAGTGCTTGATGAGGTGCACCAGGCTGACTGGATGGGTCGATCATCAACCTTGGCGCAGGGAGCATGTACAAAACTTGGCCGACTGGATCAACTTGCTCGGCGTTTGGTGCTTCGTGGACGCCCGGCTGACGTTGGCTGATTTTCGCGATCGTCGGTGGCCAATTGCTGTGGACCAACACCTGACTTGCGGCCACCTGCAATGGGCAACTTCAACTGCGGGGCACGGCGAACGTCCTCCGGCGTTGGATGACGACGTGGCTTTCTTGTCTTCAGACCAGGCGCCGCGCGCGCGTTGAAAGCCTCACGCGCCAGATTAAGTTCCAGGAGATTCGCCAGGGCCTCATCTTCGGAGATATCCGCAGGCCACCCGTAGGCTGCGGCAACGGCGCCATCCAGGTCCGAGTGGGCGTCGACCAGCCACTGCGGACGCCGGTTGTAAAGGTTGGTCAGGGTACGCTCACGCAGCATCATGTCCGACGCGATGTCCTTAGGAAGGATACGATCCAGATAGCCGGGCACGTCCTCGGGCTCGATCTGGACAAGGTCGCTCGGGTTGAGCCACGCGTTTCGTATATCATCAAGTCTCTTGGCTGCGTTTGATATGGCGATGGCGCGTGAGTCTTTTTCGTATCGAGCTCCAGGGATGTCCGGCGTGAGGCCTTCCGGGAACGGGAAGGTCTCGAACACCCCCGCACTATTATAGGTCGGATCATTGCCGACCCCGTGCCACGAGCAGGTTCCCAAGCTCCATGCCTCGTGAAATCGGGAGTGAAGAATCCCGAAAAAAACATCGTCTGACCGAGAAAACGCGAAGATACGGGAGTCGGGCACTATCGATTGATCAAGCCATACGAATGTCCGATGCTTTGCGACGCGAGGTGTTGCCATGTAGCGCGAATGGCCCTGCAAGGAAGCGTGAAAAGCCGGCCTCGGCTCTACGTGTCGCCACCAACGCTCGCGGTATGCATCACGCCTGTTTTGTGAGCGCTCCGGAAACACGTGCTCTCTGATGTGTTGGAACGGCGCCTCATAGAGGGCAGCCTGCTGCTCGGAAATCTCCCAGCCGAAATCCACAATCCACATGTCGCGGCTGCGACGAGTGATATCCATTCCATTGCGCCATGGACGGAGCACATCTGAGTTTGGCCTGCCGTTGGGGTTCATCGGCATGGAGAGCCAGGACCGCGCCAAGCTACCCGGAACATCGAAAGCACCGCCCTTCGTATCGCCCATGAACGCTACGTTCTGGTTTTCAGAGAGCCGGCGCGCCTTGGTCAAGTCGGTCACGCCGGCGGTAAGATCTGCGTTTATCTGCGCAACCGACCTTCCATCGAGGCACAATGGGTCTTCGCCGTGGCCGAAGCAGATTAGGGATACCCGCACGGACGCGCCATCGACAACCCACGGCTCGTCACTCCAGGCTTCGAATAGCCGGTTTTCGACGATGATCCGATCTAACACCTTTCGGTTCGCTCCAGCACGTATGGAATTCGTCGTGACCAGACCCACCCGGCGCGTTCGATCTGCTGCCACGGCAGCACGGGACTTCTCAACCCAATAACAGACGAGATCAGCCTCGCGAGAGACCCTGCCGTCATACAACTCGAAAAGGCGATCAACCGTCGGATCGCCTAAGGCTTGCCGCATCAAGCGGACGCCAAGAAACGGTGGGTTCCCAACGATGAATTCTGCTTCCGGCCATTCCGCTTCGCCATCTCCCGTGGGTGGCCCTAAGACAGTGAGAAGGTCTTTCTGTGCGTCAAGAGCACTACCAACGTCTTCGGCCTGCCTGACCAAGGCGTCTCGCCTTTCGATAGCATCCAGCTTGCGCAGGATTGGAATCGATTTCGAGCGAATCCCGTTCTTGATCTGCCACTGAATATCGCCGATCCAGATGGTCGTACGTGCAAGCTCGGCGGCCATAGTGTTGATTTCGATGCCGCGCAGGATTTCCGGCCCTGTGAGCGGAAGCTGCGCAGGCAAGCCGAGCACCTCGCAGTCGAGGTTGGCGCGGTGTTCGATATCCTTCACGCCCTGGAGAGCGAGGTACAGGAAGTTCCCGGACCCGCATGCCGGATCGAGGATGCGGAGCTTTCGCAACCGTTCCGTGAAACGGGACCGCACTTCGGCGGCCGCTTCCTCACGCGTCATCCGGCGGGATTGCTGCCTGCGCATTGGCGGCTTGCGCTTGCCATTCAGGAATTCGACGATCTCCAGCCTTGCTTGTTCCCATTCCTGTCGTAGAGGTCTCAGAATGACCGGGTCGACAAGGCGCATGATCTTTTCTGGATCGGTGTAATGCGCGCCGATCTGGGCACG
This sequence comes from Mesorhizobium sp. M0276, assembly GCF_040321755.1. Taxonomy (NCBI): domain Bacteria; kingdom Pseudomonadati; phylum Pseudomonadota; class Alphaproteobacteria; order Hyphomicrobiales; family Phyllobacteriaceae; genus Mesorhizobium; species Mesorhizobium sp. M0276. The sequence continues at coordinate 28,550 of NZ_JAMYSC010000049.1, read as the reverse complement.
TTTCTCCGGGTCCAGAAACCGCTCGAACAGAGTTCCAAAGATCGTCGGATCGATGAGACCCCAGTCGAGGCTGTCTGCGGCGATAATCAAGCCGATGTCGCCGTCATCGAGCTGTAACGCTCGGCGACCGTCGAACAGACCGCCGTTAAACCATGCGATATCGGTTAGATCGAACTCGCCGCCGCGCTCCATCGCTTCAAACAGCTTGTTGAGGTAGCCCATGGCTCGTTCCGGAGCTCGGGCGGATCGCTTTAGGAGCTTCGTGAACAGCCCATCAGACAGCAGGTTGACACTCTGTGCGAAGAAACAGAACACGAGCTGATTTACGAAATGAGCGATCTCATCCGGAGTGCCGCGGCCCTGAAGGCGGAGTGCGACCGTAGAAAACTTGTCTGCTGCCTCCTTGGTGACTGCCGCGCGTGTTCTAGTCGGCCTCAGTTTTTCCGGATTGAAGAAGACGTTGCGCAGTATGTCGCGTGCTGAAGGCTCTGCGAGATCATCCAAAGTGATCTCGTAGGTGGACGGGACGGTGTTTGTCCAAGCTGTATGGATGCGAAGGCGCTCGATATCGCACACGATGTGGAGCGGTGGACTCGAGAGCGCCGGTGCGTATCGCATCAACTGCAGGAGGGCCTCGTCGAGGTTCCCTCTTTTACGTTTATACTCCCATGCGAAGTGTCCCTTCTTCCAGACGTCAGCAAAACCTTTGCCACCCCCGAGCTTGTTCGCGCCTTTCTCGAACGCGAAGAATTCCCCACTCGGGTCCTCATCGATTGGAGATGGGTGGCCGATCAGCGAGCAGATGTCGAGGAAATGTTCTTGAGCTGTTTGCCGCTCGCCAAGATCCGACTTTCTCCACTTCTTGATGAAAGCAGTCGGCGTTATGGGCGTGAGCCCTATGGCACCCGGACTCATTGCGCGTCCCCGCCGACACAAGCATCGGTTCAGTAGAAGAGGCTGCCAATCAAACTCTGATTTTTGGTTAATATTAGGCAGCCTTGCATTAGAAATTGGTCGTCAATGCCTCATTTATTGTGCAGCGTCAGAAACAGGCGCGCCAAGCATCGTGGCAGCCATTATCACGCGACTGGAAATGTATTTCCTGAACCGTGTTCCATTAGGCGCCGTTGAAGTCGCACAGATAGAGCAATTGCACGTTGGTTCCTTCACCGCTGTCGCTCTCGGAAAGCGGCCGCCGCGAAACTCGCACCTGGGGATCGCGACTTGAGCGGTCGGGCATCGAGGCACGCGAGAATCTTGGGACGGCAGGCCGCTAGAACGGCGCTTTGCCGGGTCTTGAAGCTTACCCGGTCAACGCGATTCGCTCGTACCATTGACTCCAGCCATGTCGGATTCTGGACAACGACGGAACCCGGCGGAACGACGGAGATGCGGCACAATCGCGACGTCCAGCATCGACACCGGCACCCCCGCCTCCAAGAACTGGCAAAGCGAGGCTTTACGATCAGATATGAGGCGCCTTTCTGAGTTTTAGTCCGGGTCGGCACTTGGAGCCTAAGTGGACTTCGTGAAGACATCTGACCGACAGCGACCTGCCGGCCAGGGCAGTGGCAATCATTAATTCACAGAGGCAGCAACGTTTTTCACATGCAGACAAAGCCATTGAATTTAAGGAGAGTGTGACATCATTTTCCACGCCAACAACGACGTGTGTCACAGTGCTGTAGGATGGACGTCTGTTTCTCGGTTTTGCGGACTGATGCCACCCACTCGACAGGCACAAATGCTCCTCAATCGCCACACCTGGGCAACGAGGGTGTTGTTTGACTGAACTCAAGGCTTCCTACCTTCCACGCCGCTACTCGTATTTTCTCACTGCTTTGGTGCAGGGCAGTCTTGTAGTTCGGGGTCCCTGATCTAGGATACGTCCGAATCTACCGTCGGACTACCGGCTTGCAGCGCCGCAACAAATGTCCTTTCGCCATGGAACGTCACACCGTCGTCGTCGAGGGCGCCTTAGCCTTTCGCATGCAACGTGTCGCAGCCGCGCAAGCGGGTGACCACGGTCTCGACGTCGCCACAGTTCCGCTGCTCGCGGCGCGCCTCGCGGGTGGTTTCAGCCGACCAGCCGACCACGCAACGCTTGTGCCAATCGTTGCCCGAGCACTTGCAGAGATTACTTTTGAAGAACTCGAAAAGGTCAAGGCAAGGCCTGGCATGGCGCGGGCTGTCCTCTCCAGTCTGGACCGTGTGTGGGCCGCTGAAATTCGCCTTGTCGATCCACTCAATCCAAGCGCCAGGCTGAGCGACCTTGGTCACATCGAAGCCTTCCTGCGCGAGCATCTTCCAATCGGCGCGCTGTTGCCCGTGGATCTGCGCGATCAGGCGCTTGCGCGCATCGATCATGCGCGCACTGTCGTCGGCCCTCTCCATCTCCACCGTCTTGTTTCCGTCGACCCGCTCTGGCGGCCCCTCATCGAAGCCCTCGCCTCGGTCATCGAAATCACGTGGGACGCGCCAGGCACGCGCGACCGGAGCTGGTTTCCTGGTAAGTTCCTGGCAAGACCCCTGCAGCGCCCCGAACAGCTGATCTGTGAGGTTTGCGCCGATCCACGCGCGGAGGTGGTTGAAGCGCTTCGCTGGGTGCGCGCGTTGTTGAGCGATGGCGTGACACAAGCCAGCGACATCGCGATCGCCAGTGCTGACTTGAGCGTGTGGGATGATCACATGCTGGTCCTGGCGGCGGACGCTGATCTCCCGATCCATTTCGCTGGCGGCGTTTCAGCCCTGAGCACGCGCGCCGGCCAGACCTGCGCGGCGCTCGCCGATGCGATGATCAACGGTCTGTCGCAGGATCGCATTCGTCGTCTGTCGCTGCTGTCCCCCTATCTGTCGGAGGCGCTTCCGGCTGACTGGATGAAAGGAATCTCTACCGAGGCGGGTCTGTTTGAGCCGGAGCATTGGGCTCAAAGTCTGGAGACACTCTCCCCTGCAGATGGTCCCCCGATCTTAACGATCGTGATGCCGGTGCTTTATGACCTTGTGGACGGCGCAAAAGCTGCGGTCAAACTCGGAAAGTTGCTCCTGCGCGGCAGCAGCCTTGGGCTCTGGCAGGAGGCCCTCCGTCTGGCGCCGGCGGCAGCAATGGAGATGACCCTGACGTCGTTGCGCATCGCAGATGAGAGCGACCCTGCCAACAATGTGGTCTGGGCAAGGGCGTCGGACCTGGTTGGTGCGCCACGCAAGCATATGCGTCTGCTTGGGCTTTCGAGCAGAAGCTGGCCGCGTGGCGACAATGCGGATCCGCTCCTGCCCGAGCATGTCCTCAATGAGCGCGCGTTGGTAGACCTGCCTCGGCTCGAGCGCGATCGGCTGGCCTTTGAAATCCTGACCGGCCACCCAGATTCGAAGGTCACTCTGTCGCGCAGCAGGCGATCGGCCGAAGGCGCGTTCCTCGCCAAGAGCGGATTGCTGCAGCATCGAGTTGCCGAGCGTCCTCTTTCCCGGACGCGAACGCCGGAGCATGCCTTCAGCGAGGGTGATCGTCTGCTGGCTCATGCCAAGGATGCGCTCGCTTTGCCGCGCATCCAGAGCGCCATTTCCTGCTGGACCAACTGGACGCGCAGGCTTGAGACGACGCCACATGACGGGGGGTTCCGAAAGGACCATCCGGCTGTTCTGCGCGCTCTGAGCTTGCCGCAGTCCGCTACCTCACTGCGGCGGCTATTGCGTGATCCCTTGGGCTACGTGTGGCTAAGAGTGTTGGGAATGACCGCGCCTGAGCTCGCGATTCAGCCGCTCCAACTCGATGCGATGACCTTCGGCGAGCTGGTGCATGAATTGCTGCGCCTCGCGGTCGAGCGCATGCCCAACCTTGTCAGCGCAACGCCAGGAGAGATCGAAAGCGCGCTTGAGGCAGCAGCCACCAGCATCGCGGAGCACTGGCCGCTGACCCGGGCAGTGCCGCCTAGTTTGCTCTGGCTGGACACGATCGAAGAGGCTCGGCGACGGGCCCGCCGCGGACTCACCGTCGATGACCGCTTCGGTCCTGGTACCCACAGCTTTAGCGAGGTGCCGTTCGGCACGCCTGAATCGCAGGCAAATCGTTCCGATCCCTGGCGCGAAGACCAAGAGGTCCTAATCGGCCGTTCCGGCATGCTCTTGAAGGGCCGCATGGACCGCGTCGACGTGAAGCCCGACCGCCGCGGCGTCCGGATGTCCGACTACAAGACAGGCAAGACCCCGCGCGATCTGCGCGAAGTCATCCTGGGCGGCGGAGCGGAAGTTCAGCGCGCGCTCTACGCCGTCACGATCAAACAGCTCATCCCCGAGGCAAGCACGATCATCTCCCGCCTGGTCTACCTCGACACCATGGAACCCCCGGCGCGTCTTGAAGGTGACATGCTCGAGCAAGCGGAAGAGACGCTGCTACGCTTCATCGATATCGCGGTCGAAGGGCTCAGAGCTGGGATCGCCTATCCCGGACCAGATGCGTTCGCTGGCTACAACCAACTCAGGATCGCGCTGCCTGCGGCGCTCGACCGCTACCAGGGGCGCAAGGATGAAGGTTTCAACGCCGCGCAGCACAAGCTGGCGCCCCTTTGGAGGGAGCGGTGATGCTGAGCGATGCCCTCGAGCGCAGTCGCGTTCTTACGGAACTCGGCAAGACATTGCTGGTCGAAGCGGCCGCGGGCACGGGCAAGACGTCACTGATTGCCGGCCGCGTCGTCATGCTGATGTTGTACGGTGCGCCGCCCCGCAGCATAGCCGCGATTACGTTTACCGAACTGGCTGCCAGCGAGCTGTCGCTGCGCATTCGCGAATACGCAAGCCAACTGCTGGCAGGAGAAATCCCGAAGGTCCTGCGCGGCGCTGTAACCCTTGAGCTGCTCAATGAAAGGAAGGCTGTCCTCAGGTCGGCAATTGATGCCTTCGACGAGATAACCGCGTGCACGATTCACGCGTTCTGCCAGCAGATTATCATGGCCTATGCCGTCGAAACGGGACTCGACCCCGGATCGCGAATGATGGATGGGCCTGCGGCCGATGCGATGTTCGAGAGCGTCATCTCCAAATGGCTGTTTGATCGCCTATCCCTGCAAGCGAGGGAAGGCGAGGATCCGGTCGCGACCCTTTCCAAGTTCGAACCCTTGAAGATCATCAAGGACAGCGTCGACCTTGCCAAGCTCAAGCTTGAACACCCAGGGGCTGGCACAGTTTCGGTCGACTTCTCGTTGCGCAAGGATATCGATTTTGTCGAGAGCGTCCGTGCATTCCGACGCTGGCAAGCGGACTATCCCAAGGAACGCCGCACCGCGACCCTGGTTGGAGAGTTCGAAACCCTGGCGACATTCTACGAGAACTGCTTCGAGAGGCAGCCGAGCTTTGCTCGGCTATGGGAACTTGCCGACCCGCCGCGTACTGCCTCGATGAAATGGAACGAGTTCGCTTTTAAGAAGCAGCGCAATCTCGGCTATTGGAAATCGGCCTATGGCAAGGAAGAAGGCCCGGAACTCGACCAGCAGGCCGAGACGCATTCCCTTAGCTGTGAGACGCAATTTGCAGAGCTCCTCGGCCAGATCGGCGATGCCATGGTCGATCAGATGTCACGTGCCCTCGACCCCGTCACCGACGTCTACGTTGAGCGCAAGGGCGACGCAGCTGTCCTCGATTTCGACGACCTTCTGCTGCGCGCCCATGCCCTTGTGACCACCAATGACGTCGTGCGCGAGGCTGTCGGTCGACGCTTTGCGCATATCCTGGTCGATGAATTTCAGGACACTGATCCGATCCAGGCCAGCATCCTGTTTTCGATCGCGGCGCGCGCCATGCCCGATCGCTGGCAGGATGCCGAACTTCGCGACGGGGCGCTGTTTGTGGTCGGCGATCCCAAGCAGTCCATCTATGCCTTTCGTGGTGCCGACATCGACAGCTACAATCAGGCGAAAGGGACGATTGCACGCCTGGGGGACGACCGCGTCGTTCATATCGGGGCCAACTTTCGCTGCCAGCCAGGCATTATCGACTACGTGAACGCCGCGTTCCAACCGGTTCTTGATGCCGACGGTCAGCCAAGCTATGGCGCACTCACCGCCACACGCGAGGGCGCCTTCCATGGCCTGCCTTCCGCGTCCCATGTGACCATCGGCGACGGTCGAACGGCGAGCATGCCCGAACAGCGCGACGACGAGGCGGCCATCGTTGCGCGGATATGTTCCAAACTCGTTGGCGCTATCGAGATCGAAGACGAGCACGATGGCAGGCGCCGCCTCCTTGAAGCGGGCGACATTGCCCTGCTTGCTCCAACCGGCACTGACCTCTGGCGCTACGAACGGGCACTGGAGGCGCTCGGGCTTGCCGTCGCGTCGCAGGCCGGCAAGACGCTCTTGCTCCAGCAGGAAACCCAGGACGTTCTGGCGCTGCTGCGCACGCTGGCGGATTCGCGCGACCGGCTTGCCTTCGGTGCCTTCATGCGCGGACCCATGGTGGGTCTAACCGATGAAGAGTTGCTCGACATCGCCGAAGAGGTCCATCAGGCCGGACAGGACGCTTCACCGACTGGCCTCTTTGACATCACGACACCTCCGGCTCTGGTGTCCCATCGCATCGCCGGCTCCATCCTCGAGATTCTGCAAAAACTCCGCGCGCGGGTGAATATCACGACGCCGCGAATTTTGTTGGCGGAGGCCATCGAGCAGCTTCAGCTGCGCGTCGCTCTGTCTGCGCGCAGCGGCAACAACCGGGCCGCGCGCTCACTTGCCAATCTTGACCGTGTCGTTGAACTGGCGCGGCCATTTGACGTCCGGGGGCTCCGGTCTTTCGTCCGTCACCTTCAGCTCGATTGGGACCGTCGCGCCTCTCGGCAGGAGGGCCGGATCGATGCGTCGAAGGACGCGGTCGAGATCGTGACCATTCACAGCGCCAAAGGCCTTGAGTGGCCGGTAGTGATCCCCATCAACATGGGCACGCGTGCAAGACCCTCCGAGCGTTTCGTTCATCGTCAATCCGACAACACACTGCACTGGATCATCGGCGGCGTCTGTTCCTCTGCGCTCAAGCGTGCTCGCGAGGAGCAAGCGCAGCGTCAGGCGCTGGAACATCAACGCATGTGGTATGTCGCCTCCACACGCGCCCGCGACCTGCTGGTCGTTCCCAATCTTTCGTCGGCCAAGCCAGGCGCGTGGTCGAAACTTCTCAATCTGAGATTCGACCTGCTTGAGGAATTGCAGTTCAACCAGCTTGAGCCACGCGCGACCGTCGATTTCGATTCAGCGGCGTTGCCTCAGGACGCAGATACGTTCGCACGGCAAGCCGCCATCGTTCAGGCAGCCTCACCACCACTGCGCTGGGTCAATCCCAGTGCCCACGATGCGGATCGTGCCGAAATCCTCGCACCGGCCGTGGCGGCCGAACCGGGCGGCGCATTCGAATACATCGAGCCCACTGGCGCCGGCACGACTCGCGGGCTGGTTCTTCATAAGCTTATGGAGGAACTTCTGACGGGCGAACTCTCACCGCAGGATGACGCTGCCGCACGCGCTGAACGTCTTCTCGACGAGCTTCTTGCCATCGACCCCGCGGAGGGACCGCTCCCGGCTCCAGGCGAACTCGCGGCGACCGCGCTGCAGACCTACCGGCTGCCGCATGTGCAACGTCTCTTGCCTGTGCTTGTGCCGGAACTGTCTATCTGGGGCGAGATAGAGGCCGGCAATCTTCTCGCCGGCCGCGTCGATGCGATCGCAATCGAGGACGGCAAAGTCCTGGAAGTTCTGGACTGGAAGAGCGATCGCGACACCCGCCTGCACCGCGCTGCATATATCCATCAGTTGCAGCGCTACCTTGAGGCAGCGTCGGCGCCACGCGGCGCGATCGTATATATGACCACCGGCGAAATCGTGCCTGTCCTACCCGCGAATTGAAGCTCACCGGCCCGGACCACAACCCTTGTTAGCCGAAAAGCAGGCGTCGAACAGCATGAGCCATGGCGCCGATTGCGGATCGGATGTTTTCAAGAGTGGTGATGCTGATAGCTCGTTCGCTAGCAGATTGGTTCGTCCGGAGCAGAACCGAAATCTGGGGCTAACAACCGGAAGAGACCTGCACGCCCTTGGGTGAACGTTCGAATACAGTGCATTTTTTAGTCTACTTTCGGGTCTGTAGGGCCGTTTCAGTTGCACAGATGATGTGTTGACTTGGTGGGTTTAACCGCCAGTCTACAAAGGGGGGTGGCGTGTCATCGATTCGGTGAATGGGGATATGGACCAAGCGAGCATCGCAGTTCGCATGGCGGCGAGAGGACTGGTCGAAACGCATCGTGCGTCCCTGACCAGCCGTGAGGTCTTGTCTCAAGGTCCGGGAATGTCTTCCGCTCTGCGGCGCGGAATGGCCCTTGTCTCGGCAATGGCGCTGCGGGACCGTTTTCCTTCGGACATCGCTAGCCAAGTGAACGATTTCACGACACTCGCGACGCGACCCATCCGGGAGTGGGGTCCGGTTTCTTTCGCGCGATGCGAAGAACGTAATGCCATCCTTGTGGACGAGGGATACGGCACACCCACCGCCGACTGTATCGATCTGGCAGGGATAGGAGACGAGGGGTCGATCGTAGAAGACGTTTTTCACGATAAGCTGAGAGCTGCCCTGTCGAGAGTCGGAAAGAATGCGGACACCCTTTACCGAGCGGTGCGCGAGAACATAATCCGGCGACCTTGCCGGACAAGAAAGGAAGTCCTGGCCTTCGCAAGCGAGAATCCCGAGCTTGCTTCGGAAATCCCGTCGTTCTTTTCTCCGCTTCCGGCTTCGGCACTCCATGGCAAGACATTGAGACTGTGCGCCCGTTGCAACGCTCCCCTTTTCGCCACTGCCGACCGCTCAACTTTTCCAGTGGGGCGCTGTGCCGTTAGGGAATGCCGAATGTCCTGGCCTGACACTGCCGTAGGCGACGAGCACGACGTTCCTGTCCACGACGACTGGCGCATGGCGAACCCTGCCATCATGACTTTCTGGGTCGGTCCAGGCCTGCCGGAGATCGCCCTTTATGACGCACTCCGGAAAAAGAGGTCCGATGTCGTTCTTTATCCAATGTGCGATCTCGCCGACATCGGGATCGACGGAACGAAGATCGGGATCGACGTAAAGTCCTATTCGAGCGCTGCCGTTCTCGGGAAACGCTTCTCTGCGGGCATAGGCGGCTTACTTTCCTTCCGACGCCGGATCGTGGCCGTGCCGGATTTCTGGTTGCAGTCCGACCGCGATTACCTGCGTACGGCTTCGGCCGTGTCCAAGAATAAGGACGGCATAGAGTTCAAGTCCGTTTCTCAGGTGGCGGAGGCGTTTTCGTGAGAGAGCGTCCCGAAGGCTACTCAAACGTCATTGCGGTCCAGTGGCTCTGTGCCGCGGTCGAACAGTTCATAGGAACCAACGATCTGGCGGATACGCCCGGATTTCTCTCCGGCTTTTCTTCGATAACAGACCATCCCTCGCTGTCGTCTTTCGCAAGGGCCGCTTTCTCGCTGCGCCAGCTCGGTGTGAGCTACACCTCAGAGAACGAGCTCCGCCAGGCTGTTTACGACTTCCTTACCTGGGAGGAAATGAGGCGGGAGGAAGATAATAATTATGTCGACCAGCCATACAACATCGACCCCCGCTCGAGACGCATCACCTTCGTGCGCAGGGCCGGAAACGATCCCAGGATCGAAAAATGGGCACAAGCCCTTGAGAGAGGCGTTCCCATCCGATTGCATGGCATGTCGCCCGCGAGCGAGGGGAGGTCGATGGGCGTCGACCCACGCGAAGCAGGAGCGCGGCGCATTACCGTCGATCTCGCCGAAGCTGCGGAACACCTGCCGGAACGCCCGTACCACAACATTTCCGCGCGCGAACGCAGCCCTGTTTTGATACCGCTAGCCGATCTGCAGGCCATCGCAGAACGTTTCGACGCCATTGATGCCGCCGATGCCAACAGGACATCCAAAGCATGGTCGAGGCGTCTTCTGGATGCCAACGGGGCGGCAAAGGTGGAGGTTCTGACCCCTGCGGCCAACAGGTCACGACTGGAGCCAGCCGATACAATCACCCTTGACGGACTCAAACACATGATCGGCCTGCCAGGTACAGGCAAGACGACGCTTGTTACTCTTATCATCGCCTGGCTCTACGAACGGAAACTTCGCACCGTCGTTCTGCTTCCGTCAATTGAAGTCAGCTTCAATCTCATGGCGGATTTATCAGGCTATGGTGTCGATGTCGGCCTGCTGATGGGCCAATCTCCCGACACCCGTCTCAACCATGCCCGCAAGCTGGCCGAACGCATCGGTTCCCTGGACAATGCCAGAGGTTTCGGCCGCACTGTTCCGTTCGCAGACCTCATGTCCGTGAATTGCGCGCTGGCAGGATTCGACGACAGGCACGACGACGAGCAGCCATTTCCGCATCTCGATCCACCTTGCACGCGCATTTCCCAGGCAAAGCTGAAGGCCGATGGAACGCCGCGAGATAAGGAGTCGACCTCATTTTGCCCGGTCTCCTCATGGTGCGGTCGTATGAAGGCGGCACGGCAACTTGCCGAGCGCCATGTCTGGCTCGGCCATGTAATGTCGCTCGACACAAGGATGCCGCCGCATTTCGCTGAAGAGCACATCCGCCATATAGAAGCCGTTGCCCGGGCTTCGGATGTTGTTATTGCAGACGAGGTGGACGGTATCCAATCCGTCCTCGACGGCCGGGCCGTCGGCGAGATCACGATATCCGGGGCGAAGTCCTCATATGAAAACAGGCTACTCGACGATCTCCTGAAGCCGATCGCTCTTGGAGAGAATGACAGAACAGGAACGAATGTCGCCGATTACGCGTCCAAGGCGACCCGTTTCATCGACCTGAACAGGTTTCTGGTCCGGTTGCTGCAGAACGATCGCGCGGCATCAGGCAACCGATTCTTCGCCAGCTACGACGATGCCTTCGTCACAGGCAACAGGGTAGTCGCCGATCTTTTCGGAGACCCTGCCAAAAGCCACGGTACCGATGCGGAACGTTCAGCCGAGGATGAACGCGTCGGGGCAATCATGGCATTCTGGGATGCCTGCATAAGGCAGGTGCTGTTCAGGACGCTCGATACCGCCGACGGCGAAGAAAGGGATTTCGACATCCGGCGCACGGGAATCACCCTATCGAAATCGGATGAGGAGGTACAAGAGGCCTTCCGCAAGATCGCCGATTTCCTGCAGGATTGGCTGTCTTATCCCTCCAGCGTCCAAAAAGCCGATGCCATCGAGCAGGCGCGGGAAGCCATGATGGCATTCGTTTCTCCCAATCCCGAACTCGGCATGGCCAGATCCGCGGCCCTGTTCACGTTTCTGGTCAACGTGTCCAGCGTGGTCATGCAATTCCTTTCCCTGCTGCCGGCACAGCATGTGATGGCGGCGGAAGGGGTCCACCGCTCCCCGATATTCGTTGACGGCATCAGCATGGATTTCGGTCGCCTCGTCCCGGATTCGATTATCGGACGGCTTGCCGGGGTCCGCTTCCTCTTCCAGCAGCGCAGGGGACGCAACAGCCTCCAGCTCCATTATGTAACATTCGAGGGAGCACCAAGAATGCTCCTCTACCGCTTCCACGAATTGCTGCGGCATGACGGCATAAAGCGGGGGCCGAATGTCCTGCTCACCAGTGCGACATCCTTCCTTGCAGACAGTCCCGCATTCCACGTGCCAGTCGGCCCGGACTATATCCTGCGTCGGGCGGACAGCGACACCGCATGGAAAGAGAGCCGATACCTCCTGAAAACTGTTCCAGACCCGCAGAATCCAAAGAAGGCCCTCCGATTTTCCGGAGCGCCGTACGAAGACCGGGAACGCATCATGCGTGCGATGACCAATCACTTCGTGAGGGAAGGCGGCCTGTTGCAAAGCCTGCTCGCGGATTCGTTCGCCAAGGGCCGCAAAGTTGCATTCGTCGTCAACGGCTACGAACAGGTGCGGCTGGTCAAAGATCACGCGATGTCCGTTTCCGAACGCAACGGACGCAGGCTGATTGCCGTCGTCAATGCGGTCCCCGAAGGCAACATGGGCGATTATGTCACCGCCGCCCAGGTCGAACGGCTCGGTGAAAGAGATGATTGGGATGCCGTCGTCTTTCCGATGAAGGCACTCTCACGCGGTGTGAACATCGTTTTCGGCGGGCCGCTCTATGCCGGAATGGACCTGGCGGACAAGGCGGCCATCGGCACTGTCGCTTTCCTGACGAGGCCGCATCCGGCACAGGAGAGTTTCGACTTTGTTGCCGGGATGGTCGGCCGAAGCTCCATGGAGTTCGACCACGAAAGGTTCGGCCGGGACGTAGATCCGCGAGAACTGGCGGAACGGCTGCGAACCATCCGTCGCCAAACGATGACCGACGTTCGCAGACTTTTGCGCCACTCAGTCAGGTTCGGCACGCTGGGCAATCTCAATGAGGCTTTCGTCGCCGATGTCATGATTGACGTCATCCAGACGATCGGGCGGTCGATGCGCAACGGATGCAAGACACGCGTCTTGTTCGTGGATGCGGCCTGGGCACCGAACTCAACCCGGCCTGAAGGCCCCTCCGAAGACACAGCCGCCACAAGCTACCTCGTTGCGATGCAGCGCATTCTCGACCGCCTCGTGAACTCTAAGGATGCCGTGCACGCCGAAATATATGAAGCCCTCTACAGGCCATACCTCGAGCCGCTTTCCCAATGTCAGGGCCTGCTGGTCAAGGGAAATGACGGACAATAGGAAGCTGCATGTTTTATCTGTCGAAGCCCGAACAGAAGACCGAAAGTATCTCCGTCATGGGATTGTCCTTCCTTGGCGGCAAAATGCCCACCCAGGATTGCGTTAAGGTAAGCTGGCATTCCGACATGGCCCAGGCCTTCGCCGCTGTGGCCACGGCAGCCAGGAACACAGGAGACGCCGCAGGAAACCGCCTTCCTTATGCTACATTGAGAGCCTTGCTCTCCGCCGGGCTTCCGGATCCGATCTATGTGGACTCCGAACTGGGCGGTATCGGCTGGCACGACAGCGAGAAGGGGCCGCAGTCCTTTGCCGAATGTGTTGCGTCTGAAGAAGAATGCCTCAAGGCCGTTTCGAATGCAGTCCGCATGTGGGCGGCGAAAGTGCTGGCTCCGTGGGCGGAATCCCGAGGGCTTCCTGCCGACTTCGTCGAAGACATCACGCGTCTCGCCATAGAGGGATCTGCCGCAATCGCTTTCCGGAAAACGCTCGAGACCGAGGATGGCAAGGGCAAGGACTTCACGGATGTCCGGGACATCATCCATGCAGAAGCATTCCGACGCATTGCCGGGACGGAGCTGTTTCCGGGAATGGGGCCTGTCCGTGTGTTGATTCGGTCTTCTTCCCGTGAAAACTCTATATGCTTCGTGACCTTCCCCAGGGCGGCCGCCGCCGGATCGTGGTCCATGCAGGCCCGGCTTGCCGTCGAAACGCTTCCCGGCAGGCCGCAACCTTTCGTCAGGCTCGATGTATCGCGCAAGCGTTGGACGCCTGATGTTCCTGCCAAATTCCTGCCCCGACAAAGGAAACTGACGGCGGCCATCTTCGGCGAGGATGAAAGGCGGGCGGTTTCCTTCCATGTTCCGATCCTGAAAGGGGCCGTCAGCGAGCCTGAAGATCCGGCCTATGTGCTCGGCGCGCTCAAATCGGGCGTCGATACGGGCCTTGGCTTCGCACAGCTCGTGATGTCGGGGCCGCGCGACGGGGCATTCGTCGGCATCGCCTATTCCACGGCATACGAAACGACGCCTTCCGTGGCAACGGGGGCGACGGAGCTTGACTGCGTCGATTGCTTCGACCGGATCGCCGAGGCCATGAAAGGTGTTCTCGAGCCGCTTTCTGTCGAACCTGTCGACAAGGCGAAGCGCGTCAAGCGCCGCGACGAAGACATTCCGGCCATGAAAGCCGTGATGGTTCTCGAAGAGATCGCACGCTCGCTCGGATACAACGACATCGACGACAAGGCCATCGCCGAAACCTGGAAAATGCTGGCCGACGGCGATCTGCCTCCGTCAGTGAAAGTCCCCGCCGATCTTGAAAGCCAAAGGGAACGCTTCGATGCGTTGCGGGAGGACAATTCGGCGAGGCTCCGTCAGGTGTTCGGCAGCAGTCTGCCTGTGCTGATCATCGTTTCCGCAAGCGCAACCGATGCCGAACATATCGGGATGGCCGTACGGACACTCTTCAACAGCCGTCTGCGCATCGAATACAGGCTGATGCCGGAAGGCGTGCACGGCCCCCGCAAGTCTCTCGCCGTTCCAGGCGGGAAAGCACGGAACAGGTATGAAAACCGGGTTTCCCTCTGGAAGCCGTTGGCGCAGAAGCTGGCCGAGGAGTTCGGGCCGACTCGCGTACTGGTCCACGCCCGCAAATTCGGCGACGATGGCGTGAACAAGATCGCGGGTCGCGTGGCGCTGGCCCGCTACGGCGACTGCAACGTCCAGTATCTCGACACCAAGGGCCCGAAAGTGGATGACTGGTTCTTCCGCATACAGGCTGCCGTACTCGACCTTATGTTCGGCCATTCCGCGCTTGTTTCCCCGGTCAGGGACAACGTCGCCGAAGCATTCCCGGATCCTGCTATCCGGCCGGAGACGATCACCGGGATTTCCATCGTTTCCCTGAACCGGACCCGCACCCGGCAGGCGTCATCCTTCTTCCTGTCGGTCTCCATCGATATCGAGAGCGGGAGCACGACAGCCAGGGCAGGGCGGCCCGTCAACGGCACCATAGATATCACCGATCCGCTTCCGTTCTTCGACCTGCTGAAGACAGTGGCTGGCTGGGATGAAGCCGACACCGGGAACGGTGAAACGGAAAAATCGGACTTCCAGACGTTCGTCGCCGAGATCGTGAGTTACGAATGTGACCGCGGCCACAGGCCTCTTGTCATGTTCGAAGGAGACCATGCCAGAAAACTCTGGCCAGCCCTTTCCAACAAGGGATGGGACGAACCGTGCAAGCTTGTCGGCACAGATTTCAATCCGTCCGAGTGGCCGGGAGCGCGGATCGTGCGCATCCAGGACCAGATCGAGCCGACCGTCATCACCCGCAAGGAGCAGACCTTCGCCATTCTCGACCCCGAAACGGGCGCGGAGACTGGAACGAAGACCCAGAACACACACACCCTGACCGAGCCTGGACGCCTCGTGCGCTTGGCCGGACCTGCAGATAACTACATCTCCACCGGGCATTTGGACGGAACCCAGAAACTGCCCAAGGGGCTGTCCGTCTACAGGCCGATCCCCCAGATGAAGGCAGCTGCGGCTACGGACCTTCCACCTGCGCTGGCTTTCATGAATGTCAAGATCGAAGGCGAGCGCGATCTCACCGGAGAGCCATACAAACTGCCGGGCACCATCGGCATTCTGGCTGTCCACTGCCTCGAAGGCGATGATCCGGACAGGATAGCGGCTCTGTGTCATGGACTGCGCTTCGGGTTCGGCCACACACGCTCGCCCGTCAAGATGCCCGCACCTCTTTTCCACGCCAAGAAAGTTGCCGAGTACATTCCCGCATACATCCTGACGGAAGAGGACGAACGCGAAGATTCGGCTGAAACCGTCGAACCCGCAGACCCGGAGGAGCCGGATGAGTCTGATGGACTTGCATCTCCTGAAGACGGGGACGGCACGGATGATGCTGGCAACACGCGGCCGGAACCGCAGGCATATTTGGGAGACCTGTCGTTCATGAACGGAACAAACGGACCGCATGGTGCTACCGCCATTCCGAAAGCTTCCTTCTCGAAATCGAGAACGACGACGCTTCCTGCTGAATTCCGCGCCAATGCAAACGGTGACCCGAAAATCGAAGCTCTTCTGGAAATGATGTGGCTGGGGCCGTTGCCCTCCTGCATCACGGAAGACTGGATGGTGTTGCTTCTCAGTGCCCATTCATCAGTCAAGCCGAGGCAGAAACTGTACGATCTGGCCATGAAGGTAGAGGTGCCGATGAAAGTCGTGCTGCCTGAGACCGACGTCAAAGACGACCGGTCTTTTGCGCGGTTCCTGATGGCCCTGCTCCAATTGGGGGATTCAATAGTTTTTGCCAAAACGGCGATCCCTCGCACCATCGACAAGAACAGGAGGAGATGGATTTTCAATCCTGTCTACGAGCAAATTGCCCGCAAAGGTAAGAACGGGACCAAGTCAGAAACGGGGATTTCGATCGTAGATACGCTTTATGACTCCCCGATCCACACATTGAAGAAATTGCATGAGGGCGGAGACGGGTTGCTTGCCAGGCAGTTCATGACCGTCGAATCCATGTTCAGGCCGGAGAAGGCTGCCATTTATGCCGAGGCAGCCGGAAAGTTGAGGCAGGAGTTCGACATCGAATATGCCGACACCGAGGCCTTTTGCAACCGGATGGCGGCATTCCAAGAGCGCTTGATAGACTACCAGAACCTGAAATCGATCCTGGCGGAGCAGGAGCAGAAGAAGGCGTCGCCTCGTATCGGCCGTTTGGGCATGGATGACTACCAGACAATAGCCGAAGAAGCCGAACCCGTACGCCCTTCCGCGCCTGAAGTGAATGCAGCCTGGTTGCGGGACAGGATGTCGCTCAGCGGTGCTTTCAGAAGCCATCTCCACAACCACCGCACCGAGATCAGGGAAGCGCTTGGCGATGGGAAGGCATGGCCTGAAGACAAGCCGTCTAGTGAAGTGATTGCCGATTGTGTCGCGAAGCTCTTCTCGGTTCCCGAGCCGATCCTGGCGGCGATATCGAGGCGGGACAAGGAAAGCCTGTTCAGGCCGTTCTACCGCAAGATCGAGACCACCGTCCGGGCGATTGACGAAAGCCGCCCCGAGGAAAAGCGGCTGTCGCCAGCCAACTGGGAGGACGATGGCACCTCACCTGGAATCTTCGCACGCTTGTCTGAGGGCGGATACAGGCAGTTCGCCGACGAGTTCGCGAGAATCCGCGCGATCGAAAACCCGTCGCTTCCTCTCGAACGGGCAGTGAAAGCTGCCGGAGAGGAATTCAGGGAAGCTGCGGAATTTATCGAAGCGAGACGCAAGGCGTCGCTTTGGTTCTTCGCCAATGACGACCGTTCCGACAATCCGTTGTACGAAGCCTATCTCGATAGTTTCGAAAACGGAGAGGTCGCCGTCCCCGGTGAAGACAGCCAGTCAGGCACGACCGGGAACGCACCGGAAGTACGGAGCGAGCCGGAAGTACAGGCGGAAATCGAGATCGGGAATATAGCGTCGCAGGACGCCGGACAAGAAGCCGGAGCCGGGCAGGCAAGGGGGGCTGACATGGGCATCGAGGACATCTTGCGCGCTATTGTGGTGGAAGCAGAACACGGGGTTGAAAAGCTGAATAAACCCGATTGGGATAGCCTTTCAGCCTCTCTGTCGGCCATTTCCGGTCTTCTGGACAAGGCACAGGCGGCTGTTGCCGCCTTGCCGCGTCAGGTGTCGAATGCCGCATTGCTCGCCCGGGTGCAGATTCTGGACAAGGAAGCCGCTGAAATTTGCGAGTTCCTCGGGTCGGAACATACAGCGCTCCTCTTGCCGGAGGAGGGCAATATCGAGCCGTCATCCGCTGAATTGGCTGAAATGTGCCTTGGTGAAGGGGAGGAGGCACTTAACGGCACGAAGCTCGCCGTAGCTGCTTACACAGAACTCGACGAGAAAATGTCGGCGGCCAAGCCAGCTGAAAAAATCCTACTCGCCCCCTCAATGAACGAGGAGGTCGGAAAAGCCGAATCTGGCATCGGCTCCATTGCCGTAGCGCTGGTGAACGCCCTGTCTTATCTAGCACCGGCCGCTTTGCCGTCCCCTGACGGTGGAAACTGCTCCGGGAAAGGAACGGTTCAATCCGACGAAGTCCGGGAACAGGAAAGAGAAACACCCGAGGCGGCAGACAGTGACCGGGAAGCGGCTCCAGCCGCCGAACCTGTTGCGGCTGGAACGACGGAAGCGGTAGACAATCCGGATGACGCGGACGATGTTTTCGCGGAAGTCATCCCGGAAGACGACATCCTTGACCCTGAAACAGCCGAACACGACGTTGGGCCAATGGCAGAACCTTTGCCGCAAGATGGCGGTTCCGTCGTGGCGGTTCCTGAAGCCGAGGTTGAAACTCCGCCAGCGGAAGACCTCGAAACCCTTAGGATAAACCAGTCCCTCGACAGGTTCATGGCTTCGGGAAGTTATTCGCTTGCCTACCATCTTGCACGGGCCTCCGAGGCCGAAGACCCGTCACGGCCGCTTGTCATCACTTCAAAGGAAGCGAAGCTTGCGGCAATCGCGGGCCACCTCAACCACACCGCCCTTCAGTCCAACCCCGTTCTCGTTTCGTCATGGGTCAGCGAGGCATTCAGTTCGGTCGAAGCAATCGGCCGGGACAGCAAGGAGGAACGCGCGGCGGCGCGGCTTCTTTCATTGATGCCCCTTGCGATCGAACTGGCTATCTTCTCGCCATCTTACGGGAGCGCCGAGATCCTGCGTTCTTTAAACTCGTTGCCTGGAGACCTCGGGAAAAATGTGAGTGAGGTTTTCAAGAACCTCGACTCCCTCAAGCACACGACGATCGTCCTGTCCCGGGCCATGCTCGCCAATGTCGCCGATGAAATGGATCTGACGAAAGCCCTGAGCGAAAGCCGGGCGCACCTGTTCCAAAAAATCGAAGGTTTTCAGGCGCTGCGATTCAACTACCAGCCCGGAAACAAGATCAAGATCGAGCTGTCCCGCAACGACAATCTCATCGGAAAACTGCGGACCCAGATCACCAAAGGCAGGGATGACGACACGACCCTGGCCGTCGTGAAAAGCTTTGCCGAGAGCCTCAAGGACCGTTCGGCCATCATCGAACTGCTCGACGAAACGCATGCAATGCATCAGGACCGCTCGAAGGGGCTGGACGGCGTCGTGCGCAACCGCCTGGTTTCCTTCCTTGAGAATTTCCGGGATGCCGCCAACAACTATATCGACCTCAAATCCGAAATGCGGGAAACCAGCTCGGCTGAACGTCCGAAAGCCCGCGACCTAGCGAAAAAGATTTCGCGGTCCCTGAACAATATGACCGCGGCCGTGGAAGTAGCCTCTCAGGACGAAAGCCTGATCGGAACAGCCACACGGCACGTCGCTCTGCGCCTGAAGAAACTGTCGGCCATCGTTTCCGGGGAACAGGTTCCCTCCGCCAACAGCAACGAATACCTTCAGGCCTGCCACGCCGAGATCGCCCTCCTTCCCGAACTTGATTACGGACGCTCCTGGTTTCCAAGTCCGTATTCCGCCGCGGAGATGGTCGGCCTTCTTTGCAATGCAAAGCTCCCGCTGCTCCCTGAAAAGGGGCAGGAGCGTGACGAGGCGTTCGACAACATCGTCCGCCAACGCATGGACCGCGGCTCGTTCGTCGGCGCACGCATGCTTCTCGATGCCGACGATTTTCTCGAAATCAACCAGGAACTCGCTGAAAACCTCGAAAAGGAAGTCGAAGCAAACATCCTCACCGCGAAGACATCAATGAAAGACGACATCGGCCAGGCTCGGAAAGTTGTCGAACGCGTCATGCGGTTCGGCTCGTTGCGGCAAGGCACCGATGCCGAACAGGCCGCCTCCCTCCTCGACCGTCTCGAAAAGATCGAAGCCGTAGACGTCCCCATTACCCTTGAGCCGGGCGCTCGCATCGAAGAGGAAATTGACGGCATATTCGATGTCAGCGTGGCTCAGGACGAAATCGAAACGATTCGAGAAGGGGCCCAAGCACTGCTGGAGGAACCGCGCATCCGCCTCCAGAAAGACATTGACGAATTGTCATCCAATGACATTGACCCCAAAATCTGCCAGAAGCTGCGGGCGCTTTGCGAAACTGACGACCTCCTGACAGCTGAAGAGCACATCCAGGAAGTCAGGAACGAAGGCCGCCTGCCGGAATCGCGCCGCCGCAACTGGAGGTTCGAGACCTTCCGGGATGAAGTGCTTCCCGCTCTGGAACATTACCGCGGCGACATCGCCAGCAACGTGTCCCACGCAATCATGAACGGAGATGCATTTGAAGGGATAGCCTACGACCAGCTTTCGGAAACCCGCCGGAAGGAATCTGTCGAGATCGTCACGGAATGGCGGGAGCTGTTCCGCAAGTTCCATGTCAAGGACTTCGCCCCCTTCGCGGCAAGTTTCCTGGAGAAATTCGGCATAAGGGCCGAGTTTAAGGACGTAGCCAACATCCCTGTGCCTCCGATCGCCAAGGGAAAAATGTATGTCGGCGATTTTAAGCTCGACATCCCGACCGACACAGAAAGCCTGCTGTTACCTGATTTCGGCTCCCGAACCGAGGGCAATTACCGTGTGGCCGTCAGCCAAACCCTCCCTGCGGAAAGCACGCTGCAGAAACTGACGACGGGCAACGGCCTGATCCTGATGGTCAGCGACATCGTCACACCCGAAGAGCGCCGGAAGTTCCTGATGAGGAACCTGGCAGCCAACCGCCGCATATTGCTGATCGATTCAGCAACAATTTCCTACGCTGTCAGCGAACCGCAGATCAGGGCGCTGACGCTGATCGAACTTGCTCAGCCCTACAGCTTCGCCGAACCCTATGCCGACTGGGGGAGGAGTGCTGTGCCCCGTGAAATGTTCGTCGGACGCTCGCAGGACATTCGGGCGATTCTCCTCGATAGCGGCTCGAACATCGTCTATGGCGGCCGCCGCATGGGCAAGACCGCTCTCCTGAAACATATCGAGCTGGAGAACAACGACCCGAAAATGGGCAGACTTGTCGGCTTCGTCGATGCCCATCAGATCGGCAAGGGGCATCTGGCGACCAAGGTTATCTGGCAGGAGATCGCGAGGGCGCTGCCTGAGATTTTCCAGCTCAATACTCCGATCGACGCAACACGGGTAACCCAGGTGATCAAGAGGTGGCTGGCCGATGACAACCGCCGCCGGATTTACCTGCTGCTGGACGAGTGCGACCAGTTCATCGTCAGCGATGCTGCGAACGGCTATGCCGAGTTCCTGGCGCTCCAGCAATTGATGACCGACACCAACAGGCGCTTCAAATTCGTGCTGGCAGGACTGTCGAACGTCACCCGTCTCGTTCAGACGGGCAATCCGCCACTCAAGCAGATTTCTGCCGACCCGAGACGCATCGGCAGCCTCACTGGCGAAGGACGCACGGCGGCCGAGGACCTCGTGCTTCGCCCCTTCGCAGCTCTTGGCCTTGAACTGGAAAGGCAGGACATCTGGAGGATACTGTCTCATTCCAACTACTATCCTGTCCTGATCCAAACCTATGCGAAGCATCTGCTGAAGAAGGTGCTCTACATCACACAGTCCACACAAAAGCCCATCCGCAAGATACCGTCGGAGCAGATCGCAAGTGTGCTGGACGACCAGACGACCAAATCGGAGATCAAGACGATCTTCGACATGACGCTCGGCATCGACCTACGGTACAAGCTGATCGCCTACGTCGTGGCGAGCCTCGTCTTCGAGGCGGAGGCAGAAGGCCGGATGGACGACGGGTTCACGACCCGTGAAATTCGCGAACACTCGATCGGCTTCTGGGAAGCCGGCTTCAAGGACAAGAACCGCTTCTCCCTCTTCGACGACCTGCTCGACGAAATGGAAGGGTTGGGCATTGTCCGACGGATCGGCACCGACAGATGGACACTCCGCTCGACCGCAGTCGTCCGCCTCCTCGGCACCCGCGACGAGATCGACACTGTTCTGCTCGATTTCACGGAGATGGAAGCCCCTGTCGGTTTCGATCCGAAATCGCACAGGAGGGAGATCAAAGCTGCAAAACACGTCCTGCAGAAGCGGTCCGTGTCGCCGCTCACATTGAGCCAGGAACGCGACATCCTGCTTTCCAGCTCAAGGGCGACCGTCATTCTCGGCAACAAGCTCGCGGATTTCGACATCGTCCCCGCCGTGCTGAAGACGGTTCCTGACTCCTTCTCGGACGGGGACAACTACGACGTAAGAATCCTATCCGTGAACACCGCGGCCGAAATGGCGAACACCCTTCGCGACCAGCGCGTAGTTCAGGGCAAAAAGGCCATCGCCGTCATCAAGCCATCGGCACCGTGGACCGCCGAATGGGTCAAATCGGCTATTAACGCGAAACCCGTAACCAAGGGGGATGTCAGGGTGATATTCGTCGGCGGCCCGCAACACGCTGCCTCAGTTGCCGCCGATGGCCAACTGGCCGGGCTGACATCCCATGTCGAGATCATGATCCTTGAACCATGGTCGACGGCATTCTTCACCGAGATGGTCGACAAGGAACACCCCGGTCCCTCGATCCAGCATTACGAGGACCTGCTCGCCCAATATGGCGGCTGGAATGAGCCGATGTCGCAATATGTCGGCTACGCGCAAAGGGTCAAACCGAAGCAGATGCCAGACGCCGTCGATGCAGCGGCGACCGGGCTGACGGGGGATTACGGAAAGGTGCTCGGAAAAGTTTTCGAAATGATCGGGCCGACCGCCTTCAGCGTCAACGACGTCGAGGCGTTCCTCGACCTCAATGACGAACTCAGGGCCCGTGGCATGACCGGAGAGGCTCTCGTTCAATACGGCACGCTGATGGGCTTGCTGGCCGTTGCGCCTGCCAAGCCCGGGGTCGAACGCCAGAAAAGCTCATACCTGCCGACGCCCCTGACGGCAGGACTTCTCGGCATGACGCTGCTGGCCGCAGAATGATCGACAAGGCTTTATTCTGGTCCCTTCCGGGTCCCTCCGGTTTCATCGAAGACATCGCCGAAGCCGTCACGAAACATGGTATCGTCGCCATCCAGGCACCTCTCTACCGTGCGCCGGGCCTCGCCGAAGCTGTCATCGAGAGGCTGGAAAACGACGGCTACGTTCCCGTCTTCACGGTCCCGAGCAAAGCGGGCGGGCCGATCATTCATCGGCTGGCCATTGCTGCGGGTGAAATGCGCGTGTCGATGCGCACCGCCGGGTCTTTGATCGACAAACCCGAGTTCAGAGGTGCCGGATTCTTCATCGAAGATATCGATAACGACGAATGGGACAGCTGGAGCATCTTCTTCAGGTCATATTCTGCGGAATGGCGCAGGCGCTCCAATGAGGCCCTGAAGCCTGTTCTAGCAGCGCTCGTTCCTCCCGATGTCCCGAAGGCCGACCTTGACCGACTCTTCCCTGGCGCATTTGTCCAATGGAACGGCCGCGTTTCTTCTTTTGACATGAGAACCTACATCTCCAGACGGACGGGCAGATTCGCGGCCCTGCCGCTTCTGGATAAGGTGGCGATCGAGGTCGCCATACGGCTTTCCGGCTACGATCCGAGACTAGCAGAATATCTGGTCACCCTCGACCCCGTCTCGGCAATCGATCCATGGGAAACGTTGAAGAAGGCATATGGCGGGAATGCCGACGTCAGGCCGTGCTGGGGCAACGGACTGGTCGATACGATTGACGGAGATGTCTTCGTTCACACTGCAAGTCTGATCGCGGCAGACGACAGAAAGGCCTTCGACATCCGGCGCTGGCGCGCGGTCAGCGGCCCCGTGCTCGACTTCAACGCCACCGTGTGCAGGCACTTTGCCGACACCTATGCGAGCTCCATCGATGCCAAGCTGCCGTGGCGCGTCGCGTTGCCGTTCGGCGAGAAGATGATCACCAATCGATATGACATGGAAAACAAATATTTGCGGGATTGTCTCGGCGATACCCTCGAATACCGGGAAATGACGTTTCTCAGGCAAACAGCAAAAGCGCGCAATGACATCGCCCATAATGAAATCCCGGCAGGCACGTTGCTGAACACTCTCTCGGCGACGTGGAAAACCTACGCCTTCAGCAGCAAGAAGGAGACGGTCGGCTGGGATTGGCCGAGATGTGGCCAGAAACTCATTATGATGGTCGGGCCAAGCGGTGCTGGCAAAAGCACTTATGCGAAAACGAACTATCCACCAGATGAGATCGTATCGTCCGACTCGGTCAGGGAAGAGCTTTTCGGCACCTCTGTGGTCGCCGGACCTCAAGCGAAGATATTCGAAGTCGTCACGCAGCGACTGGTCGCCAAACTGTCACGAGGAGAAAGCGCGGTCCTGGATGCGACCAATATCAAAAAGCGCGACCGCCTGAAAATCGTGGACCTGATACCGGAAGACATGAAAGTCGAATATGTCGTCCTCGACCGGGACATGGACGACAAGAGGCGGGACGGAGGCTGGCGCAACGGAAGGAATGGTCTTTTGGAGGGCCACGCTGACATCTTCGGTGCCGAAATCAATGACATTCTTGCCGGAGATCAACGACCCAACATTCTGGTAACTGATAAGCGGTTAATCGATTACTACGAAGTAGATTCCGCATGATATTTCCGGGTCGCGTATGCGCGTCCGCTGTAGAACCGGGAGGGGCGGAAGCATAGGTTCTAGAAACAACTAGCTTTTGGCCGTGACCTTTAACGCGGTCGAAACGCTCAGGACCAAATTGCCACCACACGCGTTCAATACTCTGATTGGGTTCTGTCTCTAATCGTCTAATGTCGGCTTCCAGGAACGGGCGCAGTTGGTCTTAGTGTCTGATACTGGGCGCGAAGCTGACCCTCGGCGGCGAATTTGAATCCGATGCCCCGTCATCCCATGTTCATGATTTGTGCTTCGAAAGTCGCATAAAAGGCAGTCCGGAACCCTGCGATCGCGCTGAACGGACCTTAAGTGTTCGCCTATACCGTGCGCGGTTTGACGCCGCGTCAGATTCCGCCCACGCAGAGGTATTTGATCTTAAGGTAGTCCTCAAGTCCATGGCGGGAACCTCCCCGCCCGATGCCGGACTGTTTTACCCACCGAAAGGCGCGGCTTCTGAGGACATGCGTCCTGTGTTGATCCCCACCAGCCATATTCCAGCGCCTCGGCCACACGCCAGACACGCTTCAGGTTCGATGCATAAAAGCAAGCGGCGAGGCCATAGATCGTATCGTTGGCTTCACGTACGGCCTGATCGGCATCCTCAAAGCGAATGATCGGCGCCAAGGGTCCAAAGGTCTCTTCTTGCGCCACGGTCATTTCCCTTGCGACACCGCTGAGGACGGTCGGCTGGAAAAAAGTGCCCTCACCGCCGATCCGGCCTCCGCCGCATCGGATCGCGCCGCCTTGGGCGAGGGCTTGGGAGTGTGGAATTCGATCTTGGCCAGAGCGTGCCTGTCGATCAGGGGAGCGATGGCGACACCTGGATCGAAGCCGTCACCAACCTGAAGCTGGCGGATACGCTCCACGAATTCGTCCGCTTCGGCCTTGTCCTTGGTCGTCAAAAATGGTGCGCCAACGGGGCTTGTCGAACACCCTGACGATATAGGTCGTGGCCCGGCTTGTCGTGACCTATCGGAGCCCGAAGAAGCTCAATATCGCCAACACGATGACAATCGCTCCAACGATCCAAATGATATTGTTCATGATCACTCTCCGGTTTAGGAAGCCCGCGCCTCTCCGAGGCCTGATCTTTGGCAGGGGATGGGGGCACCACTGACGCAAGCTTCAACTTTTAGAAGCCGCTAATGTTCCCTTCGATCGAAAGTCGGTTTCTAGTCGCGGTTTCGCTCCCGCTGCAGGCCTTCCAGCCCGCCTCGAAGCACCTTTTGTCCGGTGGGACGAGACGGGCTGCGGAAGCTCGAAGGGGGCTTCCCGCTTCAAAACTTCAGAAGCCGCCGATTGTTCCATTAGTGTGCGCTAAAATGCCCACCACCCCGCTACGCCTCAGTCCGCCAATTTAGCTTTCGCTAATAGCTGGTGCGATGACGCCATCTCGTGGGGATTCACAGCCTCCGGGTTTCAATGTATGTTGCTCGGCATGGAACGGGCATTCGATGACATCGCTGCCGCCCTCAGAGAGCCCCGCCAGGACTTGTGGCGCCCTGTCCGCGCCATCGCCCTTGATCTTGCCGGCAAGCTGCTGATGGGCGTTGCAATCGGCCTTGGCGTAGGGCTTGTGATGGCGATAGCGGGTTAGGATGGCGGCGGCGCCCGTGTGAGGCTCCGGAAATGAAAGCGCCTTTAGAGGGTTGCGCAAAAGGCCCGCGTGCATGCGGTATCCGTCGTACTTGATTTCGTGAAGCCAGTTCGGGCCGTGGGGCGCTTCGTCGACGAGGCGCGTGAGCTGGGGCTCGATCCATTTCGGCGGATGCGTTTTGTTCGGCTTTGTAGGACTCACCGTCTTGCGCGCCAATTGACATAAAGCGTCGTCATGCGGGCGAGACTACCACATGATAACGCTACAGCTTTATCGGAAATCCCGCGTCTTCACCTTGATGCGGTCGATGTGCTCGTAGGGATCTTATCCCGACTCGGAGACTATGCCGATCAAGCTGCCTAAACCACGGGACTTTCGGTAAAAACGCCGCCGCGGCTCGGCATAGTCAAGGTGTCCGGCGTCGCGAATTTCTCAGTGTGGTGGTATCCCACCCGACGACTTCTGGGCAGCTAGGCTGGAAATAGCGGCCGTTCAAGTGCCCGTCGCACTTCGACCGCAATGCGCCTATGTCGGCCGTAGAAGTCGATTTTGGCATTGCTCGGAAGCAGATGTCGCCCGAAGCGGGAACGATCGTGGTTGCGCGACATCTCGAGCCCAGACTATCCGGCTCTATAGTGGAGCGTTGCGGCGACTCAGCAGCAGAGCGATGCCCAACGCCGGAAGCGTCGCCGTCGCGACGGCCAGGAAGACGAATTGCAGCCCGGCCGACGCAGCCACCAAGCCGAGCGCCGGACTGCCGAAGCCGAGCGCCACGTCGAGGAAGACTGTGTAGAGTCCCATGGCCAGGCCGCGGCTGCGTGGCGGAAGACGGCTTACGGCCTCGGCACCGAGGCCTGGATAGACCAGCGAGTAGCCAAGGCCAGTCAGGCCCGCTCCGATGGCGGCCAGAACGGGCCCGGGCGCAAGCCAGATCAGCATGAGCCCGACAGCCTCGACCGCCACGAAGATCGCGGCGACGCGCGCACCCCCCAACCTGTCAGGCAGGTGACCGAAGCACAGCCTTGCCACGATCAGCGACGCGGCATAGGCGGTGAAGGGAAGCCAGACCGGCTGCCAACCGCGTTCGGCAAAGAGCAGGGCGCCGAAACCCAGAATCGCACCATAGCCGAGGCTGCTAAAAGCTGCTCCCACTCCGGGAAGCCAGACCGCTTGCGCCACGCCCGTCCATGAGTGTCGCGCGGCGCTCGCGGCGAGACTGGTGCCACGCATAGGCAGGATGGCAAGCAGCGTCGCAAGCGGCAGGCCGACCGTCGCGAGTGCGATCGCGGCGAAGCCGCTCGCCGCGTAAAGCGCAGATCCAATCGGCGCGCCTAGCGCGAGCGCCGCGAACATCGCCGTGCCCACCCAGGCTATGACCTTTCCGGAGTTCTGTCCGCCCGCGAGGGAGAGGCCCCAGGCGACGCCGCCGGTGATGATGAAGCTCTCGGACGCGCCCAGTACGGCCCGACCGGCGAAGAGCGCCGATGCGGACGCTACCGGCCGGTCGAGCAATGCCAGCGAGCCTAGGTAAATGAACCCCGCCAGGGCAGCGGCAATGAGGCCGACGATGACGGCCCGCTTGCCGCCGCGCCCATCGGCATAATTTCCGGCTCCAATGCGCGACAGCATCGAGGCGACGAACTGGCTGCCCGTCACCAGCCCGACCGCGAAAGGGCCGAAGCCGAGTTGCTGGTGAAGATGCAGCGGCAGGACGGGTAGCGCCAAGCCGATCAGTAGGAAGCCGGCGAAGACAGCCGCCATGATTGGCACCAGTTCCGCCATCACGCCATTTCGCTCTGAAGTCCGCGCCATTGCCGCCACCGATAACACTTTGACAGCCGGCTGTTCCGATCAGTAACGTGCGTAGGTCACGCGCCAGCCCTCGGCCGGATTGTCCGGCGTGAGGACCAGTTTGTTGTCCGAGACTTCGAATTTGCGTTTCATGCTCTTCCCGACAAGGTTGCGGACCAGGGAGGACTCGATCGTGATGACGAAGGTCTTGTCCTGGTCGTTGATGGCGAGCGGCCCGTAATAGGCTTCGTAGCCATTCTTTGTGTAAGGCGTGTCCGGCGCCTTGGCGTCGGGGTTCTGGGCCTGCACCGAGAGGGTGCCGGCCTCGGTGAAGATGACCTGACCGGAATACGGTACGGGCTTGAGATTTCCGCCTGCGCTGACCTCGAGCGACGTCATACGCCACGCACCGACGATCGGGGACTCTTGCGAGAAAGCCGGCGTGGCGACCGAAAGCGCAAGGGCGGCTATCTTCAATCTCATCGTCATATGCGTTGTTCCTTTTCTGATTTGTGGGTGCCCGTCCGCCCAATCTTCGCTCAAACCGAAAGCATGACCTTGATGGCGCGCCGCTCGTCCATGGCGCGGTAGCCTTCAGCGACCTCGGCCAACGGCAGCTTGAGGTCGAAGACCTTGCCGGGCTTGATCCTGCCGTTGAGCACACGGTCCATAAGGTCGGGCAGGAAGCGGCGCACCGGCGCCGGGCCGCCGAGCATGCGCTTCTGGCCGAAGAAGAGGTTCTGGCCATCGAAGCTCACGCCATGCGGCACGCCGACATAGCCGATGGTGCCGCCGGGGCGGGAGCAGGCCAGCGCCTGGTCGAAGGATTCTC
>NZ_JAMYSC010000048.1:0-45404 GCF_040321755.1 Mesorhizobium sp. M0276 | reverse complement strand
GGATGCTTGCCGCGGAGCCGAATAGCTCTCCTCGACAATCCGCAGCTTCGCCTCTTCCGACCAGCGGCGCCGGCGGCCAGTGTCAGCAATCTCGAGACGAGTGACTTGGCGACTGTCAGTAGCGATATCCATACCGACAGTCAGCTACATGCTCCCTTCGCCCGCAAGGCGGCCCTCCTCGGAGCGCGTGGATGTGCGGCTCACTCACCGGGTGGTCGAGCTCTTCCATGATCACAAGCGCGTCGCCAGCCATGTCCGCCGCTCGCAGCGCTGCGGCCATGTCACCGTCAACGAGCACATGCCCAAGGCGCACCAGCGCTATGCCAACACAACGCCGGCGAACCTGATCCGGCAGGCAGCCGGGATCGGCGCCAACACCGCCATCCTGGTCGAGCGGATGATGCGCGACCGTCCCCATCCCGAGCAGGGATACCGCTCCGCGTTTGGCATCCTCTCGCTGGCCCGTCGCTACGAGCGGGATCGGCTCGAGGCAGCCTGCGCGCGGGCACTGACCATCAATGCGATCACCTACTCCTCCGTCAAAGCCATCCTCAAATCCGGCCTCGACCGTGTGCCGCCCGCGGCCGAGCCGGTCAAGCCCACGCCATCGCACACCAACATCCGCGGCGGCTCCTATTATCAATGAAGGAAGGAAACCAACCATGCTGACACATCCAACCCTCGACCAGATGCAGGCTCTCGGCCTTGGCGGAATGGCCGCCGCCTATCGGGACCTGGCCGACCAGAGCAACGCCGACGATCTCAGTCGCGACGAGTGGCTTGGCCTGATGCTCGATCGTGAAGCCGCCATGCGTGCCGACAAGCGTCTGACCAACCGTCTCGCCGTTGCCAGGCTGCGCTTTGTCGACGCCTGCATCGAGAACTCGACTTCGCCGCGCATCGTGGGCTCGACCGGCGCAATACGCTGTCGCTGGCCCAGGGCGCCTGGCTGAAGGCGCATGAGAACCTCATCATCACCGGGCAGACCGGCACCGGAAAGACCTGGCTGGCCTGCGCCTTCGGACGTCAGGCCGCCCGGCTCGACCATTCCGTGCTCTACCTGCGCATGCCGCGTCTGTTCGAGGATCTCGCCCTGGCGCGTCTCGACGGCCGCTTTCCCCGTCTCATCGACAAACTGGCTCGGGTGCAACTGCTCATCCTTGACGACTGGGGCACCCACAGCCTAACCGACCAGCAGCGTCTCGATCTGCTGGAAATCTTCGAGGAGCGCTATCGCCGGAAATCGACGCTGATCACCGCGCAACTGCCGATCGCCCAGTGGCACGCCATGATCGGCGAGCCGACAATCGCCGACGCCATTCTCGACCGGATCATCCACAACGCCCATCGCCTCACCCTCGAAGGCGACAGCATGAGAAAGCAAAAAACACCGCCGCTCTTGACCGGCGCCGAAAACGGCGAAATCAATCGCAAATGAGTTCAACCAGGCAACCGAGGGCTGACCCCATCCTGCTGTCCGCGAGTTAGTGAAACTGCTGTCCGCGATTTAGCGGAACGACTGTCCCGTTTTTGCGAAATACGCAATCTGCCCGGCGATTCCGAAGGAGCGGCGAAGGGCGCGATAGTACAGCGCCAGGCGTGACGTGCCTGTCGCAGCGTCCTTGTGAACATCGAGCAGCGGGTAGTTCCACCAAGCCAGGCGGCGGCCATCTAAGAGCGCGATGGTACCGCTCGGAACATTATATTGGCGTATTGAAGACAGTCCGGCGCATACTCATAAAACGGAAAAACGCACACCGGCGCCTGGTCGCCTTGCTACTCGAATAGGGATGAAAAATGAGCGAAGCACCACATCTTACGTTTGATCTCGACAGCCCCGGCGTAAGCACGGGGCACCTTGTTGTGCCCAAAGGCGCGGACTGCGACTCTCTTTCGCTCCCGGTCTTCAGCTGCAATAGAGGGGAGGGACCGAGCCTACTTATCACTGGCGGAAACCATGGCAATGAACTGCAAGGCCCGGTTCTTGCTCGGCGACTTGTTGAATGGCTTCCCGAAGCGCAGACGTGCGGCAGGATTATCATCGTACCGGAGATCAATCCACTTGCCGTGCAGGCCTGGACCCGCAACACGCCAATTGACGGAAAGAACCTCAACCGAGTGTTTCCGGGTCGATCGGATGGCTCGGTAAGTGAACGGATCGCAGATGCGATTTCGCGTATATTGTTGCCTATGGTGGACACCGTTCTCGATCTGCACAGTTTTGGGCCGACCTGGGATTGTGCACCGTCGATCATCTCACACCCTATTGCCGATATCGATCAGATGACGAAGACGGTGAGCATTTCGAAGGCATTCAAGTTGCCGGTGACGTTGCTCTGGGAGCACAACGAAACGGATGGAATGTTCGATACTTGCGTGCATAGACAAGGCAAAACATTCATTTGCACGGAATTTGGCGGCGGCGTAGTTAGCGCCGAAGCTCTCACCCTGTACGAAGCTGGGGTTCGCAACGGGCTCATTGCGCTAGGGTTGGTCGCGGGCAAGGCCGAGTATCCGACGTTCCGTCAGCAGAAGTCCGGCCAAACACTGGAAACAACTGCCTCCGACCAGTTGAAATCGCCTTCGCCGGGCATCTTCGAACCGCGCTGCTCGGTGATGGATGAAGTGAAGCAGGGAGATGTGGTAGGCGTCCTACATCCGATGGGTTCGCTGTCCGCTGCTTCCATCGATATTCGCGCGCAATCGAAATCTATCGTGTTCGCAATCCGATCAGCAATGTATGTCCAAAGCGACGAAGAAGTGGCGATACTCGCACGCCCCTTAGCTCACTGAAGGTCGGATGTTCGTCGTCAACCGCGCGCGGGAGATTAAGGAAAACGGTAACCCGCCGGCGGTGTCAGGCGCAGCAGACCGGGGTGGCCTTCCATCTCATGGCGGGTCTTGGTCTCGAAGAGATTGGCACTACGACCATCCGATCGTTGATCCTTACTGAGGATGGTTACGCGCCACTCATCGAAAACCCCGGCGAGTTGATCGTTAAGGACTGACAATGCGCGACGAGATACTGCAGGACATCTCCGAAAGCTTTTCCGACACGTATTTCAAAGCGCGCCAGAAGTTCCTCGAGCTCGCCAAGTCTGTGAAATCATATGAATCGCCCGCCCGGGGACCGGGTGGCGAGGAATTGTTCACCGATGTCGCTTGGTTCGGCAATCCAGACGCGTGTCATGTGGGCGTATTGATCTCGGCCACACACGGCGTAGAGGGCTACTGCGGCTCGGCTGGGCAAGTGGACTGGATGCGAGGCGGCAATGCGAGCTCGCTGGGGCCGGACCAGGCGATGTTGCTGATACATGCACTCAACCCATATGGTTTTGCGTGGAACCGCCGCGTCACCGAAGAGGGTTGTGACCTTAATCGCAACTTCGTGGACTTCTCGCAGCCTCTTCCGATTAATCCGGGGTATGACGATCTTGCCGATCATCTCGTCCCAGCACTGATAAGTGGTCCCGAGTTTGAAGCCTCTGAGCTGGCTATTGAGAAATTTCGCAAGGAGAATGGCGAAGTCGCCTTCCAAACCGCGCGAAAGGCTGGACAGTATAGTGATCCCCACGGCGTATTCTTCGGAGGCTTCGGTCCCAGCCATTCGCGTTTGACGCTAGAGAGCATTTCGGACGATTTCTCTCTAAAGTCCCGGGATCAGGTGGTGATTGTCGACGCACATACCGGCCTGGGTCCCTTCGGATACGGCGAGCTTCAGACTGAGCAGCCCTCTGGGCTTGCTGGTTATGAACGTGCATTGGCAATGTTTGGCAGATCGGTAACCTCGCCTGATCTTGGGACCTCATCGTCAGTGCCGATACGGGGCTGCGTTGATGAGTTTTGGCAGCGGCTGCTAGGTGAGCGTCACATTTACGTAGCGCTTGAATTCGGTACGTTCGATCCGGAGAACGGTCGAAGGGTCCTGAGAGAGGATCATTGGTTAGCGAAGAATCCCGACGCTGACCCGGACCTTGCACGAGCCATCCGACTCCGTCTTCGCGAACACTACGATCCGAGGTCGGAGGATTGGCGCGAAATGATTCTTTGGCGCAGCCGTCAGGTGCATAGGCAGATGGTTGAGGGCATCTTCAGGGTAGATGGCGGCTTGCCGACATAGCCAGACAAGCAGGGAGCATTGCCGATGGCAGTCAGGGATGACGTTCAGCTGCCGCGCCGGCAGTTTGAGCAATTCACCTAGCGCCGGCGAGTTGCAAACGAACAATTCGAAACTCTGGTAGTGTCGAACGGTGCAATACACCGCTGCGTCGGCTCTCGGGGCCTATAGAAAAATCGTTGCGACGGATCCTGCGGAGCTGTGCCTTCAGGCGCGGCTTCTCAAAACCTTGGACGGCAACAGTCATCAACACAGGCGATCCGAATCACGGGCGCACCCACGGAATCAACCATCGTAGCTCGTTAACCCGAGTTCGCCGCCCTTTCTCACGAACTTCAAGTAGCCTTGCCCAAGGAGCGGGGCATCGCCGGGGACAGACAGTGTCGGGTAGTATCCGCAGCGCGCTGGCGAAACGGGGTCAGCGCATTGCGGGCGACCCGCACCGTGCTTGACGCATGCTCGCACTGCTCCAATTATCGCCTCGCTTGTTGTCATCTCGTCGCGAGAAGACAACAATCTGTAAACTGAATTGGACCGCGGCGGCCGATGGCTGTCTATTCCTTATCAAAGGCATGGATTTGATTTCAGCCTAAAGGGCACTTCGAATGAACGAATGTTTTTTTGCAGCAGTTAGCGTAACGATCGCAACATCTCGCGTCGAGGCTGAACCTGCCAATCTTATGGAGCGTTGCTCTGATTCACCAGAAGGCAGCGGACCCGACGAAAACTCCGGCTGTTTTCTACGATCGTCCACTGTCACGCTGAGATGAGCTCGCGCAACCCCAAGCAGATCGATGCGATTGGTGTCAGCGATCTGCCAGAACGACTCCAGGACATCATCCGACGCCGTGACGCGGTGCTCGGTCCTGGCTACCAATTTTCCGAGACGATTCCGGTGGAGTTTGTCTCGGGATTTGGTGCCCACCTGATAGACAGCGACGGCAATGATTATCTCGATGCGTTTAACAACGTTCAAGGCGTCGGCCACGCCCACAGGCACGTTGCGGATGCCGTTTCCCGCCAGATTGCCACAGTCAACACTGATACTCGCTACCCCCAGGAAGCGCTGGTCGCCTATGCTGAGCGGCTACTTGCAACTTTCCCAGTTGAGCTGTCGAAGCTAAGCTTACCCTGCACTGGATCTGAAGCGAATGACCTAGCAATTC
Source organism: Mesorhizobium sp. M0276 (assembly GCF_040321755.1). Classification (NCBI taxonomy): domain Bacteria; kingdom Pseudomonadati; phylum Pseudomonadota; class Alphaproteobacteria; order Hyphomicrobiales; family Phyllobacteriaceae; genus Mesorhizobium; species Mesorhizobium sp. M0276. The sequence continues at coordinate 40,121 of NZ_JAMYSC010000048.1, read as the reverse complement.
GGGTCGCGAGGTTCCATACGGGCGGCGAGGGTATCATAGTTACGCGTTGGGCGTTTCACGGTCGCACGCGTGAGGTCGCCAGTTTTTCCCCAATGCTAGGGGCAGGATCCCCGCTCGGACTAAACGTCCGACTCATTTCCGCTCCTGACCCCAGGCTCTGCGAACCCGGGCATTCCCTCGAGAATTATATGCGGGATCAAGTGCGTGCCGCGATTTTTGACCTCGAACGGCACGGGTACCGGCTGGCAGCCTTGATTGCCGATTCCGCTTTCACCTCCGACGGCATTTTTACTCACCCTGTGGGATTCATGCAGGCAATGGTCGATGAGGTCCATGCCGCTGGCGGCCTCCACATTGCTGACGAGGTTCAATCGGGGTTCGCTCAGCTCGGGGATTCGATGTGGGGGTTCAGTCGGCACGGCGTGGTTCCCGATATCGTCACAATGGGCAAGGCGATTGGGAACGGCTTTCCCATCTCTGGCGTTGCTTTCCGCCCGGAGGTCTCTGATGAATTCGGACAAAAAGTCAGCTACTTCAACACACTGGGCGGACGATCGCTTTCCATAGCCGCGGCGTCCGCAGTGCTCGATGTGTTCGAGCAGGAGAATGTGCGTGAACGCGTTGCCGTGAACGGAGCAGCCTTGCTGGGAGGGCTTGAAACGCTGACACGGGATTCTCCGTATGTTGCGGAGATCCGAGGCAGCGGGCTGTACCTTGGTGTCGAGATCATCAAGGACGGAGAGACACTCGTGCCTGATCCCATTCGTTGCGAAAGCATCATCAAGGACCTTCGGGATCGTCGAGTTCTGATCAGCCGGACCGGCTCCGCAGGCAACGTGTTGAAAGTTCGTCCTCCAGTCGCCTTCACCGCTGCCGATGTGTCTCGATTCCTTGAGACCTTCGCCATCGTAGCAAAGCAGCGGCTCTAGAGGACTCTAGCAACATGAACAAATTATCTGACGCAAAGCTGCAACGGCTCCTGGAGGAGAGTAGCCTGCTCTCATCAAGCCAATCTATCGACCCCTTGTTTCTGAATAACATGCTTGAAAGGCACTACGGGCTCAGCGGACGGGTTGAACGATTGGGCAGTGAAAAGGGCCATACGTTCAGGTTCAAAACCGGCGTGAATGAATACCTCGTAAAGGTGTCACCGTCCGACGAGCCTGAACAAGTTACGGCGTTGCAGATTGCAGCGATGCGTTATCTTGATGACGCCGCTCACGCCTTGCCGATCCAGCGGATCAAGCCCACCCTCGATCAGAGGGATAGCGTTCCAATCGACTTAGGCGATGGCACCTGTCGAACACTTAGTGTTTTCTGCTTTGTCGAAGGCCTTCTATGGGAGCATATGGATGCCAACGTTGAGCAGTTGACCAAGGTGGGAGATATGCTCGGGCGAGTAAACATTGCGCTGCGATTATTTGGGCATCCAGCTGCCGCGCGCAGCTTAGTTTACGACATTAGGCACTTTCGCCATTGGGCGGGACTTGTTGGTTACGCGCCAGACCCCAAGCACCGACTGCTGGCTCAACGGGTCTTCAAGCTCTTCGAAGAAGTCGTGCTGCCGAGGCTGCCCAGTCTTGAAATGCAAGTGATCCACGGTGACTACGCTCCCAACAATGTCGTGGTGGATCCGCACAGCGATGTCTTCGTGGCAGCCATCCTTGACTTTGGTGACACCGTCCATAGCGCTGTGATATTTGACCCTGCGAATACGGTCGCGCACCTGATCGGCCGCACTCAGGATCACCCGTGGCAGGATGCCTTTGCCTTTGTCGCCGGATACGAGCAAAGCCGGCCGATAAACGAGTCGGAACTTCCACTTTTGCCAGTTGCGGCTCTCGCGCGGCTCACCATGCTGGCGTTGATCAGGTACTGGAAGGCGGAGCGCGCACCTGACCAGAGCGAGGAGCTACTCGCTAGTGCCGAGTATTACTGGGCGAACCTAGAGCGGGCCATGGGCGTACCACTGGATGACCTGGTGGCGCGATTCCGCTACCGCGCCGGTGATCCTGGTGCTTGAGCCCAGATAGGAAGTAGGTGGCGCTTGAGGGAACGTTGCCCACCACCACCATACATTCGAGTACCTCGGCGATCGTATGCCATTCCAGATGTTCAGTCCCGGTATCCGTGAACGTCAGAGATCGGGAATTCTTCTTTGAACGCCAGACTGCATCTGGGAGAGCATATTGGTTAGCCGACGCATGTCCATGGCCGTCGAGTACGGATACGTAGCCCTAAGGGGCGTATTTCTACCCTCAACTTGACCGACTACAACCGACGATAAGGAGCTTATCTATGACTGCTGTCGAATCGATTCCCTTCACCGGTGCCCCGTTCCCGAAATCAGAGTACGAGCGAAGGCAGCAGAGGGTGCTTGAAACAGTTGCCCAAGCCGAGCTCGATGCACTTGTGGTCACTGCCCATGGTCATCTCCAGTATCTCAGTGGATACGATGGAATGGGGGCTTATTTCATGCCGTTTCCGTTGATTCTCGTGCCGGGAAGGGCTCCAACATATGTCGTCCGGGAATACGAGTTCACTGGCGTTCGCGCGGAGAGCTGCATCGATGAGTTGGTTGGTTATACAGAGCAGCCAGATTTTGCCAAAGTGGCTGCGGACGTTTTGCGCAAGTTGGGGTTGGCAGGCAAGAAGGTAGGTTTCGAGCTGGGCTGCTGGGGCCTCGCTCCGGCAGATGTATATGCGCTTCAGACCCTCATTCCCGAAATGAAAATTGCCGATGCCTCTCGTCTGGTCTCATCAGTTATGGCCGTGAAGAACGAGTTGGAGATTAATGCAATGCGTCATGCGATGGCCGCGACCGACGTGGCCGTGCGTGCATTTCAGCGGTCTCTAAGGGCCGGCATCTCCGAAGCTGAAATGGCGGTGGCCATCCAGCGTGAGGTTACCAAGTCCGGCGGCGAGGACGTCAGGCTTGTCTCAGTCGGATTTGGCGAGAGGACGAAGCTACCGCACACGAAGCTGACACGCCATCCAATGGGCAACAACGAACCTGCGATGGTTGAAGTCGGCGGCATTAAGCAGGGGTATGCCGGGCCTCTGGTTCGCGGTGCAGTGCTTGGCAAGCATGCTGAGACCGAGACCTTGCATGCTTTGGCGGAGGAGGCACTTGAAGCCGCCATCGCTGCAATCAAGCCAGGTGTAACGGCGGGAGAGGTGGACGCGGCCGCCCGCAGGGTGATCGAGCGATCTGTTAGACCCAAAGCCCTTAATCATCGGGTTGGATACCAGACCGGGTCCCCATGGGGCGAACGCGGCAATATCAGCCTGGAGCCCAGCGCACTGGACGTCCTTCAGGCCAATATGACCGTCCATATGCCCGTCATTCTCATTGGGGAAGGTCGTTACTTGTTTGGCTGTAGCGAGACTGTCTTGGTGACGGAGCGCGGAGCGGAAATACTCAGCGGTACACCACACACACTCTATCGCGCGTGATGCCTTGCAGCGGGGATGAGCGGCATCTCCAAGAGCCAGGTCTCGCGGCTGTGCGAGGAAATCGACGACAAGGCGAAAGCCTTCGTCGAGCGCCTGATCGAGGGCGATTGGCCGTAACTGTGGATCGACGCCACCTGCCTGAAGGTCCGCCGCGCGCTGGGCGAATCGTCTCCCGCCATCATTGCCGTCAGCGTCAACGGGGACCGCCGGCGAAAGGTCCAGGCCATGAAGATTGGCGCCTTGAGGGCCGAGCCGATCTGTTGCAGTAGCAAGTTGGGTTCCATTCCATCGATGCGCCGACGCAACTTGACGACCCTGATGCTTCCCTTTGCGGCCACCGGACCGAACTCACCGTGTAATTCCCGAACTGCGTCGATCAATGCCGTTCGTTGACGCACCAGCAAGGATCGGGACCAAATGCATAGCAAGAACAGGCTGCTGCTCGCGCTCTTGACCGGCACGAACCAAATGTTCGGTCTTGTGACCCTTCGCAGATCGCCTCGGCGTCGGCCGCATCTGTCTTGTTCTGTTTGACCTACGGTTAGACGTATGAGGACCGGATCAGCGAGCGAAGCAGACATATTGTAGTGCAAAAACAAGAGAGGCGACGGCGGTCCTAAAAATAGGCACTGGCCATCTCAAAACGCGATGACATAGCCCGGAACATTATATTGGCGGACCCAATGCCAACTGGCACATACTTCGTAGGTAACGGAACCAACCGCATCCGCCCGTCAACACCGTCCGGCAGAAATCGAGCGAACTGAAGTGCAGATCAAAGATGTACTCCTCGCGCCAGGAAACGGCGCGTTTTTCTACGACGATCAGGCAGCTATAAGAGCGGGTGCCTCGCAGGACGGTTTTGTCTATGTGGGCCAACCCGTGACGCCAGCCTTCCAATCCATTCGCGTTCCGGCAAATTCGCTAAGTATCGGGCTTGTCCTTGTCGACGACACCGTCGTTTGGGGCGACATGATGAGCGTTCAGTATTCTGGTGCCGGTGGACGCGATGCGTTGTTTGAAACTTCTCAAATCTCGGATTTGACGTCGCGGGTCGTGGTGCCTCGGCTTATCGATGTCGATGTATCTCGCTACCTTGATGCCTGCGCGAAGGTTTTCGAGCCCGTCGGACACAAGCGGTTACCTCTCGCGATTGAGTATGGCGTCAGCCAGGCGCTCCTTCGCGCAGCAGCCCACCTTCAACGTACGACAATGGCAGAGATCGTATGCAGTGAATTTGACCTACCGCTGCCAACGCGCAGGGTCCCGATCTACTGCCAGAGCGGTGATGCTCGGGAACTTAACGTCGACAAGATGATTTTGAAAGCCGTGGATGTGCTTCCCCACGGTCTAATCAATTCACGGCAGAAATTCGGTGTCGACGGCCAGACCTTCATGGAGTTTGTGAAGTGGGTTGTGACGCGTGCGCGTCAAATCGGCAGTCCAGGATATCATCCGGTGCTGCATTTCGATGTGTATGGCTGGATCGGCCAGGAAATCGGCCTAGAGCCGCAACGGATCGCCGACTTTATCTGCAAGGTTGCAGATACCGTCCCGGATTTCACGCTCAACATCGAGTCCCCGGCGGATTTTGGTTCGACGCAAGCTCAAATTGAGAACTACGCCAAGATCGTATCGATTTTGGACAACCGGGGTTCCAGCGCGCGCATTGTCGTGGATGAGAGATGCAATACGCTTGAGGATATCCGGCTCTTTGCCGAAGCGAAGGCCACGCATCTCGTTCAAATCAAGACGCCCGATGTCGGCTCAATTGCCGATACAGCGCGGGCAGTTCTTCTCTGCAAAGCGAATAAGGTAGGCGCATATGTCGGGGGAAGCTGTACCGAGACAGATCTCTCCGCCCAAGCTTCCGTCCACGTATCCGTGGCAACCCAGGCCGACATGATGCTTGCAAAGCCCGGAATGGGTGTCGACGAGGCATTCTCAATTGTTGGGAACGAACAAAACCGGTTGCTGGCGATGCTGAACCATCGTCGGACCAAAAACGAAAAAATTGCATGAAAAGCACGGTGTCGCATGCAGAACTCTCTTGAGGGGATCACTGTCGTAGCCGTGGAGCAGGCCGTGGCCGCGCCTTACGCATCTTCCCGTCTTGCTGACGCCGGCGCCCGTGTCATCAAGGTCGAGAGGCCCGAAGGGGACTTTGCCCGCAACTACGACAAGTTGGTGCGGGGACAGAGCACTTACTTCATTTGGCTCAACCGGGGTAAGGAGTCGGTCTGTCTGGACCTGAGGTTGGAGGCGGATCGCGCCGTGCTCGACACGCTCATTGCCAGTGCAGACGTCTTTATCCAGAATCTGAAGCCGGGCAGTATCGAAAAACTGGGTTTCGCGTCTGCGGATCTCCGTCGACGTTTCCCGCGGCTGATCACCTGCGACATCTCTGGTTTCGGGGAGACAGGGCCGTATTCCCATTTGAAGGCTTATGATCTCATCGTTCAGGCTGAAACAGGTCTATGCGCGATCACCGGCAACCAACAAGGGCCCGCCCGTGTAGGAGTCTCGGTTTGCGACATCTCGGCGGGCATGACAGCGCATAGCGCCATTCTTCAGGCGCTCTACCACCGCGAGGTCACCGGCGAAGGGACCAGCATTCAGGTGTCACTGTTCGATGCCGTCGCTGACTGGATGAACGTGCCGGTTCTGCAACACGACTACAGCGGCTACCACACGGTACGCGCGGGCGTGAAACACCCGTCGCTGGCGCCGTATGGCGCCTATCGTTGCGCCGACGGCAAAGAGGTCATCTTTTCGGTTCAGAATGACCGTGAATGGGTGAATTTCTGCGAGAAGTTCCTGAAGCAGCCGGGGCTTACACGCGCACCTGGTTTTGCTGACAATATGGAGCGCCTCGGTCACAGTGCGCAACTTGATGAGATCATTGAACGGCGGTTTTCTGAACTATCCTGCCACGAAGCAATGCAGGAGCTCGAGGCGGCCGGCTTGGCATATGGCCGACTGAACGAAGTGGTGGATGTTTCGAGGCATCCACACATTCGCAGGGTTGAGGTTGGCACACCCGAAGGAACCGTCGAGACGATAGCGCCGGCGGCGATTTTCAACTCCGAGCAACCCTCGTTGCGCCCAGTTCCGGCTCTTGGCGCTCATACCGAGACTGTCCGCGAGGAGGTTCTGGGGCGTTTGCGCGCGAGAGCCGCGTCAGCGTGAGCCCGCCTCTCGGTAAGGTAAGTGCGCTCGCGATTTCCAAATCGCCTGTGTACTTCGGATCATCTCAGCACGCTGGCCGCCCAGGAAGCTCACTGGCACCGCGCTCGCTAAAATCGGCCGCAGTGGCGACTCCATGATCAAGGATACCTTTGCGGCCGTTGAAAGCGCGATGTCTGTACCACGCTGGAGATCCCTGCTCTTCGTACCCGCTCACGTTCCGCGCTTTGTGGAGACGGCTCATGAGCGGGGTGCAGATGGCGTCATTCTCGACCTAGAGGATTCCGTTCCCCAGGATCAGAAGGGCGAGGCACGGCGGCAGCTTCCTGAATCCGTGGCAAAGGTGGCGCGCAAGGGCGCATCTGTTTTGGTCCGCGTGAATCGTGGTTTGCGCGCCTTGGCTGCCGATCTCGATGCAGCCGTGATGGCTGGTGTTGACGCACTGGTTCTTCCGAAGACGGATTCGGCAGAGTGGATATCTGAGATCGCTAATGCGGTTTCGGAATTTGAACGAGAAAGAAATCTTCCGCTGGGACGCATCCAGTTCCTTGCCCAGATCGAGACCCCGAGCGCCTTGCAAAGGCTCGCGGCCATTGCGTCGGCGCATCCCAGGATGGTCGCAATGGCGCTCGGTCCCGAAGACTTCAGTGCCGCTGTTGGCGGTTCCCCGGAGTTCGACCTTCTGTTGGCGCCGAACCTTTCCGTTCTTTTTGCCGCCCGTGCGGCCGGGTTGCTCCCGCTGGGCTTCGTAGGGAGCATCGGCGAGTTCTCCGACACTGATAAACTTCGCGAAGCCGCGGCGCATGCGCGGCGGCTTGGCTTTGCCGGAGCTTTGGCGATCCATCCGACACAAGTGGCCATATTCAATGAGGCTTTCTCGCCAAGCCCACAGGAACTCGAGTGGGCCCATCGTGTTATCGCGGCGGAAGACGATGCCGCCACGCGTGGCCTGTCTGCATTCTCATTGGATGGTAAGATGGCTGATCCGCCAGTGGTTCGCCGCGCCCACGAGATCCTGGCTCTCGGTAGCGACAATTGAGCCTTAAGTCAGCGGCCGGACAGGCTGGTTTTCGAGCCTGTCCGACGGTTTGTTACTTGCCTGCCATCTCGTTTCGAGATAGATATAAAAGCACTGAGGATCATGCCTCGGTTGGATTTGTTCATCGTGGACATCAGGCAGTTAAGATACTTTGTCGGCGTCGTGGAAGCCGGCAGTTTCACGAAGGCAGCTGCGATGCTCAACGTTGCACAAAGCGCTCTAAGCCTGCATGTGCGTCAGCTGGAGGAAGGATTCGGCACCCAGCTGCTCGTTCGCGACAGAACCGGTGTCAGTGTCACGGCGTCCGGAGACAAGTTGCTTGAGCGCGCGCGGATCATTCTGAATGAAATTCAACTCACTGAGGCGGAACTGACCAATTCGGTGGCCGCTCCTTCCGGAGAGGTGACTATTGGCATTCCGTCCGGAGCCGCTCGCGTCCTTAGCGGTCCCCTGCTTGAATCGGTAAGAAGCGAGTTGCCGAGGATCTCGCTTAAGATGATCGAGGGCATGACGGGACCGCTGGAGGAGTGGATGGCTGCTGGCCGTTTCAATCTCGCTGTTCTGTACCGCACTGCCGAGAGCGTAGGACAAATGACGGTGCTGGCCCGCGAAGACTTCTGCCTGGTGGTGCCGCCGGGTGAACCGCCTTTCGAAGATTCGATACCGCTAGCCGACCTGCACGCGTTTCCGCTGGCGGTTCCCATGCGCAACAACAATGTCAGGCGTTCGGTGGCTGATGTGGTTGCCCAACATGGTTGTGTGCTGGACGTCAGATTCGAAGTCGACTCCCTTTCTACGATCATCAATATGGTCATGGAAGGAAAGGCGTATTCCATCCTTACGCCGTCGGCCATTCAGAAAGAGGCGTCTCAAGGCCAAGTCCGAACGGTTAAGATCATTGATCCCGTGATAACTCGTTCCGTTGTCCTTGCCGTCAACCCGAAAGACGACCGCTCTCCCGCCGTCTCCGCGGTCCGCAAGCTGATTCCCAAGGTCGTCAGGACATTGATCGAGAGCAGGCACTGGTCGGCGACGGTTCCGGACCGGGCTTAGGCACATCCCAACCAGTTTCAGTGCTATTGCTCCTCCGCGGCTGCTTGAGCGATGTCAATCTCGATTCCAGATGGTTTTGGGCGATATTCCATATTTGACCGGACCCGATCAAAGCGATGAAACTGCAGAGAAGAGAGCCCACGGTCGGGATATCGGCTGGTCTCGCACCTGAATTCAGTCAAGCGGAGCATGCGATGTCCAACGCCACGAGCTATCAGCTTTTCATCAATGGCAGGTGGCGAGACAGTGGTGACGCAACCAGTCTGCCGGTGATCAATCCCGCGACGGAGAAGGTGTTTGCCTCGGTGGCCTCGGCGACGGCATCGGACCTAGATGAGGCCCTCGCTTCGGCAGAGCGAAACCGCCGGTCTTGGTCCTCACGGTCTGCAAAAGAGCGCGGCGAAATCCTCTTAGCAGCCGCAAGGATTCTGGCAGCGAAGGTTGGAGCGGCAGCCAGAGACCTGTTGGCCGAACAAGGAAAGACGATTGCCGAAGCAACAGGTGAGTTCGCGCGCGCTGTCGAGACGCTGGAGTGGAACGGCACGCATGCCGAAGGGCTGTCGGCCCCGATTCCGATAGGCCCGAACCGGATGATCGTACCGGAGCCCCTTGGCGTCGTTGCTGCCTTTACGCCTTGGAACTATCCCGCCGTTCTCATCGCTCGCAAGCTCGCCCCTGCTTTGGCGGCAGGCTGCCCGGTGATCCTCAAAGGGGCTGAAGAGACGCCAAGCGCGGCTGTCCATTTCGTCGAAGCCTTGCGACAAGCGGGTATTCCGGACGGCGTGGTCAATCTCGTCTTTGGCGTTCCGGTGCAAATATCCCGGCATCTCCTCAGCTCGCCGATCGTCAAGGTCCTAACTTTCACGGGCTCTACCGAGGTTGGAAAACAACTCGCCAAGCTTGCCGCGAATAACTTGCAGCGATGCATCCTCGAGCTCGGTGGGCACTCCCCCGTCATTGTGTGCGAGGATGCCGACCTGGCAAAAGCTATACCGGCAATCTCGGAATACAAGTTCGAGTGCGCGGGTCAGAGTTGCAACGCGCCGAGCAGGATCCTCGTCGCGCGGCCTCTCTATGAGGAATTCCTATTCCTGATGACGGAAGCCGCCCGCAAGATCAAAATCGGTCCGCCGGACGACCCTTCCACGGAGATGGGGCCAATGGCAAACGAGCGGCGAATCGAGGCCATGCAGCGTCTGGTCAAGGATGCGGTCGATCGCGGCGCCACCATCGAAACCGGCGGCACCCGCCTCGAGCAACCGGGTTTTTACTGGCCGCCAACGATCCTGACAGGCGTGCCGAAGGATGCGAAAGTGCTTCATGACGAGCCGTTCGGACCGGTCCTCACCGTGGCACCGTTCGACACCATCGAGGAGGCGATCGAAGAAGCCAACGCCACTGACTATGGTTTGGCCGCCTACTTCTTCACCGGTGCTGACGATACCAAACGGGCGCTGATCGGCGGTCTTTCGGCCGGCGCTCTTAGTGTGAATTATCTTAAAGGGGTTTCAGCAGATGCGCCGTATGGAGGCGTTAAACAGAGCGGGTATGGATATGAAGGAGGCGAGCAGGGAGTGCGGAGCTTCCAGAGCCTGAAACTGGTCAACGGGTTCGGTTCATTCGGATGAGATTTCGTGGATAAAAAATCACGAATCATTGCCGGCAGGGATATCACAAAGAGCGTCGCCGACGCCCTTCAGTACATCTCGTACTACCATCCCCCCGACTACATCCGGTACCTTTCGCAGGCCTATGCGCGCGAACAGAGCCCGGCGGCTAAGAACGCCATCGGGCAGATTCTGCTGAATTCGCGCATGGCGGCATTTGGGCGGCGGCCGATCTGCCAGGACACTGGTCTCGTGGTGGTTTTCGCCAAGGTCGCGATGGGCATTCGCATCAAGTCTGCGGCCAGTTTCGCCGACCTCGTGAATGAAGGCGTCCGACAGGCATATCTCGACCCCGACAATCCTCTTCGACCATCGATCATCTCGGATCCGCTTGGCCGACGATTGAACACCCGCGACAACACGCCGGCAGTCGTCCACGTCGAACTTGTGCAAGGCAACAAGATTGAGATCACCATCGCCGCAAAAGGCGGCGGGTCGGAAAACAAGGCACGTTTCACCACCCTTAACCCCAGTGCATCTGTTGCCGACTGGGTGGTCGACACCGTTTCGACCCTTGGCAGCGGATGGTGCCCGCCCGGGCTGATCTCGGTCGGCATTGGTGGTAGCGCCGAAAAGGCGATGCTGCTCGCCAAGGAGGCCATGAACGAGCCTATCGATATGACCGATCTCATCGCCAAGGGGCCATCAAACGTTGAGGAGGCGCTCCGCATTGAGCTTTATGAACGCATCAACGCTCTCGGGATAGGAGCCCAAGGTCTCGGAGGTCTGACAACTGTCGTTGATGTCAAGGTTGCAACCTATCCGACCCATGCAGCGTCCAAGCCCGTGGCACTCATCCCGCAATGCGCAGCCAATCGGCACTTGACGTTCACATTGGACGGCAAAGGACCAGCGCAACTCCAACCGCCCGATCTGTCCCAATGGCCCCAGATCGGTCCCGAGGACTTGCAAACAACCGGCGTCCGCCGGGTCAACTTGGATGAGCTGACGAGGGCAGAGACAGCATCGTGGCGCTGCGGAGAAACTCTTCTTCTATCCGGAAAGATGCTGACGGGTCGTGACGCCGCCCATAAGCGAATGGTCGACCTGATCGATGCCGGCAAGCCGCTCCCGGTCGATCTCCGGGGACGCGTGATCTACTATGTCGGACCGGTCCGCGCGGTGAGGGATGAGGTCGTGGGGCCGGCTGGCCCAACAACCTCAAGCCGCATGGACGATTTTACGGAAAAATTGCTCGCGCAGACCGGGCTTTTTGCGATGGTCGGCAAGGCGGAGAGGGGGCCAGCCGCTATTGCATCGATTGCCAGACACAAGACCCCCTATCTGGTCGCAGTGGGTGGCGCTGCCTACCTTATCTCAAAATCGATCAAGGCGGCGCGGCTCGTTGCCTTTGAAGACCTGGGCATGGAGGGCATTTATGAATTCGAGGTCCAGGACATGCCGGTTATCATGGCTGTCGATGTCGAGGGAAACTCGATTCATAATTCCGGGCCGATTGAATGGCGCAAGCGCATGGCTGCCGATAGCATCGCGCGCAACATAGGCGTTTGATAATCCCGTCAAACAATTGTCCTGCGTCGCTTATCCATAGGCTCCGAAGAGCAACGAGAAGGCTATGCGCTTTGTTTGGGCAAGGTGATGCCCACCCCGCGACGAACGCAACCTTTAGTGCTCGCACCATAGATGCAATTGGCGCGGACCCTAAAGCAGCCTAAACGTAAAGCCGTGATTCAGCTCCGGCAGGCCATGAAGTCGAAACTCAACACCGTACGCTTGGACGCTTGGGACCTTCGGATTCTGTCCGAGCTGCAAGCAGACGGTCGGATATCGAAAAGCGAGCTTGCCAAGCGCGTTCATCTGTCGGCGTCGACTTGCTCGGAGCGGCTTCGTATACTTGAAGCATCAGGAGCTATTGAAGGCTACTACGCGCGGCTCAGTCCATCCCTCACTGGGGGCGTGATTTTCGTGATGGTGGAGGTGGTTTTGGATCGTCACCGCCTCGAAGATCAACGACACTTTGAGACCGCAATTCAGGGCGTCCTTGAAATTTTGGACTGCTGGGCAATCGGGGGCCGGGTCGATTACCTGATGCGCGTTGCAGCTCCTTCTATGGCTGCTTATCAGGAATTCATGGAAGGATTTCTGCAGCTAGGCCTCGGGATCGACCAATATTATAGCCTCGTCGTGACGAAATCCGTAAAATCCAATTCGCCGATACCCTTGTCCGCACTAAGAGAGTGGTGAGTTTCGGGAGCCCGTGTTTTCCACGGAGATCGACGCAAGTTCCGTGAATTCGTCGGCCGCGGATGCGCATTGCCGTGGAACGTGAGGGGTGTCCGTAGGTATAATCAACACTTGACGAGCGGCTGACCGAGTGTTCTCCGCCGGGCGATCAACGGGAGAGCAGCAATGAGCCTGACCAATCTGGGAACCAAACAAGTTCAAGAGAAGGATCGGAGCTTCGTCTTTCATCCGTCCACGCAATTGGCAAAACACAGCCGCGGCGAGACGCCAAACCGGATTATGGCCGGAGCGGAAGGCGTCTACATCTGGGATACTGAAGGCCGAAAGAGCCTCGACGGTTTCGGCGGGCTCTACTGTGTCAACATGGGATATGGATGCACGGAGATCGCTGATGCCATTGCCAAGCAAGCGTACGAACTGCCGTTCGCTCATGTCTATGCCAGCCAAGGCACGGCGCCTGTTGCCCGTTTGGCGGAGGCCGTGGTCGAATATTTCGGACAGAACATGCGAAGGGTGTATTTTGGCCTGTCGGGTTCCGATGCCAACGAAACCAACATCAAGCTCGTTTGGTACTATAACAACATCCTTGGGCGCCCTGAAAAGAAGAAGATAATCTCGCGACATCGCGGTTATCACGGTTCAGGGCTGGTCACCGGTAGCCTGACAGGCCTTCCGTTCTTCCACAAATTTTTCGACCTGCCTCTGAACCTGGTGCGCCACACAACGACGCCGCATTACTATCGCCAGGCGCATGAGGGCGAAACCGAGGAAGCCTTCTCCAAACGCTGCGCCGACGAACTTGAAGCCCTTATTCTTGCTGAGGGCCCAGATACGGTTGCAGCCTTTATCGGAGAACCGGCACTTGGGACCGGCGGCATCGTTCCGCCCCCAAAGGGATACTGGACGGCCATTCAAAAGGTGCTGGACAAGTATGATATCCTGCTCATCGCCGATGAAGTGGTTTGCGGCTTCGCGCGAACCGGGGAGAAATTCGGTTCCCACCTTTATGGCATGCGCCCGGATTTCGTCACCATCGCCAAGGGCGTCAGTTCCGCTTACCTCCCCATCTCCGGGTCAATTATCGGCGACCGCGTCTGGAAGGTCCTGGAAGAGGGAACGGAGAAGCACGGAGCTCTGGGCCATGGCTGGACATATTCCGGTCATACGCTTTGCGCGGCAGCCGCACTCGCCAACATTCAAGTCCTTAAGGAAAGAAACATCCTGGAACATGTCCAGGATGTCGGGCCCTATTGGCTTTCCCGCATGAAAGCCGAACTGGAGGGACATCCCATTGTCGGCGAAGTTCGTGGCGTTGGAATCCTGTCTGGCGTAGAGATGATGCGGGATCCCAAAGCGCGCGTACCTTTTGAGCCCGAGCTGCAGGTCGGCGCTCGTGCCGCCGCTGCCCTGCTGGAGAACGGTGTCATCGGCCGGGCCATGCCGCATGGCGATATCCTCGGATTTGCGCCGCCACTGATCATCACCCGGGACGAAATCGACATCATCGTCGACGCGACCGCGAAATCGGTCGACACGACTTATCGTGCGCTGAAGGCCGAGGGCGCTCTATAATCCTGACTGAGCCGGTGAATACGGGCAAGGGTTCTCGGCAATTAGTCAAGAATCCCGGGCACTGGCTGCCGCGCAGCAGCGCGATCGAGGTTTGGGCGGCCGCACCGTGCAAGACGCGGAGCCCAGCCTGCCTGCCGCCGCTGTCCGGCCGTCACGCGGCCGTGACCTTCGCGGCGCGCACCCTGCCGGTGTCCTCCCACCGGCAGGGTGCCATTTCCTGGATGTCGGCTCGCGACAGGCTCCAAAAACATACGCCGAGAATCTAAATCGCAGCGCGCTGGACTGCTGAAAAAACACCTGTGGCGACCGTCGCCGGCCATGCACCGACTGGCGGAGGATTTCATGTACAAGCTTCATACGCGCCCCAACACCGGCGGCTTTGTCGTCGAGGCGCTCGCTTTGGCGGGCGTGCCTTTCGACCAGATCGATGTTACAAAGTCTGACCCGCCCGACCAGGCCTTTCTCCACATCAGCCCGTTGAACCAGGTCCCGGTCCTGATCTTGCCGGACGGAAGCTCGATGACCGAGTCGGCGGCGATCTGCGTATTCCGACGAAGCCGGCCATCGATTCCGATTTGAAGCCGGCCAGTCATTCCGATTTCATTCCGGCCGGTGTTCCGATTTGAAGCCGGCCATTTTTCGGACTGATCCTGGGTCTCGTTGATGTTTGGATTGGGTTTCGTTTCAGGTCAAGCTTGCGCTGTTTCAGACGCTCTCGGCGAGCGCTGTTTTCGCATGCTTTCACCGGTGAGATCGATGCGATAGGCGTTGTGAACGAGGCGGTCGAGGATGGCATCGGCCAGAGTTGGGTTTGCAATGATCTCGTACCAGCGATCCAGGGGCAGCTGACTGGTGACGATTGTCGATCGGCGTTCGTAGCGGTCTTCAATGATCTCAAGCACATCACGCCGCTGATCATCATTGAGTTTTTCCGGTCCCCAGTCATCGAGAATGAGAAGGTCGGTTTTGGCGAGTTGCTTGAGGATCCGGCCATAACGTCCGTCGCCTCACGTGAGGGCAAGTATTGCAAACAGCCGGGGAACGCGGTGATAGGCGACGGAGAAATCCTCTCGGCAAGCTTTGTGGCCTAGCGCACAGGCCAGCCAGCTCTTGCCCACGCCCGCCGGCCCGGTGATGAGAAGACTGTGATGCTTGCGAATCCAGTCGCAGCCGGCGAGCGCCATGAACAGATTGCGGTCAAGACCGCGTACGGCACGAAAGTCGGCATTCTCGATCTGTGCGTCGTGGCGAAGCTTTGCAGCCCTGGCGCGGGCTTCGAAACGCTTCTGGCGGCGCATGGTAGCCTCGCGCTTGAGCAGCATGGCAAGCCATTCGCCATGCTCGAGGCCGCGTGCTTCGGATTGTGCGTCGAGCTCCTGGAAGGCGGTGGCCATGCCATGAAGGCCGAGTTCGCGCAGCATGTCGATCGTCGGATGGATAAGCATTGGTGTGTCTCCTCAATGAAGTAGTCAGGGCCACGCAGATTGGCGTGATCGACGATGGCCGGTCGGTTCGGTGGAATGCCTTGCGGCCTTGTGATTGGCGATGAGCGAGGCGATGCTCTTGCAGTTCAGCCCACCGATCTCGACAGCGCGGGCTGACACGGCTTCGGCGCGATCGCGTGTGACATCGCGAAACAGGCGCAGGACACCCAGGCACGTTCGAAAGCCTTGTTCAGGATGTGGGCAGCTGGCGAGGATTGCGACAACCAAGCCTTCCGTCTCGGGCCGACGGATGCGGCCCAACGCCGAAAGCACTCCCGTGTCCATTCGGCATAGCGGTGGGAACTGGGAATGTGATCCGGATCGGTTCCATGGCGAGGATCGGCATAGCGGCGCTGATGCCGGCAATGCGCTTGCCGCGGTGGAAGATCTCGATTTTGCGCGCCGTTGCTCTCAGATCGATCTGCTGGCGAATGAGGTTGTGCGGCACGGAATAGAAGAAGGTCTTGAACTCAACATGGTAGTCCGTCGAGACGCGGGCCAAACGCCATTCGGCGAATTCGTAGTCTTCGCTCGCAAGGCTTGCGAGCGCAGCACGCTCGACGCTCTCAAACAGTTGCCGGCGACTGACGCCCAGCCGACGCATGACGTGATCATTGATGCGATCGAGTGCCTGGCGAATGGCGGCATTGGCCTCGGCCAGCGAGAAGAAGGTCTGGTTGCGCAGCCGCCCCAGAATGCATGACTGGGCGAAACGCACGCCGTTCTCGACTTTCGATTTGTCCTTCGGCCGTTGCGGCCGTGCCGGAAGAACGCCGACGCCATAATGGGATGCCATCATGCCGTAGCTGCGATTGATCTCGGGATCGTAGAAGCTGGCGCGGCTGACGCCCGACTTCAGATTGTCGGGGACGATCAGTCGGGGAACGCCATCAAAGAAACGAAACATCCGGACATGTGAACCAATCCAGTCAGGCAGTGTCTGGGTCCAGGTTGCTTCGGCATATGTGAAGCTGGACGCTCCCAAGACCGCCACAAAGATCTCCGCCTCACGGATCTCACCGGTGTCTCGATCAACGATCGGGATCCTCTTGCCGGAATAGTCCACGAAGACCTTGTCGCCGGCGGCGTGTTCCTGGCGCATCGTCGGGGAAAGCCGCTGTTCGAAGCTGCGAAAGAGCTCGCAGAACCGGCTGTAGCCATATCTGTCGGGATGACTTCCTCGATACTCCTCCCACAAGATGAGGAGCGTGACGCCCGGCTTCTTGAGCTCGACGGCAAGATTGGCCCAGTTCGGCTCTGTACGCCGCCGCGTACCCTGTTTGACACCATTGCGAGCGAAGAGTTTGTTCTCAAGCGCGTCATCGGTCAGCTCGCCTGGCAGGGGCCAGCTCAACCCGATTGCCGCTGCGCGCTGCAGATTATCCTGCACCGTACTGCGTGCTATTCCCAGCACGACCGCAATCTCGCGGGAGCTGGTCCCACTTCCGGCAAGCCGAAGCATTTGTCTCAACTGTCTCATGGTCAGCCTTCTCTTTGCCGGCATCAAAATCTCCTCGTTCGTAGCGAGGTGTTTGATGCCAAAGTTGCTGACCCAGGAGGTAATCTTCAGTGCCGAAAACTGGCCGGTCTTTGGTTGGAACGGTGGCCGGCTTCATACCGGAATGCTGGCCGGTGTTTGATCGGAATGGCGGCCGGCTTCACGTCGGAATCCGCAGCGATCTGCATCCTGCTCGCCGAGCGCCACCCGCAGGTGGGCCTGGCGCGGCGGCGAATTCACCCGCCCGCGCCGACTTCCTGCGCCGGATGATCTTCATGTCGTCGGTGATGTATTCGGCCGACCGGCGGTTCTGCCACGCCGATCGCTACACGGCTGACCCCAGCGGCATGGAAGCGGTGAAGAAGGCTGCCGTTGCCGAAATGGATCGCGGCTTTGCTATTCTCGATGCTGCCCTCGAAGGCCAGGACTGGCTGGTCGGCGACGGGCTCTCGCTGGCCGACATCTACCTCGTCATGCTGCTGGCTTGGCATCCCCAAGTTGAAAAGGTTCCGAGCAGCTGGCCGAACATCGAACGCCTGTGGGCCGGGTTACGCGAGCATCAGGTGATGAGGAAACTGAACACCTCCCACGCCATGTGGCCGGCCTGAATCGATTGCCTTGGTTCAGGCATTTTCCACGCGGCCGAGCCCATCCGTCGTTCCTGCAGGAACCGGCGCAGAGCCGGATCGCATTCGAGGCCGATCGCCCGATCATAGGCTGAGGCCGCTTTCAGAGTCCTGCCGAGCCTGGCCAGGAGACGGCGCGCGGTGCCCAATAGGGCTGGTAGCCGGCAAGTCGCTTGTCGCCGCAAAGCTCATCAGGTGGGCTCAATCCCCGCCGCAGCACCCTCGGCATCGGCAATGGTTGCGGCGCAGTTGATCGACTTCTCGTCGGGCAGGTCTTCGTCGGCCATGCGGAGCTCCATCTCCTCGGCGACCAGCCTGAGAACGTCGCGGGCTGCGCCGGTCAGCCGCCGTCGACGCGGCGCCTGCGCGCCACCGCAAGCAGCCAGGCTTCCGGCCAGCGCCGCCGCAAAGGCGTCACTCAGCGCGTCCTCGGCGACAGCGACGTTATCTTCCTCTTCAGAAAGGTAGCCGACTGTGTGGCGTATGAGTAGCATTCGAGTTCTCGGCGCACGCCGCTTCGGAAACGTGACGGCGAATGTCCTTGAAGGACCTCGATCGCGTCACTCATCACATCGGTCGTCAGCGACGGCAAGGGGTGGAACTTGATCCTTGCTGTCACCGATCGGATCGCTTGGTCGTGGACTTTGCTGCCGTTACTGAAAGCGCCTACACACCAGCGTCGGGAAGGGAAATCGTGGCTTTCATGAAAGTCACGGCATTCCCGACTAGAAAGACTCGATCTTCGGTCAATTCGCAATTAAGCCAGCCGCCGCGCGCCGAGGCCTGGTAGGCCATTAGCCTCTCGCGACCCAGCCGCTCGGCCCAGTAAGGAACCAGGGTGGCATGAATTGACCCGGTGACCGGTCCTCCGGAATGCCCGCACCCGGAGCAAAGTAACGGGACACGAAATGCGCTCGCCCGTTGCCGGCTTCCGCCCCCGTCACGACAAGGCCTACAGACCCGAGGCGGGCAATCGAGTCAAAGTCAGGGACAAAGCTACGCACAGCATCCGCGCTGCCGAGATCGGCGAAGATGCTCTCGAAATTTCGGAAGATGCGGACAGGCGGGTTGTCGAAAACACCTGCGATTTCTGCGGGAAGCGTCTCCAATGGCTCCGGCGGCAGACGGGGAATGTCCAGTCGGTAGGCATGCGGACCTTGTGTAACTCGCAGCTCGCCGACGCGTGTGTGAAAGACGAGCGGAGCTTCGGCCTTGGTCTCGGTCAGCAGCACATGCGCGGTCGCCAGGGTGGCATGGCCGCAGAAATCGACCTCATGCGCCGGAGCAAACCACCGCAAATCCCATGCGCCATCCGACCGCACTTTGACGAAAGCAGTTTCGGCAAGATTGTTCTCTTGGGCGATCGCAAGCATCAGGGCATCCGGCAGCCAGTCGTCGACCACAAGAACTGCAGCAGGGTTCCCCGCAAAAAGCCGGTCGGTAAAGGTGTCTACTTGATACATGTGCATGGGGGCCTCGTTGTTTCGGACGGCCGACCTTTAATTCGACGGACGCTCAACTGCGAGCCGCAATCGTTGAAAAAGGCGGCGTTGCTGGCGGTGTGAAGTGCTGATTGAGTCTCTCTGCGATGGAGATTGAATCGATGATGGGCGAGCGGACGGTGATGCAGGAGGCGCTGTTCTACGAGTTCAGCATCGAGCGTCACCTGCCTGGCGATCATCATCTGCGCTCGATCGACCGTTTCGTCGACCTGTCCGGCCTGCGGTCGCATCTGCGGCCGTTCTACAGCGAGATTGGGCGGCCCTCGATCGATCCCGAACTGATGATCCAGATGCTGATCGTGGGCTACTGCTTCGGCATCCGCTCGGAGCGGCGGTTGGCTGAGGCGGGAGAACTGACGCTCGACGAATTGTGCGTCGAACTGGAAGGCCGCGGCGTGATCGTGCACCGCTCCAATGTCGGCCGTCTGCTGCACCGCCTCCGGCTCAGCCACAAGAAATAGGCTCCTTCTCGTTCAAAGCAACGGAGGCGCGGCCTTTATTGATGATATAGAACAGCGTCCCGATGTGGGTGGTTCCCGCGCGTCGCTTTCGCTGGTCGCGGCGGAGGAGCTCGGCATCCCCTATGAGCAGGTCAAGGCGGTGGTCGCCGATACTTCCAGCCTCGGCTACAACGACATGACGGACGGCAGCCGCGGCACCTTCTCCTCCTCCATGGCGACGATCTCGGCCGCCCGCAACGCCATCAAGGTGTTGCGGGAACGCGCCGCGCAGATGTGGGACATACCCGTCGACGACGTGGTCTGGGAAAAAGGTCACTCGATTGCCAAGGGCGAGAAATACGGCAACCTTGCAGCATTGTCGCTGAAGGAGATCGCAGCCGCGTCAGGGAAGACGGGGGGACCGATCGCAGGCCACAGTGAGCTCGTCGCCGACGGCGCAGGCGTCTCCTTCGCCACCCATATCTGCGATATCGAGGTCGATCCCGAGACCGGCGCCACCAGGGTGCAGCGCTACACGGTCGTGCAGGATGCCGGCAAGGCGGTGCACCCGACCTATGTCGAGGGACAGTACCAGGGCGGTGCCGCGCAAGGCATCGGCTGGGCTCTCAACGAGGAGTATATCTACGGCAAGGACGGGCGGCTCCAGAATCCCGGCTTCCTCGAGTATCGCATCCCGGTCTGCTCGGACCTGCCGATGATCGACACGCAAATCCTCGAAATCCCCAATCCCAACCATCCCTACGGGGTGCGCGGCGTCGGCGAGACCTCTATCGTGCCGCCGCTGGCGGCGATCGCCAATGCGGTGTCGAACGCCGCGGGCGTGCGCATGACGCACATCCGATGTCGCCGCCGCATTCCTGGCGGCGCTCGGAACGGGGAGGGTGATGGTCGAAGTGACCCTCTGGGGATCGCTTGGTGCTGTCGCCGGAGGCAAGAACAAGGTCGAGATCGAGGCCAAGGACATAAGGGAGCTGTTCAGGAAGCTGGCTGAACAGTATCCCGGCCTCGAGCCCTTGATCGACCGCGGCATCGCCGTCGCCATCGACGGAACGATCGATCGCGACACCTGGTCGAAGGAATTGCCAAAAGGCTCCGAAATTTTCCTGCTGCCGCGTCTTGCCGGAGGATAGCTGGACAATTGTCAACGGCGGTCGGAATCTCTTCGTCCCATCCCAGACCAACCGCTCCGCAGCACAAGTTCGAACCCATCGACGCCACGCCATGGCCGCGTGGGAAGCCGTGAGTGCACGGCCTGTCTGAAAAGCGCGGTGTAGGCCTCACGCGGCTACATTTTAAACAACGTGACCACGCCGGCGCGCATAATCAGGGCCGTGCTTTCGGCACCATCCGCGGATAGTCTCGTAGGAAACGACGATCCCGCGATCGAACAGCATTTCCTCGACATCGCGCAAGCTCAGATTAAAGCGGAAGTAGAACCAGACACCACCGCTATCCGACCGAAATCGTGGCCCGTGCTGTTCTTGTAGGTCGGTGCACTCACGGACATGGGGCGCGCTGCTACCTCAATTTCCTTACCGCTCAATCAATGTGACAGCACCTCTTCAACAGCGTTTGCTGGACCCGGAACTTGAAACCCGGCCCATGTTGCAGTTCGCATAGCGTGCGAGGTCCTGGCCCAGCATGCTGCACTCCCGGCCAACAGGGCGTGGGGTCTTTTTGAACTCGCGGATGTCGCGTCGGCCACGAGGTTGCGGCCATCTCGTTCCCAGATGGGCATGATATTTAAACTGAAATTGACTCGGGCCAGCTAGTGATCGACCTTCATGCATCATAAAACTCCTAGGACGTAGCTAAGATGAAATTGAGCGAATACGTCGATCACGACGCTACCGGATTGGCCGCTCTGGTGCGCGCGGGCGAAGTAACGCCCTTGGAATTGACGCGGCTAGCCCGCCAAGCCCACGACGAGGTCAATCCACGCGTCAACGCTGTTATCGAATTCTACGAAGATGCTGAGACTGTTGAGGGCTCGGAGGGAGGGGTCTTCCAAGGTGTGCCTTTCCTTCGCAAGGATATTGGGTTCACCGAAGCTGGTCGCCTCCA
Source organism: Mesorhizobium sp. M0276 (assembly GCF_040321755.1). NCBI lineage: Bacteria > Pseudomonadati > Pseudomonadota > Alphaproteobacteria > Hyphomicrobiales > Phyllobacteriaceae > Mesorhizobium > Mesorhizobium sp. M0276. Next base: position 18,308 of record NZ_JAMYSC010000048.1, on the reverse strand, counting down.
GGAAAAAGGGAGCCGTCTGTTCAAAGGCCATCGTTCGAATACCGACAGCTATTTTTTCCGGCGCGCGCGGGACGGGGGGCTTCGGACTCTGGGAAGAACGACAACGTCGGAGCTTGGAACTACCCCAATGAGCGAATCCATTCTCAATGGCATCACCGGCAATCCATGGGATCTGGAACGCTCAGCTGGAGGCTCGTCTGGAGGATCCGCGGCCGCGGTGGCCGCCGGCATTACTCCTATTGCCCACGGCAGCGATGGCGGCGGGTCAATTCGCATCCCCGCGTCCTGGTGCGGTCTTGTCGGATTGAACCCATCCCGCGGACGTGTTTCCGGCGGCCCGGACAACCAGGACGCAAACTTAGGTCTCAGCCGCGCGTTTGTTCTCTGTCGGACTGTGCGCGACATGGCCGCCGCGCTGGACGTCTTTTCCGGTCCTCATCCTGGGGACCCATTTATTATCGTCCAGCCGAACCGTTCCTATGTGGAGGAGCTCTCACAGCCCACCGGTCGTCTGCGGGTCGGGGTGGCTAGGACGAGTTGGGGCGCGGTCAACCTCGATCCGGAAGTGCTGCGCGCTGTCGAGTCGACGGCAACGCTTCTGCAGGAGATGGGGCACACGGTAAAAGACATCGACCCGCCATATGAGCCCGTCGAGTACAGCAGATTATATCTCGCCCCGACGACCGCGAGTGGGCTCGAAAAAGCGGCGCGCGCCATGGGGCGCACTATCAGCACAGATACCTTGGAGCCGGTCAACCTCAAACGGTATGAATATAGCCGCGATTTGCCACTTTCCCGAGCGGCGGATTTAGAGGAGGCCCTCCGGAAAATACGTTTCCGCGTGGGCAAGGCGATCCATACCTTCGACATTCTTCTGACTCCCACAATGCCAATCGTGGCCGTGCCGCACGGCGGCATCTATTCTGCAAACAACCCGGCGGTCTCCGCAGAGGATTATGTGGAAGCGGACACGGCGATTTGTCAGTATACTGGCGTATTCAATGCCACCGGACAACCTTCGATGTCCTTGCCTTTGTCGCAAAGCGCCCGCGGGCTGCCGATCGGTATTCAGATCGTCGGCCGCTTTGGCGATGAGGCCACGCTGGTCCGTGTCGCGCGCGATCTGGAGAAAGCTAGACCTTGGAGCCACCAGCGACCAAAAATTCGAGCAGGGAACAGCTGACAATCGGATCAATGTTCGAAACTGAATGTAAGCAAACTTCCGAAAAATAACGCTTCGACCCCCCGACAGGAGCAGTGAGAACGAACTGCGTCCCCTCGTAAGGGAGATCGTTCTCGAGCGGGCAAGAAGCGAGGCGGATAGCCATCACCATGTTCATTGAACTCGTTGCTACATGGCAAGAATAACAAGACTGAATTTGACGCACACCAACCCCAACGCGAATAACTTTATAGACCCTAATCTGCCAGAATAACTCAACAGGGGAACTGGAACATGACGATCTCTCGACGCAACCTGATTAAGACGGGTTTGGCCGCCGGAACGGCCTTTTCGATCCCGTCGGTCCTGCGGGCACAGACGGCGCCAACCGCCGCACGGACGGTTCGAATGGTGATGGAGAATGTCAGTGTGTTCGACCCGGTCGTTACAACGGCTGACATCACCCGCTGCCATGCTTTCGCTATTTACGATACCCTGTTTGGGGTCGACTCGAAGTTTGTGCCGCATCCGCAGATGGTGGGGAAGTGGGGCGTTTCCGACGACAGGAAGACCTATACGTTCGAATTGCGGGATGGCCTGGGCTGGCACGATGGCACTCCGGTCACCGCGGCGGATTGTGTGGCCTCGGTCCGTCGCTGGGGCCAAAAGGCTCCCGGCGGCCAGTTGCTCATGGAGCGGGCCAGCGATATCGCGAAGAAGGACGACAAAACCTTCATCATCGCACTTAAGGAACCGCTAGGTATTCTGCTCGACACCCTGGCCTTCCAAGGCCCGTTCATCATGCGCGAGAAGGACGCGAATCTTCCCGCAACCGAGCAGGTGACCGACAATATCGGGTCGGGACCGTTCAAGTTCAACCATGCTCTTGCCAGGCCGGGCGCGAGCTTCACCTACGACAGCAATGAAAAATACGTGCCACGCAGCGAGCCATCCGACGGCCTGGCCGGCGGAAAGATCGTCAAGGTCGATCGTGTCATCTGGGACAATATCGCTGATCAGCAGACGGCGATGGCGGCCTTGCAAGCAGGTGAGGTCGATTTCTTGTGGTCGCCGCCTTTCGATCTCTTGCCAGTCATCGAGAGCGATCCCAACCTTGAACTGCAAGTTCTGGACAAGTCGGGCTCCGACATGTTTCTCCGCATGAATTGTCTGCAAAAGCCGTTCGACAACGTGAAGGCACGCCAAGCGCTACTTCATCTGGTGGACCAGGAAGCGTTCATGCTAGCGGCTTTCGGTGACCCAAAATACTTAAGCACCGTCACATCGATGTTTGGCAACGAAACACCGGTGTCCAACGACGAAAACACGGCATGGTACCATAAGGGTGGCGACCCGGAGAAGGCCAGGCAACTCTTTAAGGAGGCCGGATATGCTGGCGAAAAGGTCGTCATTCTTCAGCCCACAGACTTAGCAGCGATCAGCAATAGCGCGCAGTTGCTGGCGGCCACGCTGCAAAAGATAGGAATCAATGCCGCGCTTGCGCCAAGCGACTGGGGCGGGGTTGTCGCGCGCCGGGCTAAGAAGGATCCTGTTGAGAACGGCGGCTGGAGTATTTTCATATCTGACGTGCCTGAAGCGACCCTCGGCAATGTTATCACCAGCTCCACCTTGCCTATGAACGGCGAAAAAGGCTGGTTCGGCTGGCCGCAGAACGATGAATACGAGGCCCTTCGGGCCAAATGGGCGGATGCCGAAACGCTCGAAGAGCGGAAGGCCCTTGCCCGCAAGATGCAGCGGATATGGTGGGACTATGCCCCCCAGGTTCTGTTGGGTCAGTTTGTCGCGCCAATCGCACGCCGCAAGACGCTCACTGGCCTCATTGGCGTGCCGGGGCTCATCCCAATGTGGAACATGCAGAAGGCCTGATTCCAGTGGCTACTTACATCCTGCGCAGGATGGTCTCGACCATTGCCGTCATGGCGATGGTCGGGATCTTCATCTTCCTACTTGTCAGGCTGGCGCCGGGCGATCCGGCGGCGATGATCGCCGGCAAGTCGGCCACGGCGGAGGTGATCGCCGGCATCCGCGAACAGCTGGGTCTGAGCGATCCGATGCCCGTACAGTTCGTACGTTGGGCGTCGAGCATCCTCAGGGGTGATTTCGGGATCTCAATTTTTTCTGGGCGACCGGTTCTCGATCTCATTTCGCAGCGGCTTGAACCGACCCTTTCCCTGTCAATCCTGACGATGATCCTTTCGGTGACGGTGGGGGTCTCCTTCGGCATCCTTGCCGCGTGGCGAACTGGCGGTCTCGTCGACCGCCTCCTCACGGTCTTTTCGGCGCTTGGTTATTCTGTCCCGGTCTTCGTCATCGGCTATTTTCTCATCTACTTTTTCGCTATCAAGATGCACTGGCTGCCGGTCCAGGGATATGCGCCGATCGATGGTGGCCTCGGGCCTTGGTTCGACCGCCTGATCCTTCCCACCGTGGCTCTTAGTCTTGGCTACATTGCATTCATCGCCCGGGTTACGCGGGCGAGCATGCTCGAGGTCCTGTCAGAAGACTATATGCGAACGGCCGCCGCCAAGGGCGCCTCGTCCTACGCCATGCTTTTCCACCATGCCTTGAAGAATGCCGGCGTGCCGATCCTGACGGTGATCGGCCTAAGCTTTGCCTGGCTCATTGGCGGAGTCGTGCTTACGGAAACGGTGTTCAACATACCTGGAATCGGTCGTCTGGTCGTCGACGCGATCAACAATCGCGACTATCCCATCATCCAGAGCGTGCTCATCCTGACTTCGGGTCTATACGTCCTTATCAATCTCGCGGTCGATCTTGCCTATACGCTGATCGATCCCCGCATCCGGTATTGATATGACGCTCCCCATCACAACACGTGAAACCGTGCCGACGGCAGGTCTGCGGCTATCGGGCCTTGCCCGTCTCGCAAAGCGACATCCGCTGGTCCTGATCGGCGGCGGCCTGTTGGCACTCCTGATCATTCTGGCTCTCGCCGCACCGATGTATGCCGGCGATCCGGTGAACATGGATCCGTTCACACGCCTCCAGCCACCTTCGGACTCCATGTGGTTCGGAAGCGACAATCTGGGACGGGACGTGTTTGCAAGAACCATCTTCGGCGCTCGGATCTCCCTTATGGTGGGATTGCTGTCGGCGGCCTGCGCGGCTGTTGCCGGGCTTCTGATCGGCATCCTGGCCGGCTACAACCGCACGTTCGACAATATCGTCATGCGGGTCATGGACGGCCTGATGTCGATCCCGACGATTCTGCTGGCCATTGCGCTTATTTCTCTAACAGGGCCGGGCATCGGCATCCTCATCGTCACCATTGCAATCCCTGAGGCGCCCGCCGTCGCGAGGCTGGTTCGCTCGGTTGTCCTTAGTGTTCGCGAGCGCCCCTATGTAGAGGCCGCGCTTTGCGGCGGTGCGCGGCTGCCAAAGGTGCTCTGGAGGCATATCCTGCCGAGCACCATTCCGGCACTGATGGTGCAGAGCGCTACTGTCTGTGCAAGCGCGATTATGACCGAAGCCGGGCTGAGTTTCTTGGGCGTAGGTGTGCCCCCCGAGATTCCGAGCTGGGGCAACATGATTGCCAGTTCGCGCCTGTATCTCGCCATTGCTCCAATGACGATCTTCGCCCCCGGCATCTGCCTTGCCGTCACGGTTCTTGCCGTGAACCTCCTCGGGGATGGTTTGCGCGATATGTTCGATCCCCGCGCGAAGCGTAGGCGCTGAAATGCAAATGCATAACACTGTAAGGCAAGACGTGCTTCTCGACGTTCGAGACCTTGAGACACACTTTTACGGCGAAGAAAGCGTCACCCGCGCCCTGGGTGGCATCAGCTTCCAGGTGATGAAAGGCGAAACGCTTGGGGTCGTGGGCGAATCTGGGTGCGGGAAGAGTGTCACCGCCCTCTCCATTCTTCGCCTGCTGCCGAAGCTGACCGCCAAGACCGTCGGCGGTGAGATCCGCTTCGGTGGACGGGATCTCCTGAATCTGTCTGAACGAGAGATGCGCAAGATCCGCGGTGACAAGATCGCGATGATCTTCCAGGACCCGATGACGAGCCTCAACCCGGTCTACACAGTCGGCCACCAGATCGCCGAAGCGGTACAGATTCACACGGGAGCCTCCCGTCCAATTGCGACTGCCAAGGCCGAAGAAATGCTCCGGTTCGTCCGCGTCTCGGACCCTGAGCGTCGCGTCAATAACTATCCGTATGAAATGTCGGGCGGCATGCGCCAACGCGTCATGATCGCCATGGCCCTTGCCTGTTCGCCGGAACTGCTGATCGCCGACGAGCCGACGACGGCGCTCGACGTCACCATCCAAGCGCAGATCCTGCGGTTGATCGTTGATCTGAAAGAGCGCATGGGAACGGCCGTGATGTTCATCACGCATGATCTGGGCGTCGTCGCCGAGACATGCCAGCGCGTCATCGTCATGTATGCCGGCCGGATCGTCGAGCAAGCGGCTGTGACGGATCTGTTCGCGCGTCCCATGCATCCGTACACCCAGGCTCTCATGCGCTCCGTGCCTGACCGGCGGCAGGGCCGACAGCGCCGTCTGCCAGAAATTCCCGGCATTGTCCCAAGTCTTCGCGAGCCCATTGTCGGGTGCAGCTTTGCGCCTCGTTGCCCGTTCGCGATCGACATTTGCCGCGAGAAGACGCCCATCCTGCGTGATGTCGGGTCGAGCCACGCCGCCGCTTGCTGGCGCGCCGAAGAGGTGATGGGCGCATGAGTGGTCCTTTGCTGCAAGTCGAGAATCTGACCAAGCATTATCCGCTCGGTGCGGGGTTCTTGAAGAAGCCTTTTTCTGTGGTGCGCGCCGTTGAGGGAGTGTCCTTCTCGGTTGAGGCGGGCGAGACGCTCTGCATCGTCGGCGAATCCGGCTGCGGCAAATCGACGGTCGCACGCCTATTGATGCGGCTCGTCGATCCGACTGGTGGGCGCGTGCTCATCGACGGGACCGATATTGCGGGCCTCAAGAAGCACGAGCTTCGCGCGCATCGCCGTCGGATGCAGATGGTGTTTCAGGACCCTTACTCATCGCTGAACCCGCGCCTTACCGCTGGGCAGATTATTACCGAACCCGTCGAGAATTTCGAGCGTCTCAGCCGCAAGCAGCGCAACGCACTTGCCGCGGACCTCCTCCAGAAGGTTGGCATGGCGCCCGAGATGATGCACAGGCTGCCATCCGAGTTGTCGGGTGGCCAGCGCCAGCGGCTCGGCATTGCTCGCGCGCTATCACTCAAGCCCTCGCTCATCATCGCCGACGAGGCGGTGTCAGCCCTGGATGTCTCCGTGCAGGCACAGATCCTGAACCTGCTCATGGATCTGCAGCAGCAGATGGGCCTCGCCTTCGTCTTCATCTCGCATGACCTCGGCGTCGTCGAGCATATCGCGCATCGCGTCGCGGTCATGTATCTGGGACGGATTGTGGAGCTCGCCCCTTGTGAGGCGCTGTTCGCCAAGCCGGTCCACCCCTACACCGAGGCGCTGATCGCGGCGGCACCTGTGCCGGATCCGACGCGAGTGCGGTTGGAGGCGCCCGTCGAGGGCGAGGTGCCAAGTCCGATCAACCCGCCGAGCGGGTGCGCGTTCCATCCGCGCTGCCCGCTCGCGGTCGAGCGCTGCCGCGTAGCGATACCGCCTTTGGTGCCGATGGCAGATGGGCGCGATGTGGCCTGCCATGTGCGTGCTCCGGCGTCGGACATCCCTGGCCACCTGGCTGAAGCAGCGAATGCTTCGGCCACGACAGCTTAGGCCAGTCAGCAGTCAACCTATCGAGGAAGCAATGCAGGAAGATTCACACGATATAGGCCCAGCCCGGCGTGATGACGGCTACAATCGCGACGAGATCCCTTGAAGAGGGCTACACCTACGGGTCGCGACTGGGGCAAATATGAAGTCACCAATAGCGTGGCCCTGACAGACCTCAACCTCTAGACCGCATCCATATTGGATCGCGGTTAGCAATTTTCCTGTTCCTCAATAAGAGCTTAATTATGTCCTTCAATGTTCTAACCGCCTGTTTCACCCACGAGTCGAATACCTTCAACAAGAGGTCCGCCGGCTATAACGCATTCACGAAGTACTTTGTCTATTTCGGCGACGATGCTATCAAGAAGCTGGGCCATGTTAATGCCGAGCTGGCCGGTTTTTGCGACTGCGCGCGCGACTACGGCTGGAAGCAAACGCATGTTCTCAGCGCTGCCGCCGAACCGGCAGGCGTTGTAACTCGGGATGCTTTTGATCGCTTGGGTGGCGCCATCATCAACGCCGCTGGCGTGCACAAGGAAAAGCTCGACGGGATCCTGCTTGCGTTTCAAGGCGCCATGGTCACCGAGTTCTGCGAAGATGGGGAAGGCGAACTCCTTGAGCGGCTACGTGCAGTGGTCGGACCTGACATGCCTATTGCGATCACGCTTGATCCTCACTCCAACGTGACGCAGAAAATGTGTGAGCTTGCAGATATAATGGTGTCTTATAAGACTTATCCTCACGTCGATATGCGGGAGACTGGCCGGCATGCCGGCGCAATTCTTTATAGGACCATGAAGGGTGAAATTCGACCGCGCACGCTGCGCGCCCATCGTCCGCTGTTGTCAGAAGTGAATGGCGGGCGCACCGATGCCGGTCCGATGGTCGAGCGGATAGCGAAAGCCATAGCCTATGAGCAAGAACCTGGCGTGCTCGCAGTCAACATCAATGCCGGGTTCGCCTATGCCGATATCCGCGAGATAGGTCCAACTGTCACAGTCACCTACGACGGCAATGAAGATAAGCATCGCGCCTTCGCTGAAGAGATCGCCGATGACATATGGAAAAAGCGCTTTGATGTAATAAACTCTTATCTCTCCGTCGAGGAGGCGGCGAAGATCGCCCAGGCATATGCGCGCGGTACGGGCCCGTTGATCATCGCGGACTATGCGGACAATCCCGGCGCTGGGGCCTATGGCGATTCGACCAATCTGTTGAAGGCGATGATAGAGGCCGGAATTGAGGATGCCGCCTTTGGGCCGATGGTTGATGCGGAAACAGCCAAGCACTTGCATGGCCACACTCTCGGCGACCGCGTGCAGGTACAACTGGGCGGCAAATGCGATCCAAGCTTCGGAGGGGGGCCCTTGGAACTTGAAGGCGAGGTCTGCCTTATCAGCGATGGCTCCTATACCTGCGATGGTGCGATGTATGGCGGAATGAGTTTTTCCTGGGGTAAAACTGCAGTCTTGCGCGTCAAGGGGATCGACATTCTCGTGGTAAGCGAGCCAGCACAGATATTGGACTTGCAGCAATTTCGCGCCTTTGGCATCGATCCTGCTGCAAAGACCGTAGTTGGCCTGAAATCAATGCAGCATTTCCGCGCTGCCTTCGAGCCTATTGCCGGTGAGGTAATCGTCTGTGACAGCGGGGCTCTCACTACACCGAATTGTGAAAAACTGGCTTTTCGGAACGTGCCGCGGCCAATCTTCCCGCTCGACCGAGAAATGAAAATCTGAATCAGAATGTCACGTTGCGGAAGATTGATTGCAAGACGAATCCGAAATCGCCGTTTATTCTCCAGTCTGGACTAGATGCCATAGTGGGCTGGCGCTTCCGGTTGAGTAGCCAAGAATTTGGCTCTCCCGCAGAATGGTGGTGCTGGAACGGAGTGCGAACCAGGGCAGCGTGTGCATTGTGGACGCGAGCGGAACGATCGTAGGGGACGTTCACTATTTGCGCGGCGGTCGACGACCCGTCACGATTTGGAGAATTTCCATGCGATCGGAGCCTACTTCGGACTTACGAAATGTTCGACCGACAAAACAAAGGTTCCGGAACGGTGGGAAGACACTGTCTTTGGACTTCGGTGCGATGGCCGCAGCGACTGGCGGGATCTCGTCCGGGTTGCGTTAACTGCTTACTCGATTGGCGCGGTTCCGCTGCTGCTGATCATATATACCCCGAGATCACACAGGCCCCACCAGCGCCAAGTGTCCTCAAACTACGCTAAAGAGGTAAGCTATGACAATTTCTCCCGAAGCTCGTGTGTCCCTCGATCGTTTTTGGTCGACGATCGAAGCCTCCGCCAAGATCGGGGAGGGCCGTCCGGGCGGACTTTCGCGTCTAACGCTAACGGATACCGATCGCGAGATGCGCAATCTATTTTGTCACTGGTGCGGGGAGGCGGGGTTGAGCGTCGAAATCGACGAACTCGGCTCGATCTTCGCAAGGCGTAAGGGTACGGACGACGAACTACCGCCGATCTTGATCGGTAGCCATCTCGATACCCAGATCAACGGCGGTCGCTTCGATGGGATTGGCGGTGTGCTTGCAGGTCTCGAACTTGTGCGCACGCTTAACGATGTTGGGCATGTGACCAAACGGCCCATAATCGTCGTCGATTGGACCAACGAAGAAGGCGCGAGGTTTTCTCCGCCGATGGTAGCCTCTGGCTGTTTTGTCGGGCGGTACGAACGCGAGTGGGTCTACAACTTGATTGCCGATGACGGCCCACGTTTCGTCGATGAGCTTGAGCGAATTGGCTACAAGGGCGACAAGCCTTGCAAGGCGGGCGAGATCGACGCCTATTTCGAGCTGCACATCGAGCAGGGGCCTCTCCTCGACGCAGAGAGGCGCGAGGTAGGGGTTGTCACCGGCGCGTACCCGACCCACGGCATGCGTGTGCGCTTCGAAGGCGAAACGGCCCACACCGGCCCGACGCCGATGGACCTACGCCGCAACGCGCTGATCGCCGGGGCTCGATTTCTGACCGCGGTCGACGACATTGGTTGGGAATTCGCCATCAATGACGGCAAGGCCACTGGTTCGCGCCTCGCTGCGTGGCCGAATAAGCCGGGTATTCTTTCTGATAGGGCCCAGTGCGTGGCGGATGTACGCCACCCCGATCCCGTGACGGCCCGGGTCATGGCCGAAAAGATGCGTCGTGCCGCCAAGGCCAGTGCCGCCATGGCGGGCTGTGTCGTCGTGGTTGAGGACGAATGGTTTTGGGGGGGCGACATCTTCGAGGGGAAGCTTATCGACAGCATCCGCGACGAGGCAGTTCGACAAGGCTATAACTGGCGCGACATCCACTCTCAAGCAGGGCATGACGCCTATCATATGGCGATGCATTGCCCGAGCGCGATGATCTTTACGCCCTGCAAGGGCGGCATCACCCACAACAGTAACGAATCCTGCGAGCCCGCAGATTTCCGCGCAGGGCTCAACATGCTTTTGCACGCCGTCGTAAAACGGGCGGATCGCTGATGCGGATTTTTGAACGCGCAGACATCGGCGCACAGCTTGGCTGGGCTGGTTCGATCGGGGGGCTTCGGGGACTTCCGCTGCTACGACAGTTGCTCCCGCTTGGATGGTCGTCTGGGCAAACGCTCGTCACCAACCTCGATAGCGGCTCGGCCGAGCACTTCTATGACGTGATCTCCTGCGCCCGCGGCCAGGCCGAAAGCCTGATCAAGATGCACAAGAGCCAGCTCACCTCCTGGCTGTAACCGCCTGCTAACCAGCTCCGTGGTAATAAGACGCGCAGCCGCTCTCTATATATATATATATATATATCTTTGCATCGCGCCGACGTGCCCCACCCCCATGTCGAACTAGCCCGTCGCCGCGCAATCCGCCTAGAGGAGCTCGGGATGGCCAAGCAGGCAGACTTAGCTGGTCCCGAAGAAGTTCGACTTCGCGCCCGTTGATGCGCGCGCCCAGCGGATACCATGGTGACCGGCGTTGCCATTATCGTTTCCTCGCTTAAGCTGCAGTTGCGGCGACGGAAGGCCGGCGCTCAAGGAAACATCATGCCAACACCAAACCATCAGTTCGATATTTGGAAGCGATACCCTTGTATCCAACGACGAAAACACCGGATGGTTCAAGAAGGGCGGCGACCCGGAAAAGGCCAGGCAACTCTTCATGGAGGCCGAATATGCAGGCGAGAAAGTCGTCATTCTCCAATCCACGAATTGGGCGGAGGCCAGCAATGCCGCTCAGCTCCTCGCAGCTACATTGCGGAAGATCGGAGTCAATGCCGAACTCGCGCCGAGCAATCGTCGTTGCAGCACAGCGTCCCGAGATGCGTTTTGTCCAACCGAAGTCGGAAGATCAGCAGGCCTGCGCTGTGTTGTTCCGAGCCCGGGAGCGGCTTCTCCATCAGCGCACCGAGCTTGTGAATGCTCTGCGTTCGGTGCTGTATGAATATGGCCATGTCGTTCCAAAAGGAATCGCGCATGTGAAGCGGATTGAGAGCATCCTGGAGGAGCCTAACAGTACAGTGATCTGCCCACGCTGGTTCGCGAGGAATGCCGAGATCTGATTGAGCAGATTGCCGAGAAGACAGCGCGGATCGAATCCAAAACGAAGAAGGCCAGAGCCCTGTCAATGGAGACCGATACAGGGCGGCGACTGCAGACAGTGCCTGGTGTCGGGCCGCAAACCGCATTGGCGATCAGCGGCTTTGCTCCACCGATGGAGAGCTTCAAACGCGGACGGGACTTTGCGGCTTGGCTTGGCCTCGTGCCACGCCAATACACCTCCGGCGGCAAGGAGCGACTTGGACGCGTTTCGAAGGCCGGGCAGACCGACCCGAACTTTGTTGATCAGCGGCGCCATGTCACGCCTGACCGTGCTAGGCCGTAAATCGATCGTCGAGGGATCATGGCTGGCACGGATGCTGCGCCGCAAGCCGCTCATGTTGCGTCGCGATCGCGCTTGCGAACAAGATGGCACGGGCGATTTGGGCGATGATAACGAAGAAAGAAGATTATCGAGATCCGGCGCGAGTGGCGGCTGCATGATGGATATGCACCACCGCAAGCTGGCGTCGGTGAAGGAGGTGTAGGAAGTCGACGACCTGAATGGGCATAATGATCGAAAAGATCTGGATCGGGAAAACCAGTGTGGTTCTTCGAGCTGAGAGCTCGCCTACAAGATTTGGACCGGGTCCGCAGATCACCATCCGGGCCAGCGGCTTCTCGAAATGCCGAGATGAAAAGGCCTGAGAGAAGAACGCACTCGATCACTAGCCACAGCAGGTTGAAAAGCTTCTTGCATCAAGGGCGGCAACCAGAGAAGAACCACCGCTATCCGATCGAAATCGTGGCCCGTGCTGTCTGGCTCACTTCCGCTTCAATCTGAGCTTGCGCGATGATAGAGGAAATGCTGCTCGATCGCGGGATCGTCGTTTCCTACGAGACTATCCGCCGATGGTGCCGAAAGCACGGCCCTGATTATGCGCGCCGCATACGCCGCAAGGCACCAACGAAAGACGATGTCTGGCACCTGGATAAAGTCGTGGTGCGCATCAACGGTCAAAAATGCTGGTTGTGGAAGGTTGATCAGGACGGATATGTGCTCGACGAGACTGTCCAGACGCGTCGCAACACCAAGGCCGCCAGGCGCCTGCTGACGCGACTTCTGAAGAAGCAGGGTCTGGCGCCAAAGCGTATGATCACCGACAAATTGCGCTCCTACGGGGCGGCCAAACGCCAGCTCATGCCCAACGTGGAATACGCTCGCATAAAGGCTTGAACAACCGGGCGGAGAATTCTCACCTGCCGTTCCGAAAACGGGAACGAACGCGACAGGGTTTCCGGTCGGTCGGCTCAAGGCAGCATTTCGTGTCGATCTTCTCCGCCGTCCGAAATCTCTTCGTCCCATCCCAGACCAACCGCTCCGCAGCACAAGTTCGAACCCATCGACGCCACGCCATGGCCGCGTGGGAAGCCGTGAGTGCACGGCCTGCCTGAAAAGCGCGGTGTCGGCCTCACGCGGTCACATTTCAAACAACGTGACAACGCCCCGCCAGCAATTCGCCGGTCGACGGGTTATGGACCTCGAATGTCCGCCTACTGACTGGCGTGCCAAGTGCCGGCATTGAGGTCGATGGCGCCAAACAGGTCCGGGGATTTCAGGTGGCGAATTATCGATTGGAAAAGCGGCAATACTGGATTCCTTCCTAATGCGGTACCTGGGTCTTGGCAGGTTGTCAGACTGCCCTGCGCCTCCGGCTTTCCCATAGAGCCTTGGACGGATGGCGGGTAGACCCACCATGAATCCTCAACCGGAAGGGCCACGAACGTGAACTCTAGAGGTGACGCAGATGTCGGCACCGACCGCAGCCTGAAAGGCCTATGCCAATACCAGCCAAACCCCAGCGTGCCCCGAAAGCGCCTGGCCAACCGGATTCTGCAACGATGTCTGCCGACGCCGGTCCTATCGTGTCAGGGGCATCGCGATAAAGTACGCCATACAACGCCGCCTTTATCAACCAAAGACAGCTACGGCTGACTTGATGATGATTCCGCCGTCTGGGCTTCGGCGCTTACCCGCACGCACAGAGGCAGGATTCTGCACCATGGCAGCCCGCTCGAGGAGCGGACTATCCTGCTACGGCCGGCGTTCGATAGGTTCCGCCTCTGGCCATCAATGCCCACACGATGCGCGCCGACTTGTTGCTCCAGTGCATGCGCGGACTTTTTTGAACGTCCAGCCGTGCCGGCCGAGCTAGGCGCTCAGGGCGCTGCGGCTGATCTTTACCAACCGCTCGGTCTCCAGCCGAGCCACCATCTCGTTCAGTGTGATGTCCTTGCGCTTCTCGATCATTCCCACGATGAAGGCTTCGTGCACATCGAGGCTGGAAGCGCGGCGCCGACCCTGCCGCCGCGGCATCCGTTCGCCGATCTTTGCCCGCGCAATCCATCGTATCGCGCTCGATACCCCAACCCCGAACCGCGCCGCAGCCTGCCGTGCCGACATGCCTTCGTCCAACCTTCACCACACGCGACCGAGGGTCGCCGCTCAGTGCCTTTCCCATCGTCCACCTGCGTCGAGACGGACGTTGAATCACCAGCGGGCAGTTCAGTCACATCACATTCGACTCATCGATCACGGGACGTGCTCTAGCTTTCGGCTCTATTTGCAACTAGCAGTTGTTGTAGTTGCAAATGGATAACCCTGACTTCACTTTGAGAGAGGCAGCAACTTAAGGATACACACCCGATGATGTCTCGCACCACCCCCACAACGCCCGCTTCTGAAGCTCTCCGGGCCGACTACAAGTCCAAAAGCTGGAACGGCATTTCTGTCTATTATACCGACAACTTAGATGGCGGCGGCCTCGAATTCGCTGACGATTACCGCGATCTTTTCGATCGCTTCAAAAACAAACCTCGCTTCCAGCGTATGTTCGAATGGTGCAGTGGCCCTGGATTTATCGGATATTCGATGTTGGCTGGCAATATTTCTGAGCATCTTTGTCTAGCAGACTTCTATCTTCCTGCAATTGACGCCGCAAAATATACTGCATGCCAGAATGACATCGAAGATCGTGTGACAATTTATCAGGGAGACGGACTTCTGGCGTTGCCAGATTCTGAGAAGTTTGACCTCGTCGTTGGCAATCCGCCCCACTATGTTGAGCGCAATATGAACAATCTTGATACGGAGCCGCGTATATATGTGGACGATAAGTGGCTTTTGCATCGTGATGTTTTTTCGGGAATTCGCAAGCATCTTGAGCGCGATGGCCTCATAGTTTTGATTGAAAATGGCAGGGGCTCACATATCGACACTTTCAGACCTATGATCGAATCGTCGGGGCTTAAGATATCTGGATGGCAGTGGTCGCGGCGATTTAATTTCCTCTATTATCTATTCATCATGCGCGACGATTCAAAAGTGCAACCGCACATACGCACTCAGGGCAACGATTCTGAACTAAGGTTTGCGTGATATCGCGTCGAGGCGACGATCTTCGCGGCAGGCGAGCCGGTCACCCGAGAGACGCTCGCGCGCGTCGCCAGAAACCGCAGCATCGACCTTCTCATCGACCACATCCGCAAGGAGCTGCGCGGTCGGCCGGCGGCTGGAAGCATCAGACGCGGCCGGCCTATGCCGACGCCATCCGCATTTGGCACAGCCATCGGCGAGGGGGGCATGCGCATGCCGTAGACCTGACGCAGTCGGACGTGCTGGGTAGCCGTTGTTTACAGGCCACGGCCTTGAGCGGCATGGGTCTGTAGGCCCAAGGCAGCAGATCGTCGATGTGCTTTGTGGATGGCCGGCGACGATCCGGGCGATAACGTCAGCGAGGTAGGTGTGAGGCCTCGACGCCGTTGAGCTTGCATGTTTTTGCCGACCGCCGAACTATGCCGAGCGCCTCTTCCGATCATGGCGGTATGAAGCGCTTTGCCCGCCATTCCGACCAAGAACCGGTTCGTTGACACTCGCATAGTTCTGATGCTCAAAGAGCGTTCAGGAACTCAAGAACCCTGTCGTTTGGTCGAAATCGTTCGGCCTTGGCGCGTTCGTATGGCTTCAGCTTGTCAAGTGCGGATTCCTTCAGCTCAAGATGTGCGTGAAGATAGGTCAGCGTCGTTTGTCAGGGGCACAACCCCTGAATCTATGGGGATATGGATGGCGCTGATCTGCAGCGTCTGACGAAGGAAGAGTTGATCGATTTGGTGCTGCGGATGCAGCGGCTAGATGGGGTAACGGGCCTCTGGCGCCGCGGCCAGACTTTCGGTCGAGGCGGTCGTCCCTCACAATGATGGTGTGAACGGCGTCATGGCCGAAGCCAGCGCCAAACATCAAGGAGACACGACCGTGGATTATTATGCCGGGA
Organism: Mesorhizobium sp. M0276; assembly: GCF_040321755.1. Taxonomy (NCBI): domain Bacteria; kingdom Pseudomonadati; phylum Pseudomonadota; class Alphaproteobacteria; order Hyphomicrobiales; family Phyllobacteriaceae; genus Mesorhizobium; species Mesorhizobium sp. M0276. The sequence continues at coordinate 2,541 of NZ_JAMYSC010000048.1, read as the reverse complement.
TTGATGTGTCATTGGAATGCTCAAGTGTCTGTGTGGTTGATGGGCAGGGCAAGATTGTGCGGGAAGCGAAGGTGGCGAGCGAGCCGGAGGCGCTGATCGCCTGGTTTGCGGCGCTCGAAGTACCGCTTGCGCGGATTGGCCTGGAGGCAGGCCCGCTGTCGCAATGGCTATTTGCTGGGCTGCAGGCGTCCGGCCTGGCAGTGGAGCTTCTCGAGACGCGCCACGTGCGCGACGCCTTCAAGGCGATGCCGGTGAAGACGGATCGCAAGGATGCGCGCGGCATTGCACAGCTCATGCGGCTTGGCTGGTTCCGCCCCGTGCACTGCAAGTCACTGCCGGCACAGGAGGTCCGCGCCCTGCTGACCACGCGCAAGCTCCTGCAGTCGAAGCGGCACGATGTCGAGATGAGCATCCGCGGGGTCTTGCGCGGCTTTGGCCTGAAGGTTGGCCCGACGACGCCGAAGACGTTTGAGCGGCGGGTTCGCGAACTGGTCGCCCATCATGACACGCTGCAGCAGATTGCCGAGGCTCTTCTCAAGACCCGAGCGGTGCTGCTGTGCGAGTTCAAGACGATCGAGAAGCGTCTTGTCGGATTGGCAAGTCGCGATGGGCAGGTGCGCAACCTGATGAGTGTGCCGGGGGTCGGGGCTTTGGTAGCACTGACATTTTCGGCGGCCATCGACAACCCGTCACCCATGCGCGACTATCAGATTGATCAGCGTTCCTCGGATCGGGCGACCTCCTGCGTTCCAAACCTTGACAGCGAACATCAGCTGTTCTCAGGCCACGGCCCTGAGTTCGGGAGCCGGGATGTAGGCCCAGGGCAGCAGGTCGTCGATCTGGCTGTTCGGGTGGCCATTGACGATCCTGGTGAGGACATCGGCGAGATAGCCGAGGGGCTCGACGCCGTTGAGTTTGCAGGTTTATGCCGACCGGCGAACTATGCCGAGTGAGCAAGTTTTTACCAACACTTTCCTCAACATAGCGGTAGCTGGATCGGCATAGCTTAGGCGCAACGGCTCTCTTTCCGAACACGCACGGCGGCAAACTGAGCGCCGACGGCGTGCAGGCGCTGCTGAACAAATATGTCGCCAAGGCTCGCGAACACTGCGTCACCCTCCGCTCGAAGCGGGTGTCGCCCATGTTTTGAGGCACAGCGCTGCCATGGAGCTGCTGCAGGCGGGCGTCGATTGTTCGGTCATCGCCTTATGGCTGGGCCATGAGGCGATGGAAACGACGCTGACCTATCTTCACGCACGATCTCGAGCTGAAGGAATCCGCACTTGCCAAGCTGAAGCCATACGAACGCGCAAAGGCCGAACGATTTCGGCCAAACGACCGGCTTCTTGAGTTCCTGAACGCCCTTTGAGCATGAGAACTATGCCGAGTGTCAACGACGGCTTCTTGGTCGAAATGGTGGGCAAAGCGCATCATACCGCCATGATCGGACGAGGCGCTCGGCATAGTTCGCCGGTCGGCATAAACCTGCTTATGCTGCGCGCGGCATAAGGCGCTTTCGATCAGCGAGGCGACGACTGCCCAGTGTTCGTCGCCGCCATCAGAGCCTGCAAAAAGGGCGTTTCTTCCGATTGAGCGCGATCGGACGAATGGAGCGCTCGACTGTATTGGAGTCGATCTCGATGCGGCCGTCGTCGAGGAAGCGGGTCAGGCCTTCCCAGCGCAAGCGTGTAGCGGATTGCCTCGGCGAGCTTGGTCTTCTGGCTAATCAGGCCGAGCTTTTCGCGCAGCCAAGGTTCGAGATCGGCAATGATAGCGCGGCTATTTTCCTGACGCATCGCGCGGCGTTCGTCAGCCGACCGGCCGCGGATGACGTCTTCGATCTTGTAGAGCTCGGCGATCCGTCTCAGCGCCTCGCTGGCAATCGGCGCGGGACCGGCTGCCGCCAGTTCATAGAAGCGCCGGCGCACGTGTGCCCAGCAGAAGGCGAGCGTCACGCCGCTTTTCTCGGCCAGCACGCGATAGCCGCCATAGCCGTCGACCTGAAGGATTCCGCTGAAGCCTGCGAGATGAGCGATCGGACGCTCGGCCTTTCGGTCCGGCGCATAGACATAGGCGACGCCCGGCGGGTCGCTTCCATTCCATGGGCGGTCATCGCGGGCATAGGCCCACAGCTGCCCAGTCTTCGTCTTGCCGCGGCCCGGATCGAGCACCGGCGCCGTGGTTTCGTCAGCAAAGAGCTTCGGTGAAGTCTTCAGCTTGCCAAGCAGCCGCTCATGCACCGGACGAAGGTGCCAGGCGGCGCGGCCGACCCAGTCGGCGAGCGTGGACCGGTCGAGATTGATGCCCTGCCGGGCATAGATCTGCGCCTGACGATAGAGCGGCAGGTGGTCAGCATATTTGGACACCAGCACCTGAGCGACCGTCGCCTCGGTTGGCAAACCGCTCTCGATCAGCCGGGCGGGCGCCGGAGCCTGAACGACCACATCCTCGCAGGCGCGCCGTACGCATACGACGAAGGCCGCATGATTGGCACAGGCGCGTGCGCGCGGCGGGCTTTATGATGGCGATGCGTGAAGGTCA
>NZ_JAMYSC010000047.1:0-46171 GCF_040321755.1 Mesorhizobium sp. M0276 | reverse complement strand
GTGATCGCCGCAGAAGATGTAGAGCGGCAGGTAGCAGTAGTTGCCGTAGTAGCGTGGAAGAACCGCCCCTCCTGGTTGCCGTGCAGGGGATCGTCCGTGGCATCCAGATCCAGCACGATCTCTTCGGGCGCAGCGGCGTGCGCGCCCATGAACAGCTCAACGAACAGCGCCTCGATCGCCGCCGGATCGTGGCTGATCTTGTGATAGCGCGAAGGCTGCGGCCGGCTCAGCTCCAGCCGGTTGAGCGTCGACTTGCCGGCCACGACCGCGCATTTCTTGTGACGGCGCGCCTTGAGCTTGCCGGCCAGCACCGCCAGCACCGGATCATGGCGCAATTCGTCATGGTCGTTCAGATCTTCATAGCCAAGCGCCAGCGCCAAGACGCGCTGGCCGACCAGCGTCTTCACCTCATGCTCGATCAGTGCCGGACGGCGGGCATCCACGAAGCAGCGGGCAAAGCGGCCGACCAGCCCGATCGCCCGGTCCGTCAGCCCCAGCAGAAGCGCGCCGGCGTCGGAGGTGATCGTTCCACCGTCAAAACCGGCCACGACGGCACGCCTTTCAACAGGTGCAAAATCAAACCGTTCCGGTATACACTCTGTTTGCATCGGGGAATACCTCTGCTCAAGGTAAGTCTTTGTCGCAGAAGCATTTTCCTTGATTCGGAGCCCCGATGCACTTCAACTGTGTGAGATATCCGGGTTAGCCCGGAAACGATCGCGCTTTGACCGGCGATGCCCAGCGCTTCGCTGCATGTTCGGATGAATGCGGCGGCCCTCCGCGCAAAGAATCCATTTAAATCGGTTTAAATGCGCGTCAATTTCGTTTGCACTGCAGCATTTTCACGCTAATCATTGCGCCGATTTCTGTTCCCTTCCGTTGCTGGAGCCTCAGTCCTTGGCCATCACGAAGATTCTCGTCGCCAACCGGTCCGAAATCGCCATTCGTGTCTTTCGCGCGGCCAACGAACTCGGTCTCAAAACCGTGGCGATCTGGGCCGAGGAGGACAAATACTCCCTGCATCGCTTCAAAGCCGACGAGAGCTACCAGGTCGGACGCGGGCCGCATCTGGCCAGGGACATGGGACCGATCGAAAGCTATCTGTCGATCGAGGAGGTGATCCGCGTCGCCAGGCTTTCGGGCGCCGATGCCATTCATCCCGGCTACGGCCTGTTGTCGGAAAGCCCCGAATTCGCCGACGCCTGTGCCGAGGCAGGCATCATTTTCATCGGGCCGAAGCCGGACACGATGCGCCGGCTCGGCAACAAGGTCGCGGCGCGCAATCTCGCCATCGAGGTCGGCGTGCCGGTGATCCCCGCCACCGATCCGTTGCCGGACGACATGGATGCGGTCAAGAAACTGGCTAAGGAAATCGGCTATCCGGTGATGCTGAAGGCGTCATGGGGCGGCGGCGGCCGCGGCATGCGTGCCATCCGCGCCGAAGCCGACCTTGCCCGCGAAGTCACGGAAGGCAAGCGCGAGGCGAAAGCCGCCTTCGGCAAGGATGAGGTCTATCTCGAAAAGCTGATCGAGCGTGCCCGCCATGTCGAGGTGCAGGTGCTGGGCGACACGCATGGCAACGCCGTGCATCTGTTCGAGCGCGACTGCTCGATCCAGCGCCGCAACCAGAAGGTCGTGGAGCGGGCGCCGGCGCCCTATCTCGAAATGTCGCAGCGCGAGCAGCTTTGCGGCCATGCGCTGAAGATCGCGCGCGAGACCAGCTATATCGGAGCCGGCACGGTCGAGTTCCTGCAGGACGCCGACACCGGCAAGTTCTACTTCATCGAGGTCAACCCGCGCATCCAGGTCGAGCACACCGTCACCGAACAAGTGACCGGCATCGACATCGTCAAGGCGCAGATCCATATCCTCGATGGGTTTGCCATCGGCACGCCGGAATCGGGCGTGCCGGTGCAGAGGGACATAAGGCTAAACGGCCATGCGTTGCAGTGCCGCATCACCACGGAAGATCCCGAGCAGAATTTCATCCCGGACTACGGCCGCATCACTGCCTATCGCGGCGCGACAGGTTTCGGCATCCGCCTCGATGGCGGCACTGCCTATTCCGGCGCGGTCATCACCCGCTTCTATGATCCGCTGCTGGAGAAGGTGACGGCGTGGGCGCCGACGCCGGCCGAGACCATCGCCCGCATGAACCGGGCGCTGCGCGAGTTCCGCATCCGCGGCGTTGCCACCAATTTGACCTTCCTCGAAGCGATCATCAACCACCCGAGCTTCGCCGATAATTCCTACACCACCAAATTCATCGATACGACGCCGGAGCTGTTCCAGCAGGTCAAGCGCCAGGACCGTGCCACCAAGCTGCTCAACTATCTTGCCGACGTTTCGGTCAACGGTCACCCCGAGACACGCGGCCGGCCGCAGCCGAAGGCCGATGCGGCCGCACCATTGGTGCCCTATCTCAACGGCAATGTGCCTGATGGCAGCAAGCAGAAGCTCGACGTGCTCGGACCGCAGAAATTCGCTGCCTGGATGCGCAACCAGAAGGAGGTGCTGGTCACCGACACGACGATGCGTGACGGCCACCAGTCGCTGCTCGCGACGCGCATGCGCACGCATGACATCGCCGGCATCGCCGGCACCTATGCGCGTGCCTTGCCGCAGCTTCTGTCGCTCGAATGCTGGGGCGGCGCCACATTCGACGTCGCCATGCGCTTCCTCACCGAGGATCCGTGGGAGCGGCTGACGCTGGTGCGCGAGGCAGCGCCCAATCTGTTGCTGCAGATGCTGCTGCGCGGCGCCAACGGCGTCGGCTACACCAACTATCCCGACAATGTCGTGCAGCATTTCGTCAAACAGGCGGCCGCCGGCGGCATCGACCTGTTCCGCGTCTTCGACTGCCTGAACTGGGTCGAGAACATGCGCGTCGCCATGGATGCGGTCGGCACAGAGGGCAAGCTGATCGAAGCGGCGATCTGCTATACCGGCGACATCCTCGATCCGGCGCGGGCAAAATACGACCTCAAATATTATGTCGGCCTGACCGGGGAATTGCAGGCGGCCGGCGCCCACATCATCGCCGTCAAGGACATGGCCGGACTGCTGAAGCCATCCGCCGCGCGGGTGCTGTTCAAGGCGCTGCGCGAAGCGACCGACCTGCCGATCCATTTCCACACCCACGACACGTCAGGCCTATCGGCAGCCACTGTGCTGGCGGCCGTCGACAGCGGCGTCGATGCTATCGACGCGGCGATGGATTCGCTCTCGGGCAACACGTCGCAGCCATGTCTCGGCTCCATCGTCGAGGCGCTGAAGGGCACCGAACGCGACCCGGGCCTCGATCCGCAATGGATCAGGAAGATCTCGTTCTACTGGGAAGCGGTACGCAACCAGTATGCGGCCTTCGAAAGCGACCTCAAGGGGCCGGCCTCGGAAGTCTACCTGCACGAAATGCCGGGCGGACAGTTCACCAATCTCAAGGAGCAGGCGCGTTCGCTCGGGCTGGAGACACGCTGGCACGAAGTGGCGCAGACCTATCACGACGTCAATCTGATGTTCGGCGACATCGTCAAGGTGACGCCGTCGTCCAAGGTCGTCGGCGACATGGCGCTGATGATGGTCAGCCAGGATCTGACCGTCGCCGATGTCGAGAACCCCAGCAGGGACATCGCCTTCCCGGACTCCGTGGTGTCGATGCTGCGCGGCGATCTCGGCCAGTCGCCCGGCGGCTGGCCTGAGAAGCTGCAGAAGAAGGTGCTGAAGGGCGACAAGCCGATCAAGGTGCGGCCCGGCTCGCTGCTCAAGCCGGCGGACCTCAAGGCCAACCGCAAGGAGATCGAAGCGAAGCTCGAGCGCAAACTCTCAGAATTCGAATTCGCCTCGTGGCTGATGTACCCGAAGGTGTTTACGGATTTCGCCGGCGCGCAGGAGACCTACGGTCCCGTCAGCGTGCTGCCGACGCCGACCTATTTCTACGGCATGAAATCCGAAGACGAGATCTTCGTCGATATCGAGAAGGGCAAGACGCTGGTGGTGCGCTGCCTTGCCATCGGCGATGTCGACGAAAAGGGCATGGTCACCGTGTTCTTCGAGCTCAATGGCCAGCCGCGTCGTGTGAAGGTGCCCGACAGGGCGCATGGCGCGTCCGCCGCCAAGGCCCGCCGCAAGGCCGAGCCCGGCAACGAAGCCCATGTCGGTGCGCCGATGCCGGGTGTCGTCTCCGCACTTTCGGTTGCCGCCGGCCAGGCTGTGAAGGCGGGCGATGTGCTGCTTTCCATCGAGGCGATGAAGATGGAAACGGCGCTGCATGCCGAGCGCGACGGCACCGTCGCCGAGGTGCTGGTCAAGGCCGGCGACCAGATCGATGCCAAGGATCTGCTGATCGCCTTCGGCTAATGCTACCTTCCTGGGGATGGCTGTCCGCATCATGGCGGCAGCCTTTCATGCAGCATCGATAACCGCTTGACCCGCCGCCGCCGGTCGGGCATCGAACCGGCTCAAATTTGGCGCCGTCGTCACCGAGTCGCGGCGCGAAAAACGATGTGGAGAAAAAATGGCCGACGATATCACCGATACCAGCCAGACAGTTGCCGCCGGCCAGCTGCGTGCCTTCATCGAGCGCATAGAGCGGCTCGAAGAAGAGAAGAAGACCATTTCCGACGACATCAAGGAAGTGTTTGCCGAGGCCAAGGGCACCGGGTTCGACACCAAGGCGATGCGCACGATCATCCGGCTGCGCAAGAAGGACCAGGCCGAACGCCAGGAGGAGGAAACCATCCTCGACCTGTACAAGGCCGCACTGGGAATGGTCTAGGGCCAGCCAGCCCCGGCGCCGACGCCGGAGATACGGTTTTGAGCCATGAGCGAATTCGACTTCGGTGCCCGACGCGCCTCTGAATTTCGCCAGCGCGGCTTCTGGACGCTGTTTGCCGAACGGCACCCGGAAGAAAAAGCCCTGATGGCGAGGCGCGGACCGTGGTTCTGGCAGCGCGGGCTGCCCGACTTCGCATTGGTCCTTTCCATGTATGTCGCGCCGGCACAGAACCATGTCGGCGTCTTCTTCGGCCGCAACGAGAAGTTCGGCGCCACGCAAGCCTGGTCGCGGCTCAAGCCGTTCCAGGCGGCGATCGAAGGCAGGCTGAAACTCAGGCCGGAACAGAGTTGCGAAGGCCTCGGCATCAATTCGATGTGGCGGGTGAACTGTTATGCCGAGGACAATTGGCCGGCGATGACCGACTGGCTGGTGACCGAATGTTCGCGTATCGAACGTGCGGTCACAGAAGTCCTGGGGCAGGGGTAGACATCAGGTGTTGCCAGACGGCGTCGGATCCTTCTTCCGCTCACGCTGGCAAGGCCGGGTGCCGCTCGACCGGCTGTTCTGGCGCGACCTTGCCCTTGTCGGTACGGCGCTCAACGTCGCTTCCGCGGTAGCAGCGATTATGCTGCTCGCGCTGAAGCTGCCGCTTGTGCTGGTCCTGGCGGTGCATTTTGCGCTGGTGCCCTACAACATCTTCCTGACCTTTGCCGTCTGGCGAACCACGGAAAGGGCCAGTGGCATCAAGGTGTCGTTGATGACGCTCGGGGCTACACTGTGGCTGATCCTGACGGTCGTGGTCTGAGCGAGCATCGACCGCACCAGCCAATTTCACGGATCGCAGACGAAAAGGGCGGCCGCAGCCGCCCTTCCCATCTATCCTGCGATCGATCGTTTGGCTCAAGCCGCCGGCTCGAATTTCAGCGCCACGCCGTTGATGCAATAGCGCAGGCCGGTCGGCGGCGGGCCGTCCTCGAAGACATGGCCGAGATGGCTGCCGCAGCGGGCGCAGTGGCATTCGGTGCGGACCATGCCGTAGCTGCGGTCGACAGTGTTCTCGACCGAGCCCGGTACCGGGTCGTTGAAGCTCGGCCAGCCGGTGCCGCTCTCGAACTTCAGTTTGGATTCAAACAAAGGCTGATCGCAGCCGACGCAGGAAAAGGTGCCGGCGCGCTTCTCGTAAAGCAAGGCGCAGCTTCCTGGCCGCTCGGTGCCGTGGCCGCGCATGACGGCATATTGCTCCGGCGTCAGCCGGGCGCGCCATTCAGCATCGGTACGGGTTACGGGGTAGGTATGGGTGTCCATTCGATCTCCTCAGCCTTGCCGGCTCGTTATTGGTTGCAGCCTCGTATTCGCACCAAGATAGGCATTTGTTACCCGTCTGCCCAGTTCCGAGAAGGCGGGCAAGGTTCAGTGCTTTCTTGAAAGCTGCTTCGTCGCGCCTTCGAGCCCGGCCAGTGTCATCGGAAACATGCGGCCGCCGAAAATGTCGCGGATCATCGCGATCGAATGGGTGTAACCCCAGTTCTTTTCGGCCTCAGGGTTGACCCACACCGCGTTCGGCCATTGCTGCAGCAGGCGGCCTAGCCAGACGCTGCCTGCCTCCGGATTCCAGTGTTCGACCGAACCGCCAGGATGAGCGATCTCGTAGGGGCTCATCGATGCGTCGCCGACGACGATCACCTTGTAGTCCGGCCCGTATTTGTGGAGGAGATCGAAGGTCGGAATCACCTCGGCATGCCTGCGGCGATTGTCCCTCCACACGCCCTCATAGAGGCAGTTGTGGAAATAGAAATATTCGAGCTGGCGGAATTCGGCGCGGGCGGCCGAGAACAGCTCCTCGACGCTTTTGATGTGATCGTCCATCGAGCCGCCGACATCGAAGAACATCAGGAGCCTCACGGCGTTGCGGCGTTCCGGCCGCGTCCGCACGTCGAGGTAGCCATGCTCGGCGGTGGCGTGGATAGTTCCGGGCAGGTCGAACTCCTCCTCGGCACCCTCGCGCACCCAGCGGCGCAGACGCTTCAGCGCGATCTTGATGTTGCGGGTGCCGAGCTCGACGGCATCGTCGAAATTCCTGAACTCGCGCTTGTCCCACACCTTCACCGCGCGGCGGTTGCGGCTTTCACGCTGACCGATACGCACGCCTTCGGGGTTGTAGCCATAGGCGCCGAAGGGCGAGGTGCCGCCGGTGCCGATCCATTTCGAGCCACCCTGGTGGCGGCCGTTCTGCTCCTCCAGCCGCTGCTTCAAGGTCTCCATCAGCTTTTCGAAGCCGCCGAGCGCCTCGACAAGCTTTTTCTCTTCCTCGGTCAGGTGCTTTTCGGCGAGGCGGTGCAACCAGTCCTCGGGAATGTTCGCAACATCGACCGCATCCGGTCCGCCGAGCGCCTCGATCCCCTTGAAGACATGCGAAAACACCTGGTCGAAGCGGTCGATATGGCGCTCGTCCTTCACCAATGCGGTGCGGGCGAGGTAATAAAAACCTTCGACATCATAGTCGACCAGCCCGGCTTCCAGCCCCTCCAGCAGCGACAGATATTCCCGCAGCGAAACGGGAACGCGGGCTGCCTTCAGTTCGAGGAAGAACGGGATGAACATGGTCGGTTATCTGTGGCCTTCGATCTTCTCTCGTGCGGCGCTTGCAATGAATGCGGAACGCGTCAGGCCACGCCGGCCTGCTTCTTCGTCGATCGCCGCCAGAAGACCGGCGTCGAGCGACAGATTGGCTCGGACGGGCCGGCCCGAGTCGATCAGCACCGGGATCATCACGGCGGATTCGCCGGCGGCAGTATCGAGTTCGTCTTGCAGGAGCAATTGCGCCACCGTACGCGAGACCGGTAACTGCAGATGTTTCGTCGCACGTGCTTCGACCCATTCGCGCACGGCGGAAGTCGCATCGGCAATGGCTTCTTCGGGGCTTGCGCCGCCGCCATGGCAGCCGGGAAGATCAGGGACGCGCACCCCCCAGATGTTCCCTGCCCCATCGAGAATTCCAACATAATGCGTCATGCGGTCTGTCCTCAAATCCATGCAGCCAGCCGGGCGATCGACCGGGCGACACCAGGAGATTGTTCACGATGCCTAGGCACGATGATCATCACCTCTGGCCGTTCCGGATGCTCATATTTGTCGTGCTTGCCGCCGCCGACACTTACCCAGCCATCGCGCAAAAGCCTGATGATAATTTTGCGCGTATTGGTCTCGATCAACGGGCATTACACACCCAGATCATGCGCAATATATTGCGCAATGGCGGCCATTTCAAGCTCCCACTTCTTCACAATAGATCGTACTCGATAAAGCCGGTCCGGCGCGCCACATGGTCGTAGAGCTTGCGCGCGGTGGTGTTGGTTTCGTGTGTCATCCAGTAGACGTTCTTGACGCCGATTTTCGCAGCTTCCTGTTTCACCGCCTCGATCAGCGCCGCGCCAATGCCCTTGCCGCGCACATCCGGGTCGGCGAACAGGTCCTGCAGATAGCAATTGTTTTTTTCCGACCAGCCGGAGCGATGGTAGAGATAGTGGGTGAGGCCGACGACCTTGCTGTCGAGGGTCGCAATGAAACCCTTGGGTTCGAACTCACCCGGCGTGAACAGTCGTTGCCAAGTGACGGCATAGACCTCTTCGGGAAGCTTCGTCTCGTAGAAGGTCAGGTAGTCGGTCCACAGCCGCCGCCAGTCGGCGTGGTCGGACTGCGCGAGCGGGCGGACGATGATCTCAGACATTGCATTTCCTCCGAAGGTTCTGGCCGAAACTGCCTTCCAGTTCGGCCGGCAGCAACGGTCCACAGAAGGGAAAGCGCTACTGCTGCCTTCTGGCCATGAAGGCCAGCCGCTCGAACAGGTGCACGTCCTGCTCGTTCTTCAAGAGGGCGCCATGCAGTTTGGGCAGGGCATTCTTCGGGTCGGCGCGCAAATCTTCCGGCGCAATGTCGTCGGCGACCAGCAGCCTTATCCAGTCGAGCGCTTCGGAGGTCGACGGCTTCTTCTTCAGTCCCGGCACCTCGCGGATCTCGTAGAACTGGGTCAGCGCCGCCCGCACCAGGTTCTGCTTGATGCCGGGATAGTGGACATCGACAATTCTGTGCAGCGTGTCGACGTCGGGAAAGCGGATATAGTGAAAGAAGCAGCGACGCAGGAAGGCGTCCGGTAGCTCCTTCTCATTGTTGGAGGTGATGATGACGATCGGCCTGACCGCGGCACGGATCGTTTCGCCGGTCTCGTAGACGAAGAACTCCATCCGATCGAGTTCCTGCAGCAGGTCGTTGGGGAATTCGATGTCGGCCTTGTCGATCTCGTCGATCAAAAGCACGACCTTTTTGCCGGCCGCGAACGCCTCCCAAAGTTTGCCGCGTTTGATGTAATTCTTGATGTCGTTGAACCTGATATCGCCGAGCTGGCTATCGCGCAGCCGCGAGACGGCGTCGTACTCGTAAAGGCCCTGCTGCGCTCTGGTGGTCGACTTGACGTGCCATTCGATCAGGTCGAGGCCGAGTGCCGCCGCCACCTGGCGCGCCAACTCCGTCTTGCCGGTGCCAGGCTCGCCCTTGACCAGCAAGGGCCGCTCCAGCGCGATCGCCGCGTTGACGGCCACCATCAGATCCTTGTCGGCGACATAGGCCGCCGTGCCTTCGAAACGCATTCTAGCTCCTTGGTTACCACGACAACCGTAGGGAGACGGACTTGCCAGTGCAAGGGATGGCGGCATGGAGCTGAACAGGAGCAACGGATTTGCAGAGAATAAAGTCGCCGGCCACGCTGTCTCTCTGGCGCTTGCCCGATGAGCCGCCTATATTGCGGGTGACGGTCTGTGCTTCCCGGCAGGAGAACATTTTCCCCGGGGCCTTAACGATCCTTAGGGAGCTGTCCCTGGGAAGACCCGTGGGTTTTCTCACACGGCGCCCACCTACTTTGTAGGTTCCCGGGATCGCTCTCTCCACCGGTTGTGTGGACCGTCGCTTCTCCAAGGCGTCTCCACGCATTCGGTGAATGATACGGTGGAAACGCCGCTCTTCTCCATTCAAATCTGGCCTTCTCCAGCGTTGGCGCATGACATTGTCTAGAGACCTGAAAAAGCAGCTTCGCCGCGAGGCACTCGGGCGCCGCGACGCGCTCGATGAATTCTGGCGGGTGGAGATCGCGCTGGAAATGGCCGAGACGGCGCGCGATCACCTCCACATCGAAGCGGGCCAGATCGTTTCCGGCTTCTGGCCGATGCGCTCGGAGGTCGACGTCAGGCCGCTGATGTTTGCGTTGCGCGAGAAGGGCGCACGGCTCTGTCTGCCGGCCATTCTCGACAAGACCACGATCGTCTTTCGCGAGCTGGTGCGCGGCGCGCCGATGGTCGAGATGGGTTTCGGCACGGTCGGTCCGCATGAGGAGGCCGAGGTGCTCGATCCCTCGGTGATGCTGGTGCCGCTCGCCGCCTTCGATGCGCGCGGCCATCGCATCGGCTACGGCGCCGGCTATTACGACCGCGCCATCGCCAGGCTGATCGACAAGGGACAGCCGCCGCGACTGATCGGCATCGCCTTCGATTGCCAGGAGGTGGCGCAGGTGCCGGATGAGGACCATGACGTCATCATCGCGGAAATACTCACCGAGAGCGGGTTGCGCCGCTTCGTGCCAAAATTGTAGATAAATGGACGCATGATCTTTCACTGGCGTCATGCAGCTTTTGCTTCGCTGACCTTCGGTGCGGGATCATATGAGACTTCTCTTCCTCGGTGACATGGTTGGAAAAACGGGACGCACCGCGGTGTGGGAACAACTGCCCGGGCTGATCTCCGACTTCAAACTCGATTTCGTAATCGTCAACGGCGAGAATGCCGCCGGCGGCTTCGGCATCACCGAAGACATCTTTCGCGAGACGATCGCAGCCGGCGCCGATGTCGTCACCACGGGCAACCATGTCTGGGACCAGCGCGACGCGCTGGCCTTCGCGCCGCGCGAAGAGCGCTTCCTGCGCCCCTCCAACTTTCCCAAGGGCACGCCCGGACGCGGCTCCGGCGTCTACATCGCCAGGAGCGGCGCGCGCGTGCTGGTCGCCAACATCATGGGCCGGGTGTTCATGCATCCCGAGCTCGACGACCCGTTCCAGGCCGGCGAACGCGAGCTTGCCGCCTGTCCGCTCGGCGAGCAGGCGGATGCGGTGGTCATCGACTTCCACGCCGAGGCGACCTCGGAAAAGATGTGTTTCGCGCATTTCGTCGATGGCCGCGCCAGCCTCGTCATAGGCACCCACACACACCAGCCGACCGGCGATCACCAGATCCTCAATGGCGGCACCGGCTACATGTCCGACGCCGGCATGTGCGGCGACTATGATTCCTCGCTCGGCATGGACAAGGAGGAACCACTCAACCGGTTCCTGTCGAAAGTGCCGAAAGGGCGCTTCGAGGCTGCGACGGGACCGGCGACATTGTGCGGCGTCGGGGTCGACATTTCCGACCGCACCGGGCTGACGGAGAAGATCGCGCCGTTTCGTCGCGGCCCGCGGCTGGAGGAAACCGCCCCGTCCTTCTGGTCGTGACATTGATATAGCCGCGCATAGTACCTAACTGCCGGCGACACTGCTCTAGATCGTTAATAGAGGGGACGACCTCCATGCAGCTCATCGAATTCCTGGCACCGCATTTTCAATTCGTGTCCGATCCAACGGCCTGGGTCGCGCTGCTGACGCTGGTCGTGCTGGAGATCGTTCTCGGCATCGACAATCTGATCTTCATCTCGATCCTGACCAACAAGCTGCCGGTAGCCCAAAGGGCCCGCGCACGCCGCCTCGGCATCTCGGCGGCGCTGGTCATGCGGCTGGTGCTGCTGGCCACCATTTCGATCATCGTTCAGTTGACGACGCCGGTCTTCACCGCCCTCGGCCACGGCTTTTCCTGGCGCGACCTGATCCTCATCGCCGGTGGCCTGTTCCTGGTCTGGAAGGCGACCAAGGAAATCCATCACACGGTCGATCCCGACGACCACAAGGACACGATGCTGGGCGAGACGCTGCAGATCAGCCTTGCCGGTGCGATCTTCCAGATCCTGCTGCTCGACCTCGTCTTCTCCATCGATTCGATCATCACCGCCGTCGGCATGACCGACGAGATCGCCATCATGTACATCGCGGTGATCGTCGCGGTCAGCGTGATGATGCTGGCGGCCGGACCGCTGGCGGACTTCATCGCCAGGAACCCGAGCATCGTCATGCTGGCGCTGGGCTTCCTTTTGATGATCGGCATGACGCTGATCGCCGACGGCATGGGTTATCATGTGCCGAAGGGCTATATTTACGCGGCGATGGGCTTTTCGGCGCTCGTCGAGGGGCTCAACATGCTGGCGCGACGGCGCAAGAAGGCGAAGGCGGGTGGTGGGCACTGAGGGGCGGCGGATACCAAACCGAGATCAATCGCGTGCTCCGTCACCATGTGATTGAACAGGAAAAACGGCGATCTTGAGCCGGTTCAGTTCGTCGGCACACCCTTCGGGTGACGGTCGCCGATCAGGCCGAGCGTCAGGCCGTGCTCCAGCCACGCCTTGGCGCCGGCCAGCACGAGGGTGAAGCCGCCGGTTGAACCGATGGCCTCCTTCACCTGCTCGTCGCCGTTGCCGGCGAAACCGAAATTGCGAACCTCCACAAAGGTCGCATCGCCGGGCATTTCGGTGAAGGTCCAGACCACCGTGGTCGGCGGATCGCTCCACTGCATGACGATCTTGTCGTTCGCGACGATCTCGCTGACATCGACTGTCGTCGAGACGCCGTACATGCGCCACTCCCAACGAACCTGCTTTCCGCTGTCGAGACGGCCGCTGCCGTGGGTGAACCAGAATTTCGTGGTGATGGCCGGATCGACGATGGCCTCGAACACTTGGGCGACAGGCCGCCGGATCAGCATGCCGGCTTCGGCGGTCGGTGTCTCGCGGATTTCCATGGGATTGTCCTTTCCGGGCTTGGCGCTCACCAGGCGTCTGGTTCGCGCAGCATGTGAACGATGCTGGCTGGATTGCTGATCCAGCCGCCGCGGAAGCCCTCGCCCAGAGGCTCGATAGCATCGCAACGCACAATTCCGGCCTTGGCGAAATGATCCGCAGCGGCGGGAAAATCATCGGTGAACAGCTCCAGCCACACCTCGGCCTGGCTCAACATCGGCGCTTCATCGATCCACAAGCGGTTGGGACCGAGCTCGAAGCCGATTGCCGGCGCCTTATCGGTGAACGGCTTCAGGCCGACGACGTCGCGGTAGAAGGCGACCGTCGCCTCATATTGGTGCGGCGGCACCTTCATGGCGATGTTGATGCCGCCGGTGATCTTCGCGGTCATTGCGGGCTCCGTCGTCACGTTCAAATGTTGGTCTCGTTGGCGGGTTCGCCCTTCATCTCGCTGCGGTAGTAGCCGTCGCGCAAATTGATGCCGTATTCGACATAGGCCTTCATGCAGGCCAGCATCTGCGACCAGCCCTCGCAGTTGAGGTAGGATTTCTTCAGGCCGACCGCGCCTTCCCGCCAGCCGCTCTCGGCGATGGTGACGAAGGTGCCGCCATCGTCGAGCGGCTCGAAATTCATCTCGACGCGGGTCTTGTAGGCCGGCTTGCCGTCGGGATCGGTGGCATCCCAGCGCAGCACGATGCGGCTGTCCTTGACCACCTCGTCGACCTCGACTGGCACCTTGCCCCACCAGACGACACTGGCACCCGCTTGCAGCGGCGCGCTGGCGCCGCCGATCGTGGTGAAATAGCCGCTGAGCTTCGTTGGATTGACGACTGCGTCGAAGACGTCGGCGACCGGTCTGCCGATGCGTCCTGAAACACTGAATCCAAGTGACATATCCACAACTCCTTCCCTTGATTGGCCGAAGGATATGTTATAGAAATATAACATGTCAAGCCGATCGCAAGACGACCATGTTTTCAAGGCGCTGGCGCATCCGCGCCGGCGCGAAATCCTGGATCAGCTGAAGGATGCGCCAAGGACCACCGGCATGCTGTGCGATGCGTTTCCCGATATCGATCGCTGCACCGTGATGCTACACCTCAAGGTGCTGGAGGAGGCCGACCTCATCGTCGCGCGGCGCGACGGACGCGAGCGCTGGAACCATCTCAACGCGCTGCCGATCAAGCAGATCCATGACCGCTGGATCAGCCAGTATGCCGGCCATGCGCTCAGCATCATCGACCGGTTGAAGTCGGATCTGGAGGCGTGAGCGATGGCGGCGATCCATGTCGTGCGTCCCATGCGCCGTGTGGCTGGACGAATTGAGCCGATTTATCTATAAGCCGGCCATTCCGACAGAGAACGCCGTGCTTCCACGAGTTGCACCTGGGACGCTCTGAAATTTTGAATTCGAGCATTGCGCAAGTCGAGGTGAGATCACCTGCTTCGGATGCTCTAGCCGAGAACACGACAGGGGTGCCATGGCTGGCCATTCACAGTTCAAGAACATCATGCACCGCAAGGGCCGCCAGGATGCAGTGCGGTCGAAAATGTTTTCCAAGCTGGCGCGCGAAATCACCGTCGCCGCCAAGAGCGGTACGCCCGACCCATCGATGAACCCGCGCTTGCGCCTGGCGATCCAGAACGCCAAGGCGGTGTCGATGCCGAAGGACAACATCCAGCGCGCCGTCAACAAGGCCTCGATGGGCGACGCCGAGAATTACGAAGCCGTGCGTTATGAAGGCTATGGTCCAGGTGGCGTCGCCGTCATCGTCGAGGCCCTGACCGACAACCGCAACCGTTCGGCCTCGAACGTGCGCGCTGCCTTCACCAAGGCCGGCGGGGCGATGGGTGAAACCGGCTCGGTGTCGTTCATGTGGGACCGCGCCGGCGAGATCTACTATCCGGCATCGGCCGGCAGCGCCGACAAGATCATGGATGCGGCGATCGAAGCCGGCGCCGACGATGTCGAGTCCGATGAGGAAGGCCACACCATCTACTGCGCCTTCGAAAATCTTGGCGAGGTATCGAAGGCTCTGGAAGGTGCGCTCGGCGAGGCCGAATCGGTGAAGCCGATCTGGCGGCCGCAAAACAATGTTCCGGTCGACGAGGAGCGGGCCCAGTCGCTGATGAAGCTGGTCGCCACGCTCGAGGACGACGATGACGTGCAAAGCGTCTATGCCAACTTCGAGGTCGACGACGAGACGATGGCCAAGCTCAGCGCGGCATGAGCGAAAAAGCGCCTCCCACTATCCGCATCACCTATTGCACGCAGTGCCAATGGCTGCTGCGTGCCGGCTGGATGGCGCAGGAGCTACTGTCGACCTTCGGCACCGATCTCGGCGAGGTGACGCTGGTGCCTGGCACCGGCGGCATCTTCACCATTTCCTGCAATGACACTCTGGTCTGGGACCGCAAGCGCGATGGCGGCTTTCCGGACGCGGCCAAACTCAAGCAGCTTGTGCGCGACGTCATCGATCCGGATCGCGATCTCGGCCATTCGGATCGAAAAACAAAGGCCTGAAGAGCGCCGGCAGCACCGTCACTTACGTCGCAACGCTCCGAAAGCCGCGCCTATGGCGATGCCCATAGCGATGCCGATTGGCAGATCATCCAGAGCGGCGCCGATCGCCGAGCCGACACCAACTCCGATGGCCGTGCCGAAGGCCATGTTTGAGTACTGATCCTTCAAGATCCGTCTCCAAAAAACGTGCCGAACTTTTCAGGCGCGGAGCCTCACTGTCGGCCATCGATGGCTCCGCCCATTGCGGTCAACGCGCGGCGAACCAGAAGGATGCCAGCGCGGCTATGCCGCTGACGGTGCGGACATGGTTCCACATCACCCATTCATTGAGGTAGCGCGACCACAGACTTGCGCCGCTGGCGCTTGCCGGATCGACGGTGGCGAGCGCATCGTTGAGCGGGACGTTGAAGACCATCGTCACCACCACGGTGCCGATGAGATAGACCAGACTACCGGCAATCAGCCAGAGCGAACCCGACTGGCTCCAGTCCATTACCGCGCCGATGGCGACAAGGACGCAGAAAAGCGCCGTGCCGAACAGGGCGGTCATGAACAGCGGGGTCACAGCGGTCACATTGATCGAATTCATCGCCGCGATGCCGCCAGCGGCCGGCATGCGGGCGAGGCCCGGCATGATGAAGCTGGAAAAGGCGAAGAAGACGCCGCCGACGATTCCTGAGCCGATTGCGGCGATAAGGATGAGGATGGGCAGAACTTTCGCGATCATGTCAGTTGCTCCAGATGCCGGTTGCGGTTTTCTTCTGCTTAAAAATATGAGTACTCCTCACATTTGCAAAACGTGATAAACCCTCGTATTTTACGAGTCAAGCGATTTTGGCGGTATGAGAGTTAGTCATGGAAGATGCGGCCTCGCCGGATTCCCCTCAGGAGCAGATCGCTTCGCCGCGCCGGGCGCCAAGCCAGCAGCGCAGCCGCGAACGGGTCGAGCGGATGCTGGCCGCCGCCTCGGCGCTGATAGCCGAGCAAGGCAGCGACGCCATGCGCATGGGTGAGGTGGCGGAGCGGGCAGGGGTATCGATCGGCTCGCTCTACCAGTTCTTTCCCGACAAGCGGGCGATCATCTGGGCATTGGCCGAGCGCTACACCGCCGAAAGCCAAGCCTGCATCTCGGCCGCACTAGCCGGAGTCAGTGACGCCAAAGGGCTGAGCCAAGCGTTTTCGGAACTCGTCGATATCTACTACCGGCTGTTCCTGGCGGAGCCGGTGATGCGCGACATCTGGTCGGGCACGCAGGCCGACAAGGCGCTGCGCCAGCTCGAGCTCGCCGACAGCCGGGCCAATGCGGAGTTTCTGACCACGGTGCTGAAACGGCTGCGACCGGCGGCCGATCCGGTGGCGCTGGAAACGACGGCGTTGCTGGTCTGGCAGATGGGTGAAGCCGCCATGCGGCTGGCGATCTCGGTCGAGCGGCAGGAGGGCGACAGGCTGGTCGCCGCCTACAAGCGGATGGCACTCAGGGAGTTGCTGGCTGAATAGCAGGCGGAAAAGCACAAGGATGAATGCTGCAACAAAAAACCCGCCACAAGGGCGGGTTTTCCGATCCGAGAAAAGATTATCGCCCTTAGAGGCCGAAACCTTCGAAACGCTTCTTGAACTTCGACAGGCGGCCGCCGCGGTCGAGCAGGGTCTGCTGGCCGCCGGTCCAGGCCGGGTGGGTGGTCGGGTCGATATCGAGGTTCATCGTATCGCCTTCCTTGCCCCAGGTCGAACGGGTCATGTATTCGGTGCCGTCGGTCATGACGACCTTGATGGTGTGGTAATCGGGATGAATGTCGGTCTTCATGGTTCGGTTCCTGGCTTGCCGGCGCTGCTGACGGGCATAAGCCTGCGTCGATGCGCCCCTTTTTAAAACTCGAAGCCGCAGCTATTGAGGAGCCACGGCTTCTAAAACGGTCGGCGAGCCTATACATCAGCCGGAATTGAATCACAAGGCCGCGGCAAGCGCATATTGAAGCGCATGCCTCAAAGGGCGGCTAGAGGAAACACTGGGATGGCGCACATCAGCAGCGCAGACGAGCGCCGGCGCTCGCTCAAGCCGCTCGGGCGCCTGTTTCCGTATATCGCGCACTATCGCACGCTGGTCATCGGCGCCCTCATCTCGCTGGTCATCGCCGCGACGACGACACTGGCGCTGCCGCTCGCGGTACGGCGCATGATCGATCATGGGTTCTCGTCGGCCAACACCATCTTCATCGCCGAATATTTCGCTGCGCTGGTGGCGATGGCCGCGCTGCTGGCGGCGGCCTCGGCCGGCCGCTACTACTTCGTCATCACGCTCGGCGAACGCGTCGTCGCCGACATCCGCCGCGATGTCTTTGCTCATGTGACGGCGCTGTCGCCTTCCTTTTTCGACACCGCCCAGTCGGGCGAGATCGTGTCGCGGCTCGCCGCCGACACGACGCAGGTCAAGTCCGCGGTTGGTGCGACGGCCTCCGTTGCGCTGCGCAACGTCATCCTTGGCCTCGGTGCTGTGGGGATGATGGTGATCACCAGCCCGAAACTGTCCGGCCTCGTGATTGCCGCTATTCCCGTCATCGTGCTGCCGCTGGTCGCTTTCGGCCGCTCGGTGCGGCGCAAGTCACGGCAGGCGCAGGACACGCTGGCCGATGCGACAGCCTATGCCAGCGAACAGATCGGCGCGGTGCGCACGCTGCAGGCCTTCACCAACGAGAAGCTGGTCACCGGCCATTTCTCGGCTGCGGTGGAAGCCGCTTTCGAGGCGGCGCGCGCCTCGATCTTCGCGCGCTCCTTCCTCACTTTCTTTGCCATTTTCACCATCTTCTCGTCCGTCGTGGCGGTGCTGTGGTTCGGCTCGCGCGACGTGCTCGAAGGCTCGATATCGCCGGGCACGCTCGGCCAGTTCCTGCTCTATTCGGTGTTTGCCGCCGGCGCGCTGGGTGCGCTGTCGGAGGTGTGGGGCGAGCTTGCGCAAGCTGCGGGTGCTGCCGAACGGCTGACCGAGATCCTGGCCGAGAAACCGGCGATCCATGCTCCGGCAGATCCGAAGCCACTGCCCGCGGTCGCTAAGGGCGAGATAGTCTTCGACAACGTCTCCTTCTCCTACCCGGCGCGGCCCGACCGCGCCGCCGTGCACGGCTTGAGCTTTCAGGTCATGCCCGGCGAAACGGTAGCGATTGTTGGGCCGTCAGGGGCTGGCAAGAGCACGGTGTTTTCGCTGATCCTGCGCTTCTACGATCCCGAAACAGGCAAGATCCTGATCGATGGCGTCGACGTGCGTGAGGCCGATCCCGTTTCGGTCCGCCAGCGCATCGCCATCGTGCCGCAGGACGTCACCATCTTCGCGGCCACCGCGAGCGACAATATCGGCTTCGGCCGGCCGGGCGCCAGCAAGGCCGAGATCGAGACGGCGGCGAAGGACGCACTCGCCGACGAATTCATCCTCAGGCTGGAAAAAGGCTATGACAGCCAGGTCGGCGAACGCGGCGTGACGCTTTCCGGCGGCCAGCGCCAGCGGGTGGCGATCGCCCGCGCCATTCTGCGCGACGCGCCGATCCTGCTGCTCGACGAAGCCACCTCCGCGCTCGATGCCGAAAGTGAGACGCTGGTGCAGATCGCGCTGGAACGCCTGATGCAGGGCCGCACCACGATCGTCATCGCCCACCGGCTGGCAACGGTGCTGAAGGCCGACAGGATCCTGGTCATGGATGGCGGCTCGATCGTCGAGGAAGGCACGCATCAGAGCCTGGTCGCCAAGGGCGGCATCTATGCGCGGCTGGCCAAGCTGCAATTCGAAACAGGCGCCAGCGCCTTCAAGGGGGCGGCGGAGTAGTTCAAGCTGTCTGCACTCCTGAAGTGCCGGCCGCCCTACGCCGTTCCATAGCGCTGCTTCAGATGGTTCACGAGATAGGTGGCGTTGAGCTTTTCGCCGGTTGCGCGCTCGAGCAGATCCGGCGTCGACCAGCGTGATCCCTGCGACCAGATTTTTTGGCGGCGCCAGTCGTTGATCGCCTCGAAATTGCCTTTGGCAAGATCCTCGTCGGCTGAAGGATGTTCCCGCGTCAGCGCCGCCCATTGCTGCGCAGCCATCATCGCGCCCAGCGTGTAGGAGGGGAAGTAGCCGAAGGCCGCACCCGGCCAATGCACGTCCTGCATCGGCCCGTCGGCGGGGTTGTCAATGGTGGAAAGGCCGAGATAGTCGCGCATCTTGGCGTCCCAGGCTTCGGGCAGGTCGGCCACCTCCAGTCGGCCCGAGACGAGCTCCTGTTCCAATTCGTAGCGCAGGATGACATGCAAGGGATAGGTCACCTCGTCGGCATCGACACGGATCAGGCCGCGCTCGACGCGATGCACATGCGGCAGGATATCGTCGAGCGACCAGGCTTCGCCGAGATGCTTTTCGACCACCGGCAGCGCCCAGCGCCAGAAGGCCGGGTTGCGGCCGAGCTGCTTTTCGACGAACAGGCTCTGGCTTTCATGCACGGCCATGCCGCGCGCCTTGCCGAGCGGCCAGTGCGACCATGTCTTCGGCAGGTTCTGTTCGTAGAGCGCATGGCCGGTTTCGTGCAGCACACCCATCAGCGCCGACAGGAAATCGGAGGTCTTGTAGCGGGTGGTTATGCGGACATCGCTCGGTACGCCGCCGCAGAAAGGATGGTGCGACACCGATAGCGACCCGTGTGTCAGGTCGAAGCCGACCGCCGCCATCATGGCAAGGCCAAGCTCGCGCTGCCGGTCGATCGCGTAGGTGCCCGAAAGCGGCTTCAACGGGCGCTTGCGCAGCCGCGCGTCCTGGATCGCCAGCGCCTCCGGTACAAAGCTCTTCAGGAAAGCCTTCAGGTCGGTGAACACCGGCGTGATATCGGCGGTGCGGTTGCCAGGATCGTACTGTTCCATCAGCGCGTCATAGGGGGCAAGGCCGAGCACGTCGGCACGCAGCGCCGCCTCCTCGCGCACCAGCGCCACCACGCCCTCCAGCGCCGGCTGGAAGGCCGCCCAGTCGTTCTTGGCGCGCAGGTCGCGCCACAGCTGCTCACAGCGCATGCGAGCCGTCGTCTGGCGTTCGACGAATTCGACCGGCAGGCAGGTCAGGTTGGTGTACTGCCGCCGCAGTTCCGCGACGGCGGCCCGTTGCTCTTCACCAAGCGCCTCGCCTTCTGCGACAGCGATCCAGTCCGCTATCTCCGGCGCCGTTGCCCTGGTGTGATACATGCCGGCCAGTGCCGACATCGCCTCGGCACGCTTCTCGCCGCCGCCGACGGCCATGTGAGTGGCTTCGTCGGCGCCGAGGATGGCCAGCGCATGCTCGAGCGCTTCGAGCTTATGGCCGAGATCATCGAGTTTCTGAAAGGACATGGCGGCTTCCGTGATTGAGGACGGCGCGAAAAGACACCAACGCAAAAGCCTTGGCAACCCTCAGGCACTGTGCCGGGAATGCATCTTGCGCTGATGCGGTCATGCGTGAAATGCTGCAGCCACAGTTGAGGGGAACAGCATGATCGGCGACATCCTGGTTGGGCTGGTGGCCTTGATCCATGCCTACATCGTCTATCTCGAGATGGTGCTTTGGGACACGCCGCGCGGGCACCAGGCTTTCGGTTTGACACCCGAATTCGCCGGTGCCTCGAAAGTACTCGCCGCCAACCAGGGGCTCTACAACGGTTTCCTCGCCGCCGGCCTCATCTGGGGGCTTTACCTCGGTGCTGCCGGTTTCCAGGTCAAGGTTTTCTTCCTGTTGTGCGTCGCCATTGCCGGCCTCTATGGTGCGGCGACGGTCGGCCGCAAAATCCTGTTCATCCAGACCGTGCCGGCGATTGCCTCCCTGATCGCGGTCTGGCTGGGCTGGTAAAAGGACGCCCGCGGAATTGAGTCCCGAGGGCGTCGGGCGGCCCTTCCTCTTGGACCGTCAGGGGCTACGGCTTCAGCCGTTCGGGTAGTTGCCGCCGTCGGCGCCGTCGCCCATCAGGAAGCCACTGCCGGTATTGAGCCTCAGCCGTTGGTCGACATTGTCGAGGCGGCGTAGCAGGTCATGGTATTGCGCGGCCGGTATCCTGCCATGATCCGACGCCGCGATTTTCTCAGCTGCCTGGGTAATGTGCGCGGTGCGCATTTCCAGCCGCTGCGCCACGGCCAGGGTGATGTTGTTGGCCCGCTTGGCGTCGACTATGCCTTGGCGAACGCCCTGGACCTGTTGGATGACACTGTCGATCCGGGGCCCCGTGAAATCGGTCGGGTCGGTTGCGTCGAGAGCACCCTTGTGATGGCCGGCGGCATAGGCGCCGGCAAGCGGAACGGCGATGAGAAACGCCGCGAGTGTTGCAGTTCTAAGCGGTGTCCTGGGAGTGAAAGAGCGCATCACGCGTCTCCTCTTGTAGAGGAAGGCGGCGGTTGTTCCGCCTGCCTTCTGGCCTTTGGGCCGTCCGGTTCCGTCGTGTCGCGATGCGGGAGACTCATCGCCGGCGGTTCTCAGCCCGGGCGGGAAGCTAGGACCGCCCTGCGACAATGTGTAATTAAAAAAAGATAATCTTTTCAGGTCTTGCCGGCGTCAGTCCACGCCCTAGAGTTGAGCCGACGAACAAATTCGCGTGAGCTCGCGTGATGAGAGATCAACGTTCGGTGAGCTTCAGTTCAATACGGCGGTTCTTGTTCCGCGCCTCTTCTGTGTCGGCGGCATCGAGCGGCTGAAACTCACCGAAGCCGGCGGCGACGAGCCGGTTGGCCGGCACGCCGTTCTCGATCAGAAATTTCACCACCGAGGTCGAACGCGCCGTCGACAACTCCCAATTGTCGCGATAGCGGCCGGTGCCGGAGAGCGGCTTGTTATCGGTATGGCCGTCGACGCGCAGCACCCAGTTGATTTCGGGCGGGATTTCCTTCTGCAACTCGATGATGGCGTCGGCGAGTTTCTTCATCTCGACCTTGCCGGCATCGTTGATCACCTCGGAGCCGGTCGGGAACAGCACTTCCGACTGGAAGACGAAGCGGTCGCCGACGATGCGGATATTCTCGCGGTCGGCGAGGATTTCGCGCAAGCGGCCGAAGAAGTCGGAGCGGTAGCGGTTCAGTTCCTGCACGCGCTGCGCCAACGCGACGTTCAGGCGGCGGCCGAGATCGGCGATCTTGGTGTTGGAATCGCGGTCGCGGGTTTCGGAGACGTTGAGCGCATCCTCGAGCGCGCCGATCTGCTTGCGCAAGGCCGCGATCTGCTGGTTGAGGATCTCGACCTGGCTCAGCGCCTGCTGACTGATCTGGCGCTGGTTATCGAGTTCGCCGCCCAGTGCCGCGGCGCGTTGGTTGGCGGCGTCACCGGCGCCCGCGCCTTGCGCCAGCAATTGTTCGAGCCGGCTCTTTTCCGCTTCGGCCGCCGACAGCGATGCCTGCAGATTGGCCAGCGAGTCATCCTTGTCCTGCGTTGATGAGCGCTCCAACGCCAGAAGCTGGGTCAATTCGTTGATTTGCGAGTTGAGGCGCGTGAGTGCCGTATCCTTGCCGGAAATTTCGCGACCGAGCAGGAACTGCGCCAGAACGAAGACGGTGAGCAGGAACATGATGGCCAGCAACAGCGTCGACAGCGCGTCGACGAAGCCCGGCCAATAGTCGATGCGGCGATCGGTGCGCCGGCCCCTGGCGAGTGCCACGTCAATGCACCCCAGGCTTCTTCAGGGCATCGGCGATCTTTTCCAGCGTGTTGCGCATCGCCTTCTGTTCGTCGGACTGGGCCTCGACCCAGTCGCGCATGATCTGCTGTTCCGAACGCATGTTCTTGACCAGGCCGGAAATGCCGTCGGCGAGATTGGCCATGGCGGTGGCGACGCGCGGATTGGAGCCGCCGCCATTCTCCTGCATGCTGCGCAATCTTTCCGACAGGACCCGGATCTCGTCCGAGGATTCGGCCTTGGCCGGGTCGGAGACGACGATGTCGGACGACAGGTCGGTAACCGAGGACAGCCAGTTTTCCAGCTCGGTGTAGAAGCGCGTTTGGGCGCGGCCGGCCTGCAGGTCGAGGAAACCGAGCACCAGCGAGCCGGACAGGCCGAAGAGCGAGGACGAGAAGGCCGTGCCCATACCGGCCAGCGGCGCGGAAAGCCCTTGCTTGAGCGAATCGAGCACAGCCGCGGCGTCACCGGTGCCCGGATCGAGCGATTCAATCGTCTCGCGGATCGAGCCGATGGTGTTCAACAGGCCCCAGAAGGTGCCGAGCAGGCCGAGGAATACCAGCAGGCCGACGAGGTAGCGCGAGGTGTCGCGGCTTTCGTCGAGGCGCGTGGCGATGGAGTCGAGCATGGTGCGCATCGAGCTGGTCGAGAAAGCCGTGGCCGAGGAGCGGCCGATCATCGCCTTCATCGGCGCCAGCAGCACCGGTTCGGTGGTCTCCGAGCCGGCTCGGAAGGAGTTGACCCAACGAACTTCGCGAAACAGCCGTCCGACTTGGGCGAAGGCCAAGAGGATGCCGACCACCAGCACGCCCACGATCAGCCCGTTGAGGCCGGGATTGCTGCTGAAGGCGGTCGAGATCTGCCGGGTCAGGATGGCGGCGATGAAGGCGACGATGGCCAGGAAGATCACCATGGTCAGCAAAAAGACCTGCGGGCTTGAGAGTTTGTGCGGGTCGTAGATTAGGACATCAGAGCGCCTGCCCATGCCGAAGGATTTGAGAAAAGCCATCCGTGCCCCGTTTCCGATGCCGCCGCGATCACGTAAAGCGCGACTCTAAACGGAATTGTGACCAAATTGAATGGCGCTTGGCAAGATTGCCGCGTCGACGTCTGTGTCAGAGCCGATTGATGACCAGACAGTCGACCATGGCGGCCAGATGCAGGCCGGCGCCGGTGACGACGAAACCATGCCACAGCGCATTGTGGAAGCGCAGCCCCTTCCAGGCAAAGAAGACGACACCGCAGGAGTAGACGATGCCGCCGGCGACGATGAGGGCGATCGACATCGTCGGCAGCGTCTGGACAAGCGGCTTGACCAGGATGATGCCGCTCCAGCCGATGGCGAGATAGAAGCCGACGGCCAGCCGGTCGAAACGGCCGGGAAAAAACACCTTGATGGCAATGCCCAGCACCGCCGCGGTCCAGACCAGGACAATCATCCAGCTCGCCAATGGCGAGCCTTCGAGTTGGGCCAGGAAAGGCGTGTAGGTCGCCGCGATCAGCAGATAGATCGCGGCGTGATCGAAACGCCGCAAGACCCATTTCGCCGGCGACGACACTGGCCACAGATTGTAGGTCATCGACACCGACAGCACGGTGAGCAGCGAGACCACATAGAAGGCGGCGGCAATGTATTCGCCCGGCCCGACACGAAAGGCCGACAGCGCCAGCAAAGCCGAACCGACTGATATCGCCAGCACGATGCCGACCGCGTGGACGATGCCGTCAGCGATCATCTCGGCGCGCGAATAGTGCCAGCGTCCAACGAATGGGATGTCGGGGGTGGGATCGATGTCGTTCACTGCCGGTTTCCTGCGCCGAGCACTCCAATTTGGACGCTCGCAGGGCAGTATTTCAAGTCTTGTTTGCGATTTTACGACTGCGGCGCTTCAGCACGGCATGCCTTGGCCTAGTATCAACGAGGGGAGAGCGGCTTCTTCACGGCCTTCAGCAGGGCTCGCTGGATGACCTCGTTGCCGGCGACAACCGAGCCGTTGTCGAGCATGTCCTGGCCGCCATCCATGTCGGAGACGAAGCCGCCCGCCTCGCGGATCAAAAGCAGCCCGGCGGCGATGTCCCAGGCGGACAGGCCTGTCTCCCAGAACCCGTCCATGCGGCCGGCGGCGACATAGGCAAGGTCGAGCGAGGCGGATCCCATGCGGCGGACGCCGGAGACTTCGGCCATGACATTGCGCAGCTCGACGAGGAAATTGCCGTGATGGCCACGGCCGAGATGCGGCATGCCGCAGCCGATCACCGTGTCGACCAGTTTGATGCGTCCGGCGACGCGCAAGCGGCGGTCGTTCATGAAAGCGCCGCCGCCGCGTTCGCAGGTGTAGAGCTCGTCCATCGCCGGATTGTAGATGACGCCGGCAACGATCTGTCCCTGGCGTTCCAACGCGATCGAAACGGCAAAGAGCGGGATGCCGTGCAGGAAATTGGTGGTGCCGTCGAGCGGGTCGACGATCCAGCGATGCTGGCTGTCGTCACCCTCGACCGCGCCACGCTCTTCCATCAGGAAGGCATAGCCCGGCCTTGCCTTGGACAGTTCGGCAAAGACGATGTCCTCGGCCTTACGGTCGGCCTGACTGACATAGTCGCCGGGGCCTTTCATCGAGACCTGCAGGTTCTGCACCTCGCCGAAGTCGCGCGATAGCGAGCGGCCGGCCTTCATTGCGGCCTGGACCATGACGTTGAGGAGGGCTGAGCGTGCCATAGTGGTTCTTCCTGGTGCTTCGCTTTAGACACTGTCTTGATGCATGTCGGTGACCCAAAACCGGGGCCACCTGCGCGACATGCATCAGTCGGCGCGGCGCACGTAAGTGATTTCGTTGGTGTCGACGATGATGCGCTCGCCGGCGCCGATGAATGGCGGCACCAGCACGCGGATACCGTTATCCAGGATCGCGGGCTTGTAGGATGAGGCCGCCGTCTGACCCTTCACCACCGGGTCCGCCTCGGTGATGGTCAGCGTCACATAGTCGGGCAGCGAAATGCCGATCGGCCGCTCTTCGTAGAGCTGGACCGTCACCATCATGCCGTCCTGCAGGAAGGCGGCGCGATCGCCGACGAAGTCCTTGTTCAGTTCGAGCTGCTCGTAACTTTGGGTGTCCATGAACACCAGCGCGTCTTCCTGCGCGTAGAGGAAGGAAAAGTCCTTCAGGTCGAGCCGGATCTGCTCGACCGTCTCGGCCGAGCGGAAGCGCTCATTGAGCTTGGTGCCGTTGATGAGGTTCTTCAGTTCGACCTGGTTGTAGGCGCCGCCCTTGCCGGGCTTGACCGTGTTGGTCCTGACCGCCACCCAAAGGCCGCCATCATGCTCGATGACATAGCCGGGACGGATTTCGTTGCCATTGATCTTGGCCATAATGAGGTGATCCGGGATGCTACCAACGGCCAGGCCGTGGTATGGGATGGTCGCTGCGAAAGCGATTTCGGGCTCCCAAGACCACAAAATGCCAGAAGAGGCAAGGGAGCGCCAAGTCGGGGTCGGGTTGGAGAGGCCGCTACGGCAGGCGGTTCGCCTTCTGCAGGGCCTGCTTGGTCTCGCCGTCGCTCAGCCCCTGCAGGAAATCGTCCATCTGCGGATCGATGAGGCCGGCGCGGCGGGCGACGATGTACCAGGCGCCGGCAAGGACGAGATCCGGATCGGTGCCGATGCCTTGCATATAGAGCTTGGCCAGGCGATTCTGAGCGGCGACATTGCCGCCTTCCGCCGCCTGCTTCGTCCAGCCGAAGGCGGATTTCAGGTCGCGCGCACCGCCGCGGCCTTCGATCATCCAGGCGGCGAGGTCGATCTGCGCGGTGTCGTAGTTCTGTTGTGCCGCCTGCGCCAGCAGGCGCCTTGCCTGCACATCGTCACGCGGCCTGCCGCCGACGCCATTGGCGTAGATCTGCGACATCGCATACTGCGCGTCGGCAAGGCCCGTAGCGGCGGCGCGCTCATAGTAGGAGACCGCCTTCGCCATGCCGGCGTCGCCGGGGTCCTGCTGGACCAGCATCTGCGCGAAATTGAACTGCGCCAGCCGGTTGCCGGCTTCCGCGGCGGCCTGCATCAACGCATAGGCCTCCTTTTCGTCCTTCTTGACGTAGCGGCCGTCGAGCAGCATCAGGGCGTACTGGAACTGCGCTTCGGGTACACCCTGCTCGGCGGCCAACGCGTACCATTTCGCCGCCTCCCCCGAATTGAGCGGCACACCAAGCCCGCGCGACAGGATCTCGGCGACCAGGGTCTGCGCCGCCGGATCGCCGTTTTGCGCCCGGACCAGTGCCAGATTGTAGGCCGTCTTGTAGAGCCCGCGCTGGAAGGCGCCATAGGCCGCATCGGCGGGTTTTGCGCCGAAGCGGTCGGGGTTGACAGCGTCGGCGGAGGGCAGCGGCGTCGGTTCGGCCGTGGTGGCCGGCTGCGGCAGCGGCTGTTCGATCGGCTTGTTCGCGTGTGCGCCGACATCGGGTTTGGGCTGCGGCAGCAGGATGGTCTCGGCGGCCGCTGCCTGAACCATCAGCGCCGCAAGCAGAGCCTGGAGGGGGAGCCTCGCCCAGGGCACGTCAGTCCTCGAAGCGCGGCGCGGTTTCGTCGAGCAGCGCGTTGGCACTGGCGACGGCTGTCTTGGGATCGGTGCCGTCCGCGAATACGGCGCTCGACAGCGCCACGAACTCGGCACCTGTGGCGCCCACCGCTTCGACCGAGGCAATGTCGGATCCGGCCATGACGATGCACGGGATCTGGATCATATCCGCCCACCATTTGCCAAGTGACAGGTTGCGCGGGTGCGGCTCTGGCTTGTTGTCGTAACCGAAGCGGCCGAAGAAGATGTAATCGGGCCGTGTTTCGCCAAGCTCAAGCGCGTCGTCACGCGTCTTGGCGCCGCCGGTGCCGACCATCATCTTTGCCTGGAAATGCTCGATCGTCTCGGCGAGTTCGGCCTTGGAGACCTCGACATGGATACCGTCGGCCTGGACGCGGCCGGCTATACGGGTGTCGCCGGCAATGATCACCGCCGCACCGGCGGCTTGCGCCGCGGGCACGACCTGTTCGGCGAAAGCCTGGAAGGAGGCCTCGTCCATGCCGTTCTCGGGCAGGATCAGCGACGCGACGTCGCCGCCTTCGAATGCCGCGGCGATACGGGCGGCCGGCACGCCGGGCGGCGCGATCAGCACGATGCGACAGCGGTTGGGGGGCGTTGCGTCATTCATGGTTCTTCGGATCCCGCGTTTCGCCTATGCCGGGCGAAGATGGTTGGATTGCGGCATAGAGCAAAGTGCCCGCTTTGAACAGGCGGGCAGCCGGGATAGCGATGTGGGCCCGCCGGACGCCGAAATCCTGGTCAAGGATGCGCGGACCTCGCTGAAGGAGTTGGCCGCCCAGTTCGGAGTGTCGTCGCCTCAAGCGGCCAATGTTCCTGCTGGTTTCGGCCCGTCGATAGGCAGCGCCTGCCATTGGCAGCGTGCACGAGCCATGCCGATATTTGCTGTCGCTCAGCTCGGGATTCTGGGTTATTCAAGCACCGACACGCTTTCCCTCCAGACCAGTTCCCTCCCATGTCAGGCCTGCTTTTCGATCCGTGGTTCTATGCGGCTGCCATTCCGGCGGTCATTCTGGTCGGCCTGTCCAAGGGCGGGTTTGGCGGCGCCGTCGGTTTCGTTGGCGTGCCGCTGATGGCGCTGACCATGCCGCCGGTGCAGGCGGCCGCTATCCTGCTGCCGATCCTGTGTCTGATGGACATAGTGTCGGTGTGGACATGGTGGGGTGTCTTTGACCGGAAGATGCTGGTCGACATGATGCCGGGAGCCGTCATCGGCATCGGCCTCGGCTGGCTGACGGCGGCATTGGTCACCGAAGGGGCAGTGCGGCTGATCGTCGGTGCCGTCGCCATCATCTTCGTCCTGCGCTGGCTCTATCTGCAGTTTCGCCATGGCGCCGGTCACGCGGCCGCCCCCAACCGCGTGGCTGCGGCCGTCTGGGGTACGGTCGCCGGCTTCACCAGCTTCGTTGCCCATGTCGGCGGCCCGCCCTTCCAGGTCTATGCCTTGCCGATCCGCCTCGATCCCAAGGTCCTGTCGGGCACGGCGGCGATCTTCTTTGCCGCCACCAATGCGCTGAAGCTGGTGCCCTATTTCGCGCTCGGCCAGTTCGACACCGCCAATTTGACGGCGTCGGCGGTACTGATGCCGCTGGCGCCGCTGTCGACCATCGCCGGGGCATGGCTGGTGCGGCGGATGCGCCCAGAGATCTTCTATCCCTTCACCTACGCAACCGTCGCGGTCGTGGCGCTGAAGCTGCTGTGGGACGGCATTGTTGGCCTGATGTAAATAGGTGAGGCGGCTGCCGTCCTCGCTATCTGGGATCAGGCGGCGCTGGGTACGAGGCGACGGTTGCCGCCGAAGGCCAGTGCCGCGCCAACCAGGATGACCAGCACCATGCCGGCGAGGATGCCGATGTCACGCGCAGTCGGCTTGAGTACCATGTCGGCAATGATCACCAGCATCACCGCATAGTCGAAGCGTGCCGCGCGCATCATGCGGTCACCTATGGCAAGGACAGCCGGTGTTACGCCCTCCTTGGCGATCATCTCGCCGATGCGCTCGCCGGTCGGCTTGAAGATGAGCATGCCGATCGAAAAGGTCGTGGCGTAGCCGGCAAGGCCGATCAGTATCCACAGGTCGGAGAAGCCGACCCAGAAGCTGCACATGATGAGCCCGAAGATCAGCGTCAGCATCGACATCGGCGCAAAGAACCTGCCGCCCAACTGACCGCTGGCGCGCATCGCCTGCAGCTTGTCCTCGATGTTGCCCGCCCGCTCGGCAAGCGCTCCGAGAAGGAACAGCACGAAGCCACCACCAACCCACAGAACGGCCGAGATGACGTGAAGGAATTTGACGATCGAATACCAGTCCATGATGTGCTCCTGCAGTGTTCTGGTCGGATTTGCGGCGGCGTGATTTGCGCCGGCCGTCAGAGGAGCGGGCCTTTAGCGCGGCGCCTGTTTCGGAACGATGTCGCGTAAAGCCCGGCTTTGTTTCAGCGCAATGAAGAAGCGGCTGAGATAGTGAACGCGCTATCTGATTTCCTGCTAATATACGCATTGTCGGGAGGGAGTCGGCGCGATATCGTCCGGAAATATTGCCGATGCTTGATAGTGCGCTAGCATCGGGAGTCCGCGGCGACAACAGTCGCTTGACGATCAATCCACTCCCGCAAACGGGAAAGACATTTCGAGGGGACATCATGCAAGGGGTAGCACGGAATTTCTTCACGCTGGCCATCATCTATGCGTTGTTCGGCATGGCGCTCGGCATCCACATGGCGATCAGCGAAGACCATGGCCAGATGCCAACCCATGCCCACACGATGGTCGCCGGATGGCTGATGTCGTCGGTCTTCGCCTTTTTCTACCATCTGTTTCCGGCCGTCGGGCAAAAGGTCCTGGCCAAGGTTCATTTCTGGCTGACTGCCATCAGCGGTATCGGGCTCATGATCGGCCTTTACATCCTGCTCGCCGGCAATCCGGGGATAGAACCGCTGCTCGGGATTTCCTCGATCGCGTTCTATGCGGGCATATTGCTGTTTGCCTTCATCGCTTTGCCGGCGGTCTGGAAGACGGCCTGAGCTGAACCAGAGGCAGTGAGGCTGTACTGTTACGGCACAGGATTGCGGCGTTCGGTCAAAAAACATCCGCGCCGTTAAGGCTTCATTAAGCTTTACAGGCGTTTACTATGTGCATCCAGTGATCTGGATTCTTACCGAGTGGTTGGAGCCACTTTGTTTGACGCCTCCCTGTTAAACTCCTGAGAGCCGCCTTATCCGCGGCTCTTTTTTTGTCCGCATTTTCGGGGCAGGGGCCAGTGGACCGACGTTAACCTTCTGTTAAACATGTGCTTGCCTTCACCGGTGACGAAGCGCATTTTCAAGCTTCAGTCAGACGGGTTTCCGGGTGTATCGGCAGGGAGCCGAATCAGCCGGTTGCAAGTGCAGGGGCGTATCAATGAACGAGCTTTCGAAGGGCAGTGCGAAAACCGTCAAGCTGGCGGAACGCCGGGTTTTCTCGCAATCCTTCAAGCCGCTTTACCAGGAAGGTATGGGCCTCGTCGAACAGGCGGCCGAATACCTCGACGGCAAGGGCCGGGCCGAGGCGAAGAAACTATCCAGGCTGGCGGCCACCCTCTACGCGGCCGAATCGATGCGGCTGACCACCAGGCTTATGCAGGTTGCGTCGTGGCTGCTTTTGCAGCGCGCCGCCAACTCCGGCGAGATGACCCGCGACCAGGTCGCGTCAGAAAAATCCAAGGTGCGCCTCGACACCGCTTCCGCCCGTGACGAAGCCGCCGGCTGGGCCGAACTGCCCGAGGATTTCCTCGACCTCGTCACCCGCTCGCTGCGCCTGCAGGCACTGGTCCGTCGCATGGACGAGGAGATCTATGGCTCCGGCGCAGTGGCCGACATGCAGCCAGCGGCTCGCCGCCCCAATCCGGTTTCCGACCAGATCAGCCTGCTCAACACAGCTTTCGCCAGAGGCTAATGCATGTCGCCCAAAAGTGGGCCCCGGTTTTGGGAGAACGACATGCATCGAATCAAAAACCTAAAGCGCGTCGCCTGAATCCGTTCAAACGCGACGCGCTTTAGACCTCGGGCACTCCTCTGTTTCCGGTTTGTTCACATTTCGCTGGCATCGCTGTCCATCGGAGGTAGAGTGGGCGCATGGGGGAAGCGATTCGCATTATCGGTATCGATCCGGGGCTTCGGCGCACCGGCTGGGGCATGGTCGAAAGCCTTGGCAATTCGCTGCGCTTCATTGCTTCCGGCACCGTGAAGTCCGACGACAAGGCGGCTCTGGCGACGCGGCTCTGCCAATTGCATGACGGCCTCGCCGAAATCCTGCACAGCGCGATGCCGCATGAGGCGGCCGTGGAACAGACCTTCGTCAACAAGGACGCCGTGGCGACGCTGAAGCTCGGCCAGGCGCGCGGCATCGCCATGCTGGTGCCGGCGCGTGCGGGACTCGTCGTTGCCGAATATGCGCCCAACGCCGTCAAGAAGGCGGTGATCGGCGTTGGCCATGGCGACAAGAAGCAGATCCACATGATGGTGAAGGTGCTGTTGCCGAAAGCCACCTTCGATACCGAACATGCCGCGGATGCGCTGGCCATTGCCATCTGCCATGCGCATCACCGACAAAGTATCGCGTACCGGATGGCGCTTGCCGGCCAGGTGTGTTCTTGACTTGTTCACGCTGTGCGGATAAGTAATACCACGAGGTATTACCATGCGTGTGACCACCAAGGGGCAAGTTACGATCCCCAAGCCGATAAGGGACTATCTGGGCATCGGCCCGGGCTCCGAGGTGGAATTCGTGGCCACCGATGGGGACGTTCGGCTGGTTGCCGTCAACGAGAATATCTCCGAAGAGGAGAAATTGCGCAGGTTCAGCGATGTCCTTGACCGGATGGAGGGGACGTTGGACCTGGGAGGCATGACCACCGATCAATACATGGATTTGTTAAGGGGGCCGCGTGAAGATCTCGACGTTGATTGACACCAATGTCTTGATCGACGTCTGGGGACCGGCCGGACCGCTGAAAAGATGGTCGGCGTGGGCGATTGCTTCCTGCCGCCGCGACGGAGCCTTGGTGGTCAACACGATCGTCTGGTCCGAGCTCGCGCCGCTGATCGCGACGGAGACGGCACTTCGAAAAGCAGTCGACATGCTCGAGATGGATCGCGAGTTCCTGCCTTGGGATGCGGCTTTCCTTGCGGGCGTCACGCATTCCCGCTATCGCCGGGCCGGCGGCGTTCGGGAAAGAACCTCGCCTGATTTCTTCATTGGCGCCCATGCGACCGTTGCCGGACACCGTCTTTTGACACGCGACGCGGCTCGTTATCGCAGTTACTTTCCCGACCTCGACATCATCTCTCCGGAAACGCACCCAAGAGGGGCCCATCTACCATGAAAGATCTGGCATGATCGGCAAGCTCAAGGGCACGCTGGACGAGATCGATGAGGATCATTGCCTCGTCGACATCCATGGCGTCGGCTACGTCGCCTATTGCTCGGCGCGCACGCTGGCCGCGCTGCCTTCGCCCGGCGAAGCTGTGGTGCTGTTCATCGAAACCTATGTGCGCGAGGATATGCTGCGGCTCTACGGCTTCCAGTCGGTGCTGGAGCGGGAATGGTTCCGGCTCTTGATGAACAATGTACCGGGCGTCGGCGCCAAGGTGGCACTGGCCATCTTGTCGACGCTGGCGCCGGCGGATCTCGCCAATGCGATTGCTCTGCGCGACATCGCCATGGTTTCTCGCGCGCCGGGCGTCGGCAAGAAGGTGGCCGAGCGCATCGTCACCGAGTTGAAGAACAAGGCGCCGGCCTATGCCGGGACCGCTTCGGGGACCATCGGCCTGAAGCAGGAGCTCGGCGACGGCGTGGCATCCGCGCCGATTGCCGACGCCGTCTCGGCACTGGTCAATCTCGGCTATTCGCGCGACATCGCAGCCAATGCGGTCGCGGCGGCGCTGAAGACGGCGGGCGAGCATGCCGATGCGCCGAAGCTAATCCGTTTCGGGCTGAAGGAACTGGCGCGGTGACATGGTTGTGGAAAAGAAAAATCCGGCTATCATATGATTGGTAAGAAATTTCTTAGAAAGTAAGAAAATGGGCGCTTACGCCAGTCTGACCTCGAAGGGTCAGCTTACAATTCCAAAAGATGTCCGGGACGCGTTGTCACTCAAAACGGGTGACATGATCGCCTGGACGGTCATGGATGGCTATCTGATTGGAACGCCGCGCAATCTCGACTTTGCAGACCTCGCCGGATTTCTGGGCGATCCGCCCGGCGGTCCGGCGTCACTAGAAGAAATCGACCTCGCGGTGCGGGATGCCGTTGGCAGGCATGTTGTCGGCGGCGGGTCGCAAGGCGGACGAGAGGGCGACGAGTGACGTCGATCGGCATTGATACGAACGTTCTGCTTCGAATGGTGCTGAACGATGATGCAGAGCAGCGGGTGAAGGCCCTCGCATTCGGCGAAGGCCTCAGCGCCGATGCTCCCGGCTTCGTCAGTTTGATCGTGCTGGTGGAATTCAGCTGGTCGTTGATTTCGCGCTATAGGCTACCGAAAGAGCAGATGCAGGCGGCAATCCAGAGACTGTTGAAGATCAAGACACTGTTGTTCGAAGATTTCGATGCCATCGTGGTTGCGCTCGAAAGATCGAATTCGCCGCAGGTGGACTTTGCCGATGCATTGATCGCCGAGCACAATCGAAATCTGGGTTGCTCGCATACAGTCACGTTCGATCAGCGGGCCGCCAAATCCATTGCCAGTATGGAACTGCTCGCATGAGCCTGTCGCCCCGACTGATTGCGCCCGAAAAACGCGGCGAGGATGCCGAGCAGACCTTGCGGCCGCAGACGCTCGACGATTTCGTCGGCCAGGCAGCGGTGCGGGCCAATCTGAAGGTGTTCGTCGAGGCCGCCAAGGGCCGCAACGAAGCGCTCGACCATGTGCTGTTCGTCGGGCCGCCGGGCCTTGGCAAGACGACGCTGGCGCAGATCATGGCACGCGAACTCGGCGTCAATTTCCGCTCGACCTCCGGCCCGGTCATCGCCAAGGCCGGCGATCTCGCGGCATTGCTGACCAATCTCGAAGAAGGCGATGTGCTGTTCATCGACGAAATCCATCGGCTAAGCCCGGCGGTGGAGGAGATCCTCTACCCGGCGATGGAGGATTTCCAGCTCGACCTGATCATCGGCGAAGGACCGGCGGCGCGCTCGGTCAAGATCGACCTCGCCCGCTTCACCCTGGTCGCCGCCACCACGCGGCTCGGCCTGCTCACCAATCCGCTGCGCGATCGTTTCGGCATTCCGGTGCGGCTCAATTTCTACACCGTCGAGGAGCTGGAGCAGATCGTGCGTCGCGGCGCCCGCATCCTGCAGATGGCGCTCGGCGACGATGGCGCGCTGGAGATCGCGCGGCGCGCGCGCGGCACGCCACGCATCGCCGGGAGGCTGCTGCGCCGCGTGCGCGATTTCGCCTCGGTCGCCGGCGATGGTCATGTCAACCGGCAGATCGCCGACGAGGCGTTGACCCGGCTGGAAGTCGACGCGCTCGGCCTAGATGCGCTCGACCGCCGCTATCTATCGATGATCGCCCGCAATTTCGGTGGCGGGCCGGTCGGCATCGAGACGATCGCCGCCGGCCTGTCCGAGCCGCGCGACGCCATCGAGGACATCATCGAGCCCTATCTGATCCAGCAGGGTTTCATCCAGCGCACGCCGCGCGGCCGAATGCTGACGGCCAATGCCTGGCGTCATCTCGGCCTGGATGCGCCGAAGGACCTGGCGCAGCAGCAGATCAACCTGTTCCAGGAAGAGTAGTTTTCCCGAGACGGTCGCCCTAGCCCGACGGCACCGAAGCCACCAGCACTAGCAACGCCGCCGACAAGGTCTTGATCATCGCCGTCAACAGTGCCATCCGATGCTATGTCCCGCGAGGAACCGGTGCCTCGTCGGGACTGAAAAAGGAAGCGCAATGGGCGATCATGGTGATTCGGCTCCGCTGCTGGCAGGACTTTCTGGTGCGCTGACGACGTTCGGCCACCGGCTGATGGCGCGGGTTTATTATGCCGACACCGATTTCTCGGGTGTCGTCTATCATGCGCGCTATCTCGAATTCTTCGAACGCGGCCGCTCCGACTATCTGAGACTCACCGGCGTGCATCACACCGAGCTTGCCGACGGCAAGCATGGCGAAAGAATTGTCTGGGTGGTGCGGCGCATGGAGATCGATTTTCGCGGCCCCGCCCGCATCGACGACATCCTGACGGTCGACACAAGCACCGAGGACATTTCCGGCGCGCGCATCTTCATGGCGCAGCAGCTCAAGCGCGGCGACGAGGTGCTGGTGGAGGCCAAGGTCGAGGCGGCGATCATTGGCGAGAATGGCCGGCCAAGACGCTTTCCCAGGGAATGGGTGGCGGCGTTCATGCCCAAGGCCGCTGCCGACTAGCCTAATTGCGATCAAATTTGGCACGGCTTGCGGGTTGCCCCCTGGGCGTGGCAATGCGCCGCGCCTTATGTACTAACCCATCCTTAACCATAACGGTTCATGAAGAGATTGGTGAAGATTGGCGTGATCGTGCGCCTTCCTTTCACCAATATTTGCCCCGAAAAGGCCGCTAACGGCACAGATTGGGGTTGTTCCGGTAGCTTCGTGCGAACCGACCACAAGGGATGCCAGGGGCCAGCCACCAGCTTCGCCCGGAAATCTTAAGGACGTAACGATGGAAAATATCGCACTCGCCGACCCGGGCGCGCAATTGTCGATTTGGGCGCTGTTCAGCCAGGCCAGCTGGGTGGTTAAGCTGGTCATGATCGGCTTGCTCTGCGCTTCGGTCTGGACCTGGGCGATCATCGTCGACAAGCTGGTTTCCTACGCCCGCATGCGGCTGGCGCTCAACCGGTTCGAGCAGGTGTTCTGGTCGGGGCAATCGCTGGAAGAGCTTTACCGGACGCTTGCCGACCGCAAGACCACCGGCATGGGCGCCATTTTCGTGGCAGCGATGCGCGAGTGGAAGAAGAGCTTCGAGAAGGGCGCGAAGACGCCACTCGGGCTGCAGACCCGCATCGACAAGGCGATGGATCTGGCGCTGACGCGCGAAATGGAAAAGCTGGAGGGCCGCCTCGGCTTCCTCGCCACCACCGGCTCGGCGGCACCCTTTATCGGCCTGTTCGGGACCGTCATCGGCATCATGACATCGTTCCAGGCAATTGCCGGCTCCAAGAACACCAGTCTCGCGGTGGTTGCGCCCGGCATTGCCGAAGCGCTGCTAGCGACAGCCATTGGCCTGCTCGCCGCCATCCCCGCCGTCATTGCCTACAACAAGCTGTCGTCGGACGCGAGCAAGATAGCGGTGCGCATGGAAGGGTTCTCCGACGAGTTCTCCGCCATACTCTCGCGCCAAATCGATGAAAAAGTGGCCCCCAAGGCCTGAGGAGTAGCAGATGGGTATGTCCATGGGCATGGGAGGGCGCGGCGGGCGCGGCCACAGGCGGCGCGGCCGTCACCATGCACTGATGTCCGAGATCAACGTCACGCCGATGGTCGACGTGATGCTGGTGCTGCTGATCATCTTCATGGTCGCCGCACCGATGCTGACGGTCGGCGTGCCGATCGACCTGCCGGACACGCAAGCCAAGGCGATGAATGCCGACACGCAGCCGATCACCGTCTCGATCAACGCCGCCGGCCAGATATTCCTCCAGGAAACCGAAATTCCGATCAAGGAACTGGTGGCCAAGCTGCAGGCGATCTCGAAGACCGGCTATGAAGAGCGCATCTTCATCCGTGGCGACAAGTCCACCGACTACGGCACGGCGATGAAGGTGATGGCCCGCATTTCGGCTGCCGGTTACAAGAATATCGGCCTCGTTTCGCTGCAGGAACAGGATCAGTAGACAAGAAGATGAAGACCGGCCTCACCACATCGGTGATCTTGCATGCGGTGGCGCTGACCTTCGGCCTGTTCACGCTGACAGCGCCGGCCGCACTCCCGTCCTCCGATGTCGAGTCGGTCGCGGTCGATATCGTGCCGATGGAAGCCATCGCGCAGACGCTGCAGGGCGACAAGAAGGCCGTGATGCATGAAAAGCCGGCACCGGTGCCGACACAGCGCCCGGACGTCGTTCCCGATGCGCAGAAGGTGGGCGAGAACAGTGTCGATACCGACAAGCCGATAACGCCGGAAGCCAAGCCCAAGCCCGTCGACATGACCTCGGCTCCGCCGCCGGCGCCGACCCCGATCGAGAAGCCGAAGCCCGAGGACGTGCCGAAGCCGCAGGAAAAGCCCAAGCCTACGCCGGCAACGGAAGTGGCGCCGGCGCCGACGCCCAAGGAAGAGGTCAAGCCCGAGCCGGTCAAGCAAGTCGATCCCAAGCCAACGCCGGCCAAGCCGGCGCCGACCCCGCCGCCGCAGGACAAGACCGCGGCCATAGATCCGAAGCCCGAGGTCAAGCCGGATGCCGTCGCTGAAGCCATAGCGCAGGAGCCGCCCGCCGAGGCGACGCAACTGCCCGACTCGGCGCCCGCGCCGGAGGCCCGGCCGAAGCCGCAACCGGCACAGGCCGAAAGCGCCAAGGCGCCGGACCGCAAGGATGCCGACAAGCCGGTCAAGGAAGCCTCGTCGAAGCCGAAGTCCGACGACAAGCAATTCAACGCCGACGAGATTTCCGCTCTCCTCGACAAGCAGAAGCCATCCGGCGGCGGCGCCAAGCGCTCGACGCAGCAGGCGTCGCTCGGCGGCGACAAGGATCAGGGCCAGAAGCTTTCCAGGTCGGAAATGGGCGCCCTGGAAAGCCAGCTCGGCGGCTGCTGGACCCTTCCCGCGGGCCTTGAAGGTTCCGAGAATTTCGTCGTCGTGGTGCGGTTCAACCTGGATGCCTCCGGCAAGCTGGACGGACGACCGGCCGTCGAAAAGTCGAGCGGAAGTCGTCAGTTCGACGAAAGCGCCGTCCGCGCGGTGCAAAAATGCGATGTCACCGGCCTGCAGGTTCCCGCGGGCAAGCAGGACATCTGGGCGGACGTCCGCGTCACCTTCGATCCTAGGGAGATGCTGGGTCTCTAGGGCCCGAGTATCCGAAAATCAGTACGAGAAGCGAGAAGACATGAAATCAATCCTCAAGCCGCTCCTGATGGTCGCAGCAATGGCGATGGGCATGACCGCGGCGGGCACGTTGCCGGCGCTGGCGCTCGTCGAGCTCAACGTCAACAAGGGCAATGTCGAGCCGCTGCCGATCGCCATCACTGACTTCCAGGGCGGCGATGCGCTTGGCGCGCAGATCTCGCAGATCGTCACCGCCGACCTGAAGCGCTCGGGGCTGTTTGCGCCGATCGACAAGAGCGCCTTTATCGAGAAGATTACCAACCCGGATGCAGCGCCGCGCTTCGATGACTGGAAGGTCATCAACGCGCAGGCGCTGGTCACCGGCAGCGTCAGCAAGGAAGCCGACGGCCGTATCCGTGCCCAATACCGGCTTTGGGACACCTTTGCCGGCCAGCAGATGTCCGGCGAGCAGTTCTTCGCCAATGATGCCAATCAGCGGCGTGTGGCCCACATCATCGCCGACGCTATCTATGAGCGGCTGACCGGCGAAAAAGGCTATTTCGACACACGCGTTGTCTTCATCGACGAATCCGGCGCCAAGAACGCGCGCAAGAAGCGCCTCGCCATCATGGACCAGGACGGCGCCAACATCCGCTATCTCTCGGATGGCAAGTCGATCGTGCTGACGCCGCGTTTCTCGCCGAACCGGCAGGAAATCACCTACATGTCCTATGAGAGCGGCCAGCCGCGGGTCTACCTGCTGCAGATCGAGACCGGCCAGCGCGAACTGGTCGGAAATTTCCCCGGCATGACTTTTGCGCCGCGCTTTTCGCCCGACGGCCAGAAGGTGATCATGAGCCTGCTGCGCGACGACGGCAATTCCAACATCTTCGCCATGGATCTGCGCAGCCGCTCGACGACTCGGTTGACCAATTCGACCGCCATCGACACCTCCCCCTCCTATTCGCCGGACGGCAGCCAGGTGGTGTTCACCTCCGATCGCGGCGGCCGTGCACAGATCTACGTGATGGGCGCCGATGGCTCGGGCCAGAACCGCATCTCGTTTGGCGACGGCGTCTATTCGACGCCTGTATGGTCGCCGCGCGGCGATCTCATCGCCTTTACCAAGCAGACCGGTGGCGAATTCCAGATCGGCGTCATGAAGACCGATGGCTCCGGCGAGCGCATCCTGTCCTCCGGCTTCCAGCAGGAGGGACCGACCTGGGCGCCGAACGGCCGCGTGCTGATGTTCTTCCGCGACTCCGCCGGCGGGCCCAAGCTTGTGTCGGTCGATCTTACCGGCCGCAACGAGCAGTCGATCCCGACCACGAACTTCGCTTCGGACCCAGCCTGGTCGCCGCTGCTCGAGTAAGAGGCGAATTGGAGA
Source organism: Mesorhizobium sp. M0276 (assembly GCF_040321755.1). Lineage (NCBI taxonomy): Bacteria > Pseudomonadati > Pseudomonadota > Alphaproteobacteria > Hyphomicrobiales > Phyllobacteriaceae > Mesorhizobium > Mesorhizobium sp. M0276. The sequence goes on along the minus strand of NZ_JAMYSC010000047.1, from coordinate 6,338 downwards.
AATGACGAATTGAAGAATCGAAGATGGAGAAACCGGCGAATTATATTAAGCGTGCGAAGGATCTAGAAGTTTATAAGCGCGCTTATGCGGTTTCTCTTGACGTACATAAAGCTACGCTCGCTTTCCCGAAGATTGAGCAATACGCTTTGGCCGATCAGTTGCGTCGTTCCGGCAAGGGAATCTGCGCCAACCTGGCTGAGGGATTTGCCAAGCAGACACACTCCAGACCGGAATTCGCAGCGAAGCGGAGACGTGGATATCTTACGCGTTCGATCTGGAATACATCAGCCGAGCGCAATGAGACGAGTGGCTGCAAGCGTATGCGCATGTCCACGGCATGCTGATCAATCTGAGAGAAAAGCTGAAGTGAATTGTCCCGACGGGGTTCGTCATTTCATCAATTCCTCAGCTCTTCAATTCCCCTTTTTTCCATCACCTCGTCGCGTTTTGGCCGCATTTCCGCCTAGGGTCCGCGCCAACTGTGACCACGGACAAAGAGGTTGCGGACGGCAGCCTAAACCAAATTTTAACCGTGTTTCTTGAATGCCGGTTAACCCAAACGTGGTTACTGGGTGATCAACGAAATCACTCGAAATACGAAGGAGAGGCGGCATGGGCCGTATCGCAGCACTTACCAGAAACCCTGTCATGATCGCGCTGGTGGCGATGCTCGCCATCGCCGGTTGCGCCTCGAAGAAGACGCCGAACAACGCGGCTGATCTTGGCCTCAACGGCGCCGGCGCGGCAACCCCCGGATCGGCGCAGGACTTCACCGTCAATATCGGCGACCGCATCTTCTTCGATACGGATTCGACCTCGATCCGTGCCGATGCGCAAACGACGCTGGCTCGCCAGGCACAGTGGCTTAACCAGTACAAGCAGTATGCTATCGTCATCGAAGGCCATGCCGACGAACGCGGCACGCGTGAATACAATCTGGCGCTCGGCGCCCGCCGCGCTGCCGCCACCCGCGACTTCCTCGTCGCCAAGGGCGTCTCGGCCAGCCGTCTGAAGACCATTTCCTACGGCAAGGAACGCCCGGTCGCGGTGTGCGACGACATCTCCTGCTGGTCGCAGAACCGCCGTGCGGTCACCACGCTCAGCGGCACCGGTTCCTGAGGCGGCGTGCAGCCGGTCGCGCGTCAAAAGAATGCGCGGCGTACAGCGGTAAAAATGCAACATACCTATGCGAAAGGCGGCCTCCGGGCCGCCTTTTTCATATCCGGATGTCGGAAACAAAATTTGGCCGAAGTCTCGGCTCCTGCTATGAGCCGAAGGCGCTTGGCTGGTCCCATTCTGATTGGAAGGCGCGAACAAGCTAACGAAATCACGGCGAGAGGCACATGCATTTGAGATCGGTTTTGAGCGGCACGCTTGCGCTGCTGCTTCTATCAGGCGTCACCGCCTCGGGTAGCGGCCCCGGGGCGAACGGCTCAGGGCAATCCAGCGAAAGCGGCTTTTCCTTCCACCTGCCCAGCATCGAACTGCCCGGCATTTTCGGTCAAAAGAAAAAGCCGGACCAGGTTCAGATGGTGCAGTCCGATCCTGCCGCCGTCACCAGCGTGGAAGAGCAGCTGCGGCAGATGAACGGCAAGATCGAGGAACTCAATTTCCAGGTCCTGCAAATGCAGGAGCAGATCCGCAAGCAGCAGGAAGACAACGAATTCCGCTTCCAGCAGCTTGAAGGTGGCGGCACGCAAGGCGGCCAGCCGCCGGCACAGAAGAAATCCGATGCCACCACCGGCAGCGACACCAACGTGGCAGCGGCCCCGGCAACGCAGCCGCCTGCCGCGCCCGGCAACAACCAGTCAGCAGGTGGCAAAACGGTCGAGGACGTCATCGTCGAGTCTCCCGATGGCGACCCCGGCAAGGTTATTCCCGGTACGGGAGCGCCTGAAAAGACCTTCGGAACCATCACCGTCGACAAGAACGGCAATGTCGTCGATGCCGACGGCAACACTCAGTCGACCGCGCCCGTGCAGGATACCGCGCCGGCCACCGGCGCGCCGGCCAAGACCGGCAAATCCAATACGGTGATCGCGGCATTGCCCGCCACCAACGACCCTGAGGAGCTCTACCGCAACTCCTACCAGTTCATCCTCTCGGGCGATTATGGCACCGCCGAACAGGGTTTTCGCGACCACATCGCCCGTTTCCCCAGGGATGCGAAGGCGGCGGACGCGCATTACTGGCTGGGCGAGTCGCTGCTCGGCCAGCAGAAATACCGTGACGCTGCGGAGACTTTCCTTGCCGCCAGCAAGGACTACCCCAAGGCCAAGAAGGCTCCCGACATGCTGCTGAAGCTCGGTGTGTCGCTGGTCGGCCTCAAGCAGCATGACGTGGCCTGTGCCACCTTCAGCGAAATAGGCAAGCGCTACCCCGACGTTTCCGGTGCGCTCAAAGAACGCATCAAGCAGGAGAAAGCTCTGGCTGCGTGCTGATCCCTTTCACGCATGTCGTTGCCCCGGAACCGGGACCAACCCTAAGGTGACATGCATTGATGCTCGACACCGAGCCTGATCTTTCGACCAGAATCTTTTCGCATATCGATTTTACCAGCGGCGCTATTGCGGCCGTGTCCGGCGGCAGCGACTCGACCGCCCTGCTCCTCCTTCTCAAACATCATCTCGACCGCACGGCGCCGGCGACGAAGCTGCTGGCGGTGACGATCGACCACGATTTGCGGGCCGGTTCAGCGGCGGAAGCGCAAGCGGTGGCGAAGCTGTGCGCGACATACGGAATTTCACACCGCATCCTGACCTGGTCGGGTCCCAAGCCCTCGACCGGTCTGCCTGCGGCGGCGCGTGAGGCGCGCTACCGGCTGCTGGCCGAGGCGGCACAAGCGGAAGGCCTCGGCCTAATCCTCACCGGCCATACCGCCGACGATCAGGCGGAGACGGTGCTTATGCGGCAAGCGCGCCAGGAAGGGTTGGCCCAAGACGCGGGCCGCGGGCTTGCCGGCATGGCGCCGGCCACCTTGTATGACTGGCGCAGTTGGATCGTGCGGCCGCTCCTCGGGTTGCGGCGCGCGGCATTGCGCGACGTCCTGCGGCGTCAAAATATCGGCTGGGCCGACGACCCGACCAATGCCGACAAGGCCTTCGAGCGGCCACGGATGCGTGCAGCCCTTGCCGACGGCAACGGCGCGTGGCGCGTGGACGACGCACTGGCATTGGCCGCGCATGAGGGCCGTGCGCGCAGTCAACTCGGCCTCGCCGCCGCAATACTGATCCACGATTTCGCGACCCACCCGGTCACTGGCCTCATCCGTCTTGATCCTCACTTGTTGAGCGCAGCCGACGATCGGGCAGCCGTTTATGCGCTCCGCATTCTCTTGGCCACCATCGGCGGGATGGACTTCCTGCCGGATCAGACGCGTAGCGAGGCACTGTTGGGTCGGCTGAAAGCGGGATTTTTTTGCGCCACATTGTCGCGGACGGTTGTCGATTTCCGGCGCGCAGGCATCTTCCTGCGCCGCGAGGCGCGCGGCTTGCCCGCTGCCACCGCCGCCAGCAACGAAACCCTCTGGGATGGCCGGCGGCATATCACATTAAACGACGGCAGCGGCACATTGTTGATTGCCCCGTTCGGCGCAGCAGCGGCGAAGCGGCTGGCCATTGGGGAAGGAAAGGCCCCGCCGAGCCTGATGCGCGCCGCGCTCGCCGCCGAGCCGGCGTTGTGGCAGGCCGGTGAATGCCTTGATTTGTCTGAACATAGAACGGTATCCGCGATGGTTGAAGTGCGGCCCGTCGTTGCACCCTTTGCCCGCTTCCTGCCGTCCTTCGATCTGGCGCCGGCGCGTGCCGTTGCCGGGCTGATTGGCGCGCCGAAGCTGCCCGCCCTGCCTTTCAGCGGCCACAGTGCCGGTTGATGATAAGGCGAAAGCTTAACCCAGACATGCTGTTATGCTTGGCAAGGGGAGGCGCTCTCCCTATGTTAGGCGCAAGTTTCCTCTCACGACGTGTGTCCGCCCTGCGGATGCCAACGGGACAATTGATGAATCCGAACTATCGCAACCTCGCGCTTTGGGCGATCATAGCGGTCCTGCTCATAGCGCTGTTCAATCTGTTCCAGACGCCGCAGACGCGAGGGGCTTCCAGCGATGTACCTTATTCGCAGTTCCTGCAGGATGTCGCGTCGGGCCGGGTCAAGACGGTGACCATCGCCGGTGCTCGTATCAGCGGCACTTACACCGACAATTCCAGCGGCTTCCAGACCTATTCGCCCGGCGATCCATCGCTGGTCTCGCGACTGCAGGACAAGAACGTCACCATCAACGCGCGGCCTGAGAGTGACGGTTCCAATTCGCTGTTCGGCTACCTGATCTCATGGCTGCCGATGATCCTCATCCTCGGCGTCTGGATATTCTTCATGCGCCAGATGCAGTCCGGGTCCGGGCGCGCCATGGGCTTCGGCAAGTCGAAGGCCAAGCTGCTCACCGAGGCGCATGGCCGGGTCACCTTCCAGGATGTCGCCGGCGTCGATGAAGCCAAGGAAGATCTGGAAGAGATCGTCGAATTCCTGCGCGATCCGCAGAAGTTCCAGCGGCTCGGCGGCAAGATCCCGCGCGGCGTGCTGCTCGTCGGCCCTCCAGGAACCGGCAAGACGCTGCTCGCCCGTTCGGTTGCCGGCGAAGCCAATGTGCCATTCTTCACCATTTCCGGTTCGGACTTCGTCGAGATGTTCGTCGGCGTCGGCGCGAGCCGCGTGCGCGACATGTTCGACCAGGCCAAGAAGAACGCGCCCTGCATCATCTTCATCGACGAAATCGATGCCGTCGGCCGCCATCGCGGTGCCGGTCTCGGTGGCGGCAATGACGAACGCGAGCAGACGCTGAACCAGCTGCTGGTCGAGATGGATGGTTTCGAATCCAACGAAAGCATCATCCTGATCGCCGCCACCAACCGGCCCGACGTGCTCGATCCGGCGCTGCTCAGGCCGGGCCGCTTCGACCGCCAGGTCGTGGTGCCGAATCCCGACATCGTCGGCCGCGAAAAGATCCTGAAGGTGCATGTGCGCAACGTGCCGCTGGCGCCCAATGTCGATCTCAAAGTCGTCGCGCGCGGCACGCCGGGCTTCTCCGGCGCCGATCTGATGAACCTCGTCAACGAATCGGCCCTGATGGCGGCGCGGCGCAACAAGCGCCTTGTCACCATGGCCGAGTTCGAGGACGCCAAGGACAAGATCATGATGGGCGCCGAGCGCCGCTCGTCGGCGATGACCCAGGCCGAGAAGGAACTGACGGCCTATCACGAGGCCGGCCACGCCATCCTGGCGCTCAACGTGCCGTCGGCCGATCCGCTGCACAAGGCCACCATCATCCCACGCGGCCGCGCGCTCGGCATGGTCATGCAGTTGCCGGAGGGTGACCGCTATTCGATGAGCTACAAATACATGATCTCGCGCCTTGCCATCATGATGGGCGGCCGTGTCGCCGAGGAGTTCAAGTTCGGCAAGGAAAACATCACCTCGGGCGCCTCCTCCGACATCGAGCAGGCGACCAAGCTGGCGCGAGCCATGGTCACGCGCTGGGGCTTTTCCGACAAGCTCGGCCATGTCGCCTATGGCGACAACCAGGAGGAAGTGTTCCTTGGCCATTCGGTGGCGCGCACGCAGAACGTCTCGGAAGAGACCGCGCAGATCATCGACGCCGAAGTGCGCCGCCTGATCGACGAGGCCTATTCCACGGCGAAATCCATCCTGACCAAGAAGAAGAAGGAATGGATCGCGCTGGCGCAAGGGCTGCTCGAGTACGAGACGCTGTCCGGCGACGAGATCAAGCAATTGATCGCCGGACAGAAGCCTTCACGCGACCTCGGCGACGACACGCCGCCGAGCCGTGGCTCGGCCGTGCCGAAGTCCGGCGGCCGGCGCAAGAAAGGCCCCGAGCCCGAAGGCGGAATGGAACCGCAGCCGTCAAGCTGAGTTCGACAAGAGATGATTTAGAGACGCCGCGGCATGGTCCGCGGCGTCTTAGTTTGGAGGCTTTGTTGAGAGCGGGCCAGGCCGGCGCTGCCCCTCATCTGCCTGCCGGCATCTTCTCTCGTATAGTGACGGGGAGAAGGGCGCCGCCTTCCGGCGATTTCGCCAATCACCTGCGTTGCCAGGATGGCGCCGGCGTTGCGTGCAGCTACTTTCTCCTGTCACCATACGGGGAGAAATGCCTGGCAGGGCAATGAGGGGCGGCACCAAACGAGCGCGAATGGCGTGCCCGGCATTTGACAAAGAAAGGCGCGGGGGCCGGGGGGGGGGGGGGGGGGGGGGTTGGAATATTTTTTTTTTTTGGCCCAGCCGGGTTTGGGTGGGCGGGGGGGTTGGGCGGCGCCCCCGGGGGTGGG
>NZ_JAMYSC010000046.1:0-46476 GCF_040321755.1 Mesorhizobium sp. M0276 | reverse complement strand
GCATCGACGTCTCGCAAGCCATGATCCTTGTCGCAATGGGCGGCAATCTCATCCGACGAAACGCCCATCCGTGAATTTCAAAACGGACTCTTAGGCCGTCTTTTCATTGCCTTGGATCCCCACCCGGCGGCAAGAGCCATTCTCGCGCATCGGGAGGTTCAATAGGGACCTTGATTCCTGCACGCCTTACTATGGGTGGATAGCGGTGACGAACGGTTGCACCCCCTAAGAACAGGACTGAAACCGCCTTTGGCACACACCGCTGGTTCCAGCCAATCAGGCGTGCGAATGAAACAGATCAAGCCCTGAACCGCGCTTGGGCTTTGAACTACCCGTAACGGCCCTCAAGCGCGCTTGCGATTCGCTCGCACAGCAGCTCGCCCGTGCTGATCTCCAGGTGGAGACGAAGTCGCGTTCCTTCCGCATCAATCATTGTGATTACGACGCCATGATCGCTGTAACCGGCCAAATCAAGAACGTCGCGAAGAATGAAGTCTTGGGTTTCATCGGCCCAATAGGGATTCTTCATCATTCCTCTCCTTGGCTGGCAGACAGCGATATAAGCATTCGAAGGGTGGCGGCTTTCCTACAATCGTACTTTTAAGTGGCTATGCTCTGGCTCGGCCTTGGCTCTGCGCTAATGGTGATGTTGCTAGCTGCGCCGGCATTTACCGTGACATTGCGGCCTCATCGCGTACCCGGCCATCTCGCCTGTGGGCTCCACCTTGTTTGCGGACTTCGTCTGCTTTGGCGCCGAAAGGGAAAGGCCGTGGAACTTTCGGCTGACTCCGCCCAGCACCGGGCTGATCAGAAATGACATGGACGCAATAGCCGAATTGCGATCCCAGTCATCGTGCATCTTCAGAACGGCGACGGTGATCGTCATTTCATCATCGGCGTCGATAATTTCCCGAGTCATTCCAGCCATTCCATAAGTCTGGTGCGGGCATTGGGTTCGTCAAGTGGTGGCTAATGTAGGTGCAAATACGCTTGCGCGGATAACCCCAAGATATCAAATTCGAATAGCCCTGCGTCCTTGAGGATGTGGACTGCAGGAGGTATCGCGGCCATGTGCGCTAAACCGCGCGATATGTGAAAATCGCCAAGCTTCCACAGCAGCCAAACGGCCTAACACGCCGACGTCACAGCTACCGCCACGCCATTTTTGCAGAACTTGACGCACACAACTTATGGACGTCCCTCTGGCAAGGTCGAGGGCCGCTTTTTGCACCAGCGCTTGGGCCCGAATAATCTTAGTCGAATTGGTAACGTCATTTTCAGTGCCGGTGTTTAAAAAACGATATGATGCCGCGCACCAATCGTATTCTGGGCAAATCAGTAATCGTGACGATAATTGCAGTCGTGGCGACCTTCGGTCTGTCGTTCACGGCCAGGCTTGCGTTGCAGATGCCGATCGACTGGCTGAGTTGGGTGGAATGTACCTTCATTCCCATCCTGATCGGAATGCCGGTCAGTGCCTACATTTTCGCCCAGTCGGAAACGATCCAGGATACCTGCGACAAGCTGGAGAAGTCACACACAGCCCTCAGAGAGGCGCACGAGAGGCTCACCTTCGTAACCAGCCACGACCCGATGACGGGGCTCCTTAGCCGCGGTGAATTCATGGCAAGGATGGACAGGAGGCGCGATGAAGGAGAATGCGACACGGTTCTCTTGATCGATCCGGATCATTTCTCCTCAATCAACGACAAACATGGACACTTCAAGGGTGACGAGACTTTGGTGCAGATTGCAAAGGCCCTCGTCTATGCGACACGCCCAGGTGACTCAATTGGCCGTCTTGGCGGGGAAGAGTTCGGGATCTTGCTGCGAGAGGCGCGCAAAGAGCAGGGAATCACGATTGCGGAGAACATCCGTCGGAATATCGAGGGGATTCCCTGGGTCCGGGGGCAACAGGACGTCGTAAAGGTGACCGTCAGCATCGGGGGTGCAGAAATCTCTCGCAATGCAGATACTCAGAACGTCCTCCGCATTGCCGGACGGTGCCTTTTTGAAGCGAAACAACGTGGGCGGAACCGCGTGTCGTTCGAATATGAGCCAACCAGGTTGCAAGACGCAGAAGAGCGAAAGACACGCCGCAGATTCGAATGAACCCCTGCCGATGAGCCGCGCTAGCAGACGCCAAAAAATGATGGCAGTCGAGTTGGCATGGCTGGTGCATAGCTGGTGCATGTCACCAGGCGGCTCAGGCGATTCCCTTCGCCTTCCGGTCTCTCAAGTCATCGGCCTCTGTTGGCTTCAGCCTCACGACTAGCACACCGTCAAGAGTAGCCGGCTGTCGGGTGAAGACGTCAGTGATCGACTAGAGACCACTATGTGCACTATGTGCTCGCTGCATGTCGTAGCGCTTAGTCATCGATTCAATATACGTCGAATGTGGCCGGTGGGACCAGGCGCTGGTTACCTATAACTCCTGAGCGCTATGAGTAGGCAAGCGGGACGTTCCGACGCTTTGGCGAATGGACGCTGCTGTTTGCCTGGATGCCGGTTGTTGGAGATGCCTTCACCATTGCGGCAGGCGCGGCACGCGTGGATCTCTGGGTGTTCGTTGCTCTTGTCGCAATGGGCAAGGCCGCACGCTATGCGGCGGTCGTTGCGGGAGGACTGTGGGCGATCACGTGAGTAGCCGTCCTCATCGGTACCGCAAGCAGCGCTTTCTATACGCGCGAGGCACGGCAGATCACGATATTCTTTCGATCCCATGCATCGAGCTCCTCAAGGGGATATAGCACTGCCTTGCCGATCTTGATGTAGGTCGGCCCGATTTTCATCGCGCGCCAATTGCGGAGTGTTCCGACGGAAACACCCCGCGATAGCGCCCTGAGACTTCTTCGTCCGTGAGAAATTTTCTTTCTTACATTAGATGCCTCAACATGCATCGTCGACCGGTTCGGTTCGACGACCGTCAGTTGTTGCGAGCGGAGCCGACCGGAGTGCCGTGGCGTTACTTCAGGCACGCACCGCAACTGTCGAACACGCTCTTGTACGGACACAGTGAGGCGCGTTTTTCGATGAAGGGAAGAGGCTGAATACGATGATCGTAGCCTCGGATAGCTTCGGATAGAAATCGGATGGTTGCTGTAGCCACCCAGCAAAAATAGTCCGAGCCGCGTCAAACCAATTGATATGCCGAAAGTCGCTGCTGTCGATCTTGGATGTCGCCTTCACCTCGATCAATGCCACCAAGCGGCCCGGCGCTTCCGCAAGGGTATGCTTTGGACACATGACACATGCAGCGACAAGGCCGGCCTGGATAAGCCTCCACATCGATATTCAGCCTAATGGACCACGCTTTGAATTCACGCCCTCAAGCAAGGCGAGCAGGCCTGTCAGAATTTCGATTGGCGCTGGCGGGCACCCCGGAATGTGCAGGTCGACAGGCAGAGCCTCCGACACGCCGCGCATCACGGCATAGCTGCCAGCGAAACAGCCGCCGTTGCTGGCACAATGTCCGAGTGCGAGGCGACCACCCATTGGGGATTGGGAGTTGCGTCGTAGGTTCGCTTCAGTGCCTCTCGCATATTCTTGGTCACGGGCCCGGTGACGAGCAGTACATCGGCATGGCGCGGCGATGCGACGAACCGGATTCCATGACCGCCGCGGGTGTTCCATCCTGTCGGGCAGGAATTGGAAACCATCCGGTTCCGGCGGCTGGTCGAAATCAAAGCGCGTGATCTGGAAAGATTAGTAAGCCATGTAGTGTTGGCGCGTCAAAAGGAAATCCGGTAGTGCGCCGAGCGGCTGTGGAGCCGGCCCGCTCCCCCACCTATTTGAGGAAGAGCACCGACAGATTGTGAAACTCTTCAAAATGGCCAGGAAAATTGCGCGCCAGATACCGCACCACCTTGGAATTATCCATCAGCCGTTCAAAATAGCGGCTGGCTGCGACAAGCTCCCCACTTGGCCACGCTGTTCCACGGCGCTTAGAGCCGCAAGGGCTCAGCCTGCCCAGCTCGAGCGCCATCGCGCCTCGCATGCCTTCAGTCAGGTTGGCGATCGTGGTGGGATGGAAATCCTTGGACAGCAGGGCTTGTGGTGTAAGAGCGATGAGCATCCTTGCGTAAGTGAGCCTGACCCGGTCCATTGCCACCATCAGGCGGGCAATCTCCAATCGCCTGGCTGAAAGCACCTTCTGGAGCAACCCGAAAATCTTTGTTTTCACTGGGCTGTCCCGAAGCACGTCGAAGACGTCCGGGCAAACTCCGCTAACAGGTTCCCGGTTTTCACCTATGTCGGAAGCAGGATCGCGCGCCATGAACAAAGATCTTGCGGACGTGACGGTTCCCACGCTTGCTGATGCCGAGGAGTTTCTGCTTGCCTTCGGTCGAGTGTTCCCGCGGGACAAGGCCCAGCCATGCAGCCAGATCGCGGGCCTTCTGAAACTGACGTCCGTTGCCGACGACCGCAAGAAGGGCCGTGGCGCCCAAGGTTCCGCGATCTCTACGACAATTAAATCTTATCCAGCTGATGGAATCGGAGACAAGCTTCTCCATTCGCTGTGCCACACAGCCGGAACCCGGAGGACAAGGGGGTCGCGGCGGCCGCTCATTGAGGAATGCATCAGACAAACGTATTGCTGAGCCGATATGGCCCAGACCGGATAAAACACGGATGCCGGCGCGATTCGTCGGCGTCGCTCCGCCCCAAATTGCCGCGCCATATTCGCTTGAACTAAAGCTTGCCGTTCGGAGCTCGCCGATTATGGTTGGCGGATCCTGAGGGGCATGAGGTAGAGGCTTGCAACGACGGTCCGTTCGATTGCACCTGCTCGGATCGATCGCAGCCGCGATCGTCCCGGTCTGGCTGTTCGCGGCCTATTTGCTGGTGCAATACGCTCTGCATGAGAGATACCGTTTCGAACAGGATGCCGTGCAAACGGCCAGGCAGGTTTCGCTCGTTGTCGAAGGTGAACTCGTCAATCTTCAGACAATCCTCAATGGCTTGTCGAAATCGGCCGCCCTTGCCAACGGTGATCTGCAAACCTTTCACCGAGAGGCGCTCAATCTGGTCCGGGCAACGGACCGAGTCGTCGTCCTGAGAGATCTCGGTCACACTCAGCTGATGAACACCGGGATTGGCTACGGCAGCAATCTGCCGCCGGTCGACCCCATAGCTGATCACGATCGCGAAAGAATCAGGACCTCCGGATTTTTCGTCAGTGATGTCTTCGCCGCCCTGGGTTCGAGTAGCTACCGCGTTCAAATTGCCATCCGAGTGCCAGCGCCCAAAGGCGAGGACCTGATTCTTTCGATCTCTGTCCCAACGACCCGCATCCGCAATGTGATGATGCCAGCCGTGCCCGAGGGCTGGACGGTCGCGGTTGGAGATCGTGACGGACATTTTGTGGCACGCTCCAAGTTGCACGAAGAGATGAGCGGTAAACCCGGACTGCCGGAATATGTGGAGAAAGTCGTTGGCCGCTCCGGCAGCTTTACATCCCGCAATCTCGAAGGAACCAAGCTGCTAGCCGGCTTTTACAGGTCCTCTTACTCGGATTGGTTTTATACCGCCAACCTGCCGCTTTCGGTAGCGCAGGCCCCGCTCTGGCGCTCGCTCGCCGCGATTAGCGGCATAGGCCTCTTGTCCCTCCTTGTATCGATTGCGCTCGGATACACAGTCGGCAGACAATTCACGGGTGCCACCGCCGATCTAGCCGCACGCGCTGAGGCGCTCGGGCAGCAGCGCAAGGTCGAGCCGCTTTACACCTCGGTTAAGGAGTTTGCCGCCATCGCCGAGGCGCTGGTTGAGGCGGAGCGGGCCATCACCGAACGCCGAACGGAGCTGGAAACTGTGTTGGATACGGTACCGGCGGGGGTCTGGTTCACCTATGACCCGAAAGCGCTCCAGGTGATCCGTAACCGCTTCGCGGCGGAACTCATGGGTTTGCCGACTGACGGCGCAAAATCCTTTGGCAGACCGCAGCACGTGATCGACACGATCGCGGTCAAGGATGGCCATATCATCAGCCGAGAGGACCGGCCGCTAAGCCGGGCAATGCGTGGAGAACTGGTCGACCACGAAGAGTTCGCCTACACGCTTCCGTCTGGCGTCGAGCGTTTTCTGCTATCCAGCGCGCGGCCTATTCGCAATCCAGATGGCGCGATCGTTGGAGCTGTGCAAATCAGCCTCGACATCACCGACCGCAAACGCGGCGAAGAGCAACGCAAATTGCTGGCCAATGAGCTCAACCACCGCGTCAAGAACACGCTTGCTGTCGTCCAATCAATCGCGGGCCAGACAATCCGCAACGCCACCAGTCTATCGGAGGCAGGAAAGATGCTGTCCAGCCGGCTCGTCTCGCTGGCAAAGGCACATGACTTGCTAACGCAGCGGAACTGGAGCGGCGCAGATCTCAATGATCTTGTTTTGGCATCGGTCACGCCGCACGCGCCGGTCGAACGCTTTCAGATCGGCGGCGAGACGGTGTGGCTCCCATCCAACATTGCCCTTTCAGCAGCTTTGGCGTTCCATGAGCTGACGACCAACGCGATCAAATACGGGTCGCTGTCGAATGCGACGGGAAGCGTTTCGATCCATTGGAAGCTTGTCGGCAAGGGCCAGCATCGCCGGCTCGAGCTCGAATGGCGCGAAGTTGGAGGTCCGCCTGTTGGTCCTGGTGGGCGCAAAGGCTTCGGCACGCAGCTTCTGGAGCGCGTGTTTGATTTCAATAAGTCAGATCGCGTCGTACTCAATTTTGAGAAGTCGGGGCTGATCTGCGAGTTCCGGCTGACCTTGCCTCACTGAAATGGCGGTGTCGCGGCTGGCCGAACGGCGCACCCCAAGGAGGCGCTCGGGGTTCATGGTTGCGGCTGAGGCGCTTCACAATCGCGTTATGCGGCTTCGGCAGCCATGTTGACCGTCGATTCAGCGAGTTGGGTCAGCGCCTCGTCGGTCGCCTTCTCTTCTCCCAGCGTGAGTTTGAGGAGCGATACCGCTTCATCGAGCCCGAGTTCGGAAGCCCAGGTTAACAAAGTCCCGTAGCGGGAGATTTCGTAGTGCTCGACAGCCTGCGCTGCGGCCAGCAGCCCGGCATCCAAGGCAGCTGCGCCCTTGTACTCTTCCATGATTTCTGCGCCCTCCTCGGTCATCCCGACGATGGCCGCGCAGGTCTTGCCCTGCGGCTTCTTGCCGATCACTTCGAACACCTCTTCGAGGCGGGCAACGTGTTCCTTCGTTTCGCCGCGGTGCTTTTCGAACGCCGCCTTCAAATCTGGGCTTTGCACCGCTTTGGCCATTTTCGGCAAAGTCGCAAGAATCTTCTTTTCGGCAAAATAAATGTCCTTCAGCGTACCGTGGAAAAGTTCGGTCAAACCTTTGGTCGAGGCCTTATTCGTAGTTGCCATGGTGTTTTCTCCCGTTCTCGCCTCGGAACGAGGCAGGAATGCAACTCAATGTGCGGCAAGTTGTTCCCGTTCTTTGTGAGTGGCCTGCATTCATTCTAATCTAGGCCAAGGGCGCTCGATGTCTGAATGGTCGAGATTCCCGGCGTGTCAAACTCGTCCGCTCAGATAGCACCAATAGGGCATGGATTTCATAAGTTAACTCTTAAGGCCGGCGTACGGAGCGCTCGCCTCCTACCTGACAGCCGCCTCTGCCATTCGAACGAACATCGTGATCTGCCGTGCGCCAAACCGACATGCCGTGCGAACCGCAATGCAGGGCCGGCGATCGCCTATTCGGCGAGCCGCCGTTCGATATCGCCGATTTCACGGCGCTCGACGCGCAGGGCAGGGAACCACAAGCTCTTGCATGCGGACAAGCTACTCGAAGCGCTAAAGCTCTTGCTGCTTTGGCTGCTGACCGCACCCTTCCGCAAGTTGCCGGACGCCGGCGATCTCGCGAAGCCCAAGCTAGTTCTTCTCGACGAGGCGCACCTGCTGTCCAAGGGCGCGCCGAAGCGGCTGCCCGACGCACTGGACCGCCGACATGATGGCGGCCACGGCCGGCATCAAGCCGAGTTCGGTGCGTTGCATGTGGAAGGCGAACGGGCTGCAGCCCAACCGCTGGCGCCAGTTCAAGCGTCTCAAGCGATCCGCGGTTTGTGGACCAACTGCGTGACGTCGTCGGCTCAATGTTGATGCGCCTGCTCAATGCGATCGACGCCGAAGTGCCGGCCGGCGAGGACGCTTCATCTTCCACTTCACACCGATCTCGTGCTAGTGGCTCAACACGGTCGAGGGCTTCTTCGCAAAATTGTCGAAGCTTCGCCTAAACCGAGGCGTTCGATGGACCACGCGCGACAATAAGGTCATCCCCACTCCTTCCTATCTGAAAATGAACATAGCGGCGGTTGCGCCGGCCATGATCGCGGTGACGGTCCATCCGAGAATACGCTGGCCAATCGTGGCCACGAACCGACCCATCTCGTGCCTGCGCGAAGCTACGATCATCATCGCCGCCATGATGGGCACGGAAATCACGCCATTGATGACAGCGGTCCAGAACAGGGCCTTGATCGGATCGATCGGCGAATAGTCGACAGCGATGCCGAGTACCGTCGCCAACCCGATCACCGTGTAGAAACCCACTGCTTGCCACGGCTTGTTCTCGAGACCGGTCTTCCAGCCTCGGGATTCGCCGACGGCGTAAGCGGCCGAGCCCGCCAAAACCGGGATGGCAAGAAGACCGGTGCCGATGATGCCAAGACTGAAGAGCATGAATGCGAATTCGCCAGCTACCGGCCGCAACGCGTCGGCGGCATCGGCGGCAGTCTGGATGTCGGTCATGCCACTGGCGTGCAGTGTGACGGCGGTCGTCAGGATGATGAAGAAGGCGATCAGGTTGGAGAAACCCATGCCGGCATAGGTGTCCCACTGGATTCGACCCAGCTCGTAGGTTGCTTGAGAGGGCTTTCTTAGGAGTGGCTTAGCAGCGTCCGCCTCTTCATCCTCCACCTCCTCCGATGCCTGCCAGAAGAAGAGATAAGGGCTGATGGTGGTGCCGATGATCGCCACCACCATCGTGATCATATCCCCGGTCAAGCTGAGCTGGGGCACAAACGTACGTAGGGCAACATCGCCCCAATCAATATGAATGGTAAAAATAACACCGACATAGGCGAACAACACTAGCGTCAGCCATTTCAGGTAGCGGACATACCGGTGATACGGAATGAACAGCTGTGCGACCAGCGAGACGACGGCAAATCCAACGGTGAAAGTGTGCTGGCCCCAGCCAAGCACCAGTTTTGCAGCCGCACCCATCGCCGCCAGATCGGCCCCGATATTGATCGTGTTGGCGATGAATAGAAGCGTCACCAGGATCATGACGATCCAAGCCGGAAAGACGCGGCCCATATTGGCGGCAAGCCCATGTCCGGTGACGCGGCCGATCCGGGCGCTGATCATCTGAATGGCGCACATCAGCGGATAGGTGAAGACCATGCTCCAAAGCATGTTCATGCCGAACTGTGCGCCAGCTTGCGAATAGGTGGCGATGCCGCTGGGATCGTCGTCGGCGGCTCCGGTGATGAGCCCTGGCCCCAGCCGCTCTATCAGGGTGGCCCGGCGTAACCGATGCAGACGGGTCGACGCAATTTTGAGCTGGAAGACGGCTTTGCTTCAGTAGTCACCGGCCAACTCTCCATCCCGATCAGAAAAGTGAAGTCGACGGGAATTCTTTCGTGATCATGCCAGCTTCCATAAGACGAGAAGAGACGGGAAAAGAGTAGCGATCGCTTCATCCCAATAGGTGAGTGTCGGTGCGTGAAATGGCGTCTTCCGAACTACCGCAATACCAACGTCCAATAAGGCGGCGAGAAACAGCAAGTTGACCAGCGTTCGGCCAAATTCCCACAGCCAATGCGCCGACGCGAGACATACGAAAGGCGAGCTTAAGCAGGAAGCGCGTCAAAACATATCGACTTGCGGGATCCGGTAAAGTTCGCATTGCTTCCAACAGAGGCCTTGCCGAGATTTCGCTGGGGCAAGGTAAATAACCTTCCTACCAACGCAACGGTTCCGATCGCCGCTGGGGACAGCGTGGCTGGAATCTGCGCAAGCGACACTACGCATGGGCATTGCGGCGTGTCGCCGTTGGTGACCGCAGCGACGCCGCCAATCGCAGCCCTCGCGCCGGTCCAGCTCGGAAGGGCCATACCGGCGCGCTGCATGACGTATTGGGTAACGTGGCGGCAACGGTCACCAACACGAGCCGCTGGGCACGCGGGCCAGTTGGCGCGCACGCCGCGACTTTGCGCCAGTGCGCTTTCGCCACTGGTCGGGCCGATTGTCGTAGCAAGATTTGTCCACCGCCCCCAGCTCCTCGGGGACAGAATGCGAGCATTGCGAGGAAGGGTCCAGGTGGAGGGCGGCTGTAGACCCAAGTATCCCGCTACCGGTTGATCAGCCACAGAATAATCGAGAGCACGACGCTGATAACTATCCCGGTGGCGATCGGAGCATAAAACGCGAAGTTTTCACGCTCGATGACGATGTCACCAGGCAGCCTGCCAAGGCCGATCCGCGACAACCACGGCCACAGTAAGCCTACGGCCACTATGATGAGGCCAACAACAATCAGGGCTCGTGACATAGCATCGTCCTGCCAGAGATATAGTGGCACCGGATCTCACCGGTAGGTTAAGGATTTCTGCGATGAGAGGTAGTGCGCTCCGCTGGTACCCGCTCGCCCGCATGGTCGCGCGAGGCAGAGAAGTTCCACAGTCAGACCTTTTCAGATCGTGTTATACGAGTGGCTGGAAACTAACGGTTACCGGCGGTCCGGACAATCGACTAAGATAGCGAGACAGACTGCTTCCCTTTTCACTTGGGGGCGGTTAGACGGCCTTCAACGGGCAGATCACACCTCATTGGATGCGCGCACGGCGTGTCGGTCTGGCGCACGGCAGATCACGATATTCTTTCGATCCCATGCCTCGAGCTCCTCAAGGCCCGATTATCGTCGCGCGCCAATTGCGGAGTGTTCCGACGGAAATCCCCGCGATAGCGCCCTGAGACTTCTTCGTCCGTGAGAAATTTCTTTCTTCCATTGGATGCCTCAACATGCATCGTCGACCGGTTCGGTTCGACGACCGTCAGCTATTGCGAGCGGAGCCGACCGGAGTGCCGTGGGCCACTTCAGGCACGCACCGCAACTGCCAACCGCAAGACCCGAGCCGTCCTATTTGGACGGAACGGGAACGTCGAGTTCAGGCGGGCGGTCCGGCTGTCTTTTTAGCGGCTTCATCTTGGATCCTCATGGACTTCGATCGATCCAACTGTACGCCTTCACCTTAGAAACCGGCGCCGCCTCTTTGGATGGGCTTCGCGACTTAGGCGCACCGCCCCCGGCCTCGGATTGACGCGCGACTCTTTCGCTGCAAAGGTGTATTAACGACTTGTTTACCAAACGTCAGTCACGGCTAAGAATTGGGTTCGCGCTGGAAGGGACAGGCGGAGTTCATGGCCAGCTTGATGCGGCGTACCGAGACGCTGACCAGGGCGCCGATCTTGAACAGCTTGAGACGGATGGTGGCGCAGCTTGCCCTGGCAAGCCGTGTGTCCACCAGGCCGATGCGGCGCAACGCGCAAAAATCTTCATAGCCAAGCGCGAGCGCGAAGATGCGCTGGCCGACAAGCGTCTTCACCTCATGCTCGATCAATGCCGGACGGCGGGCATCCACGAACCAGCGGGCAAAGCGGCCGACCAGCCCGATCGCCCGGTCCGTCAGCCCCAGCAGAAGCGCGCCGGCGTCGGAGGTGATCGTTCCACCGTCAAAACCGGCCACGACGGCACGCCTTTCAACAGGTGCAACATCAAACCGTTCCGGTATACACTCTGTTTGCATCGGGGAATACCTCTGCTCAAGGTAAGTCTTTGTCGCAGAAGCATTTTCCTTGATTCGGAGCCCCGATGCACTTCAACTGTGTGAGATATCCGGGCTAGCGCCGCCGCCTGGAGGGTCGTCCTACATATTGCTGCAGGGCGGCACCGGCGGTCTCGGCTTGTGCGGTGTCGTCTGGCGCATCGGCCAGTTGGGTGCGACGGAGCGACTTGCCAAAGAGTTGGCGATTGGCTTGATTGGAATGGTTGGCGTGGCAGCCCGCCGCTTCAGCAAAGCCGCAGACATCTTGGCCACAAGATCTCTAACTTCCATAGGCGTCTCCTCCCGAGAAACGCCCGCCCGCGGATTATCCATAGCACAGTCGCGAGCCCGCCAGCGTTAAAGTTTGACATGGCGGCAGATGACCGGGGGGCGAGGTCCACAATCCATGCAGCGTCGCCGGTGGGCACCGCGGCGATTTCCAGGCGGACCGGAGGAATGAGACGCCGGCCAGCTTCAACCTACGCGAAGTCATTCATTGCTGCTGGGGGGATCCATCAAGCGGTCTGTGGCCTCGACCGGAAACCGCATCCTGCTGCGGAGCGCTATATTCGCGGCCAGCATTTCTTCTGTTCGTTTAATCGCGATCTCAGTCCGGTTGATGCGCTGCTTCGCACTCGCGACTTCCGAGGTCAAAGTATCAGCCGCCATGCCGTGGCCTTGGGGTTCCATGGTATCCATCATGATTTGGTAACTCATGGCGAACCGGTTCGTTCCGTAGCTACTGCGCGATGCGTGGCCCGGCTTTCATTGAGATCAAAAAGCCGGGCCATCGGCCTCCGATCAATAGTCGCTATCGCTGTTGTCGTCCTGCTGGATGATTACGTGACGGTGGCGATGGAGGGGACGATCGACCGATCCGGTGATCATCACGCCCGAGCGGTGATGCCGGCGCCCCTGGTCGTAGAAGGTCACCTGACCATGATGACGCCGATGCAGACGCTGGCCGTACTGATTGATCATCACTGCGTTGTCATTGTTCCAATAATGATGACGGTGGTGCCGGTGGCTTTGGATGACGATGGAATCATCCGCCGAAGCGACCGCAGGCGCGGCCAAGCAAAGCGCCAAGGCGCTCATAATCAGGGTGGCTCTCATTATCAATTCTCCGAAAAATTAAGATGCCCTTCGCTGGGTAAGCATTGCTCGTACGCTTTGGTTCCTGCCTCGGAAGGTGGCTGGGACGGCCAGCAGCCTGTCGGGGGCGCTGTATGACGGTGGCCCCACACTCGACTGCCGAGGCGTCGACGACACCGATCTGGAATACGAACCTAGACTGCATAAGTCGCCGTTACCTATACGGACAGTTTCATTGCCAGGTCGATTGATGGTGCCGGCTCATCGACACCACGGCCAATGTGATGCTCACCATGCAGCGGGCGATCCTCGGCGGCTTCGCTGCCACGTCGAAGAACGCCTTGTACTACCGCAAGATCACGCTGACGGCGCCCGTGGCCAGCTCCTCGCTGCCGGGGCTTTCAGCATGATCGCCAGGCTCGCCTCCCTCCTGTCCTCTAGCATCGTGCTGGCGCTGCCGTGGTAGCCGCTATGATTTCATCCGGTTTTCAGATTATTGTCGCGCTTGACCCATTGGGGAGGGCTGGCGTGAAACGCGACATGGAATTGATCCGGGAAATCTTGCTCGCAGTGCAGTATCGAACCGACTTGACACCAAAACCGCTGCCACTGGAAGGCCATGACGAAGTGGTGGTTGGCCGTCATATCGAGATGCTTTCCGCGCGGGCTTCATCGAAGGGCCGCCGTCCAGACGGATCAACGCGCCCTATGCGCTTGTTTTCATGAAAGACTTATCTTGGGAAGGTCGCGACTTCCTTGCGGCTTTGCAAAACAAAGGCGTCTGGAACCAGATAAAGCAGTCGTTTTCTGCCGCCGAATTGGCCGGGTTGCCCCTCAGTGTGGTGAAGGATCTCGGTCTTGGTCTACTGAAAGAGTGCGCCAAATCCAAAGTTGGTTTGATCACCGGTTAGCCTTGCGCATAAGTCTCCACTTATGCAATATCGTGTTCCAAGCGCGGCGCGGCATGCTGGCACGGACAGACCCTCTTCCTCGCGATATCCTCTCCGGCATGGTCGTCGATCCTCGCGTGAAAGCGCTTTGCCAGGAATTTGACGTCAGGATCGTCAGCAAATCGGCCTACCCGCCTCCGGGAGAGACCCGAGCCGTCGCCACGATCCGGCGGATCATCGATCGCCACGGCGTCGAACATGCTCGCCTCGTCATGTGCATCCTTGCTGAAGGGCAGGGCAACAACGCCCTGATAGACGAAACCTCCCTGACGGCGATCTCTGACCTGCTGCGCGCCTGTCCCGACCTGGTCGAGCAACACACCACGGCGCTGCTCGAGATGTTCGATTTGATCCCGCTCGGGCCAATGATGGCGCTTGCCCACGAGCTCCGCGGGATCGTTCACCAGGGCCATGCGCTCGCGGGCATGATTTACATGATGGCGCGGCAGCGACAGGGGGCGCCCCACACGTCGACAATCGCATCCGAGCGAGCGAGGCCGCAAAGGGTCGATCAACTGGTGCTCGGCGCTCCGAAGATCGCAAGCTGGCGATCGGGCACCAGCTGCTGGAGGCCAAGGCATCATTGCCGCGCGGTCATTTCGGGCCTTGGCTGGACAAGCAGGAAGGTCTTTCCCGCCGTATGGCGCATCAGTGTATGGCACTGAGGGCAAGGCAGGGCGATTGTTGACGCGCTTCGAGCAAACGACACAGGCAGTCACTTCTTGCAATCTGGAAGCTTCTTCAAGGCATCGTTCGCTTCCGCCTCGGTCTTATATGTGGCCTTCGTAAGCTCTATGACCAGGGTTCCGTCTGGCTTCTTTGTCACCACCTCGCACTGCTTCGAAACGGCATCCTTTGCGGCCCAATATTGGGTAGTGTCTGCAAATGCGGAAGCTGGAAATTGAATGAGCAGCGCTATAGTTGTTGCGATTTGGCGTACCATTTTTGTACTCCCCTTTGGATCAAATAACAGAACGTGCGGCTTTGGGCTCTGTTCCCTAGAAGGAACCTGCGTTCACGCTGGCCATAAGCGGGCGCCAGGACGCGCGGGACGCTTCGGCGGTCAGCGGAAACGCGCATCGGCAGGCTTCCCTGTGGCGGCTTACGGTTTGATACTGGGGGAAGGCGATTTCATCATCACGCGCAATTGCATCTGATCGATAGTTGCGACTATGGCCGCAGCAATCGCTTCCGCCTCATGGATCAGCTCCGGCCCATAGAGCCCGTTGACCACCTCTTCGCTCGGCAGCACGCCGGGCGGGCAGTGCTCCTCGATTGTACGCCGGATGAGCGTCAACGCTGCCCGGCATTCGTCGGTCTGGATCTTCATAACCAATGAAACATGCATTGAAGCTAAAATGTTCCGGAACCGATTGCCGATCTTGTGGCTTAAATCGCGGTTTTGTGATTCCTGTCCATGCGTTTGAAGTTCGTCGCGCTTTTGATGCCGACCTTGGTGGAGAAGCCTCCGGAGGGCGATAGCTGGATTCACGAGGTCAAGTTCGACGGGTACCGGTCACAGCTTATCATCGATAAAGACGGCACCAGGATTTACACGCGCAACGGCCACGACTGGGCGGCGAAGTATCGCGACCGGTAAACAAAGAGCCTCGGCGCGGAAAGCGCCATCGTCGACGGCGAGATCATCGTGTTTAACGAAGCCGGCCTGTCCGATTTCGGCGAGTTGCGCAAGGGGATCACCCGCCGGCAGCATGACCTCTCTTTCGTCGCGTTCGACCTGGTGCACCTCAATGGACACGATCTGCGCGACATGGCGCTGGAGGAGCGGCGCGAGATCTTGGTCAGCATGATCGAGCCGGGCGGGAGCATCCAGTTCAGCGAACCTCTGCCGGGTGATGCAAAGGCAATCTATCACCTGCCCTCGAGGCCGGCCTCGAGGGCATGGTCGAAGCGGCGCGACAGCAAATACCGGAGCGGGCCGTCGAGCCACATGGGCGGCGGGGGTTCAGCGAAAGGTTAGTCAGTCGTAAACCTTGATGATCTTGCGAGTGCCTGGATCCACGAGAACCGTCCGATTGTCGATCACGACATAGCGGTATTTGACGTTGGGCACTTCATGCAACTCGACTGTGTCGGGCAGCGCTGTGCCGATATTGAGTTCCACGCCGGGAACCTTCAACGATGCCAACGGCTGCTTTTTCACATACTCATGGATGACTGTATCCTGTTCGGGCGTAATGATCACGTCCTGAGCAGCGACCGCGCCGACACCAGCGAAGAGCAACAACGCCGCAGCGGCGCCCGCAAGATGCATTCTCATGATTTTCTCCTCTTGCGGCCGGCGCACCACGACATCGTCCAAGCCGACCTCCAAACCGAACTTGGGGCAACGTCAAACGTTCCGGGTTGAGGCTTCGGTCGGGCGGGGGGTAGGACTTAAGTCTGAGCCCAAAACGCAATGGTCTTACCCATGATGTAGCGTGGAACAGCTTGCTTCCAACGTTATTGTTTCTCCGGAAAGTTCGGAGAAAACAGATGGATAGAAGTGTTAGCCAGGCTCGCTGGTTGCTCGCACCGCTGTTCGCGACCGCCGTCACCTTTCTGGTGATAGGATTCGCGCTTGGCTGACATATTTGCAGATCGGCGCAGCTACGTCCCTTCCTGTGCTGACAGGGTTCACGGGCCGCACTGCGGTTGGCGAATCCTCAATTTGTAACGGGTGCAAGGCCTGCCTTTTCCGGCCGCGCGCCTTAAGAGTTGGTACCATTAGAGTTGTGTAACACTGGAGGCTTTCTATGGATCGGCGATCCTTCTTGACAGCAATGTTTGGCATTGCAGGGGCAGCGGCCTTTGCAAGCGCGGTTCGGCCTATCGACGCAGTGGCAGGTGTTCCAGGGGCCAAAAGCGGCATTCTCGATGAACTCGACGCGCCAGACTCACCGACCTTCGATGACGAAGGTACTCAGGCGGAAGTGGAGCCGGTCTACCATCGGCGCTACGACGACCCTTATTACGACCCAGATTACGGCCACTATCGCCGCCACCACCGCCGGCGGGGCTGGAGAAGGGTCTGCCGTAGTTACTGGCGACATGGCCGCCGGCGCGTCAGGTGCTACCGCAGGCGGGCCGGGATCGTGTTTCGGTTCTAGTGGCTCTGCAGGATTATGACTCTTTGCCGGATAGGCTTTAGCCATTTTGGGGCGGGCCTGTTCGGTTGAGAACATCCAATTGATGCGGGCGCCGCTGTTATTTCGCTGGTTTTCCCACGCGGCGACCTCGGCAATGGGGCTGTCACGACTTTCGATGCGGCGGTCGAGGCACTGACTGCGCCGGACGCCGATCTCGATCTCGACCATGTTGAGCCAGCTGGCGTGCTTTGGCGTGTAATGGAATTCCAGCTGGTAGAGTGCGGCGGGCGTGTGGGTCGACAGATTGTCGAGGACGACGCGGATGCACTCGGCTTGCGGATAATAGATATCGGCAAGGTCGCGCATGCAGTGGGCAAAGTCGTGAGCGGCGCGCCGCTCGGTGACTTTCACCTTGCGCCAGGATCGGTGGGCATCGAGGAAGACGAACAGGTTGGCAGTGCCATTGCGTTTGTATTCGAAGTCATGCCGCTCCAGCCTTCCCGGCGCGGCCGGGATCGGCTGCCGCACTTCGCCGATGAGCTGGGTCGGGCTTTCGTCGAAGCACAGGACCGGCCGCTGTGGATCCGGCGCCTCGGCGTAGAGGTCGAGCACATCCTCCATGCGCGCGACATACTCGGCGTCGACCTTGGGAATGCACCACATGTCCTTGCGCCAGGGCTTGAGATCGTTCTCGGCCAACGCCGACGCACCGTCTCGCGCGACAGCTGTTCCTGGTCGGTCAATTTGACGAAGGCGTCGGCCAGCAACTCCAACCATTTTCGGCACGCATGTTGTTTGATGCCATCCACGACGCGGTAGGCTGACGGGGCTTCGGATCGGCGGCGATCGTCAGCATCGTCTCCGATGCCGCCTTGAACAGCACGTCGTAGACCGCCGCCTTGTTCTGGAATGCGATGTCGGCGACCTCGGCGGGGAGCGTGAATACGACGTGGAAGTATCCGACCGGCAGCAGGTCGGCCTCGCGCTCGGCAAGCCACCGAGATCGAGCACCGGCGTGTATTCGCCCGTGCGGCGCCAGACGCCTCGCACTTTTCCATTCTCCCGATCCCGCCTCGGATCGAACATCAGCCCCTCGAAGTGATCAAGGAACGCCTCTGCCGATGCGGCATCGCTGAAGCAATGGAGCCGATAGGTTTCATATTTGCGGTTCGGCCATATCGCCTGTACATAGCGCGTCTGGTGCTTAAGCCCTCGTTCCTGGCAGAACTTCGCGATCATGGTGAAGTTCCGGTCGGTGCAGAGATCATCCGGCAGCGCAATCTGGTGCGGCGAGTCGCGGTCGATCACCGATGGCGTCGGTGAGCCCCGACTGCGTTTGACCACTATTCGAAATGCATTGATTGGCCGCGCATCATTGCCAGCGTCAGCGCGATTGCGGGATTTGCCGGCGGCTTCTCCATATGCAAGGCGCCGTCGAAATCACGCCATGCCGCCATGCGCAATTCATCATCGTCATCGCTGGCCGCCGGGTCGGGGGGCATCACAGGGGTCCCGGTCGATCTCGATTGTCCAGTCCTTGAGCGCTTTGCGAGCATCTCTTCGACCTGGGCAAGGTCGCTGGTGAAGAGGGGGATACGGTCTCCAGCTCCGAAAGCGGCTCAACCCGGTCCAGGGTCGGCCGCTCGGGAACCCAACCGAGAACGAACGCAATATCGAAATCGATCTGGCGGTCCGGGCCGCTCGTGATCTCCAGCCGCTTGACGACGTCAGGATAGAGCTGCTTCCGTTCTGGCCAGCTATCTGGAACCGCTTCGGCTTGCAGCTTCGTCCGAGGAACGTTGATCAGTTCCATGACCTGATGGTGTGGAACTTCCGGCCATCCAGCACAACATGCGGTCACCGCGGCCTTGTCGGCCTCCATCCAGACTGTGGCGGTCCGATCTTCGTCCTCGGTAGGCTTGTCGTCTTCAGGAAAGCCTTTGAAATCCCAGCCTTCCAACGCGAACAGTCCTTCCGCGCCTTGCAAAGCCATAATGCCGGCGCGTTCAAATACTGCTTCGGCTGCCGCGATTCCACGTGCGAGCTCTTGGGGTGTTGCGTCGTCAATGTTCAAGCGAAGTTCCATGGTTCGCCTCCTATAACCTAATCCTGCCGATGCGAACAAAATGAGAACAAAGAATCAAGCGTCCCCTTGACGAGGGAGGAATATGTTCCTTATTTCAGCGTGATCTGGAGCAGCAAAGGGACGGGCCCGGCGTCAATCGCGCTGGCCGGCGACGCTATGGAAACAACCGCGGAAGACAATTTTCGGATCGAGGTCTGGGAGCGCGAGGAGCAGGCTTTGGCAGAAACCATTTCGCTCCCCCGATTCAACGGTGAGCCAGGCAGCCTGGCAGGCCGCCATCCGGCGCCGCCCGGGCATGCTGCTGATCCACTACAACAGCCGACATGTGATGGAGAAAATCCTGACACCAGGCGAGGTCAAGATCCCACCGCAGGCCATGGTCGATGGCAGCGTTCACGCGGGCCTGGATGTGGCGCTCGGCGATCTTCGCGAATGGCATGTATTGCGGGCTTGGTGCAGATCGTGTTCGCACCATGCAACGGTAAAGCCTGCCGGGCTCATCAAGCGCTATGGAAAGGGCGCTCTGTTCAGTTCGGTCGAGCGAGCACTTTTTTGCACGAGTTGTGACAGAGGCGGGCCTGTCAGGTTGGAAATTCACAAGCTGCCACGCAATTGAGGGGTGAAGGGATCCACGACCTCATCGATTTCGTCCAGGCCAACTCGGCTCTGGTTTGGGACAATCCGATCTCGGTCAGCGGCCGGACTGTCGAGGGCCGGAAATCCCGCGCCATCTCCGCGGTCGGCGTCGACTAAAATATGCGGACCACCGCGGACGGGGACAGTCGGTCCCGCGTCCCGTCCTGCGGCCGGCGCTATGCTGACGCTCCTACGGCTGTCCCGTTCACCGCCCGCGGCGGGGGCGAATTTCCTCCGTCCTGCGCGCGACAATGGTCCGCTGTTGCGGCCGCGCGCAGGACTGCGGCTTATACGCCTTTATTCCTTTGAGCGCCGACGGTCACCGGCGCGGGATGCATCGGCATGGAACCGAATCCCAGGCAGGGTATTGAATCGGACTATGTATCCGAGTTCCGCATGTCGGCTGTAGACGGCACCCTCAGTAAAAGCCGCGCACGGCGCAGAGACTCAGAATCTGTCCTACATATCGGCTCCCGAAGTTTCGTCCCTTCCAGCTATGCACGCTGACAGACCACATACCGGTGGGCGGGGATTGGCTCTTCGAGATGAAGTTCGACGGCTATCGTGCCCAAGTCGCCATCTCCGGCTCGAATGTCGTCGTCTATACCCGCAATGGCCACGACTGGACCCGACAGTTCAAGGTCATCTTGCCGCCGCTTCAGAATCTGACCAAAGGCGCGGTTCTGATCGATGGTGAGATCGTTGCCATCGACAGCCAGGGCCGTACGAACTTCTCCATGCTGAAAACCGGCATTGCCGCGGGTATGCTCCTCAAGTTCTACGCCTTCGATCTGCTTGAATTGGATGGCGAAGATCTGTCGAACCAGCCGCTCCTCGAACGCAAGGCGCGACTTGAGTCCCTGCTGGGCGCGCGCCGCCCTGACGACAGCCTGCAATTCTCCAGCCACATCGTCGACCAAGGCAGAAGGGTGTTTGACGCCATGTGCCAGGGCGGTCACGAAGGCGTCATCGCCAAGCGCGCCGACAGCCCCTACGTCGGCGAACGCACCTGGGGTTGGCTCAAGATCAAGTGCACGAAGCGACAGGAATTCGTTGTCGGCGGCTATCGCCCAAGTGACACGGGGCGTGGCATGGCATCGTTGATCCTCGGCACTTACGACAATGGCCAGCTCATTTATCGCGGCCGCGTCGGCACGGGGTTCACCGAGGCGATGCGCAAGGACATCCTCGCGAAGCTCGAGAAACGCCGTGTTGAGAAACCGGCTTTCGCCTCCGTTCCGAGAGACATTGCCCGACGTGCCAAATGGGTGAAGCCCGAGCTTGTTGCAGAGGTTACCTATGCCGAAGTGACACCGGACGGCAGCTTGCGGCATCCAAGCTTTGAGGGCATGCGCGAAGACAAGCGGGCCGACCAGGTGGTGATGGAAATGCCGAAGACGCCGGCAACTCTTGGCTCCGCCAATCTCGATCCGGGAATCGGCAAGGAGATCGCCGCTGCTGTCGGCGTCAAGCTGACGCATCCAGACAAGGTCATGTATCCAGGCACCAAGGTGACCAAGGCAACGCTCGCCGCCTACTACGCCGTGGTCGCCGAGAAGATGCTGCCGCACATCCAGGATCGGCCGCTGTCGCTGGTGCGCGATACCGACGGCGACCTGCAGCAGACCTTCTTTCAGAAGCACAGACTGCCAGGCATGCCCAAGGCTATCCATGACGGCCAGCTGGAGAAGATGTCCGGTAAGGAAAGCCGCATCTTGTGGGTCGATGACCTGGCTGGGTTGATCGCAGGTGTCCAGATGAACGTGCTCGAATTCCACATCTGGGGAAGCCGTCGCCAGCAGCCGGATCTGCCGCACCGCATGATCTTCGACATCGACCCCGACGAGGCCTTGGGCTTTGCTGCCGTCAAGCAGGCAGCCCTCGACATTCGAGGCATTCTGGAAGCGCTTGGACTGCAGTCGTGGCCGTTGCTGTCCGGCGGCAAGGGCGTTCATGTGGTCGTCCCGCTCCTGCCGAAGGCAGACTGGGACGAGGTCAAGAGCTTCTGCCAAGACTTCGCGGAACTGCTGGCCCGCACAGATCCGTCGCGCTTCGTCGCCAACATGAGCAAGATGAAGCGCAAGGGCCGAATGTTTCTCGATTACCTGCGCAACGGCCAGGGCTCCACTGCAATCTGCCCCTGGTCGACTCGGGCACGCGCGGGGGCGTCGTGCGCGGTGCCCGTCAGCTGGGATGAGTTGCCCACCTGCGAAAGCGCCAACGGTTTCGATGTTTTCGCCGCCGCCGCGCGGGCTCAGTTGCCCGAAGCCTGGGAAGGATATTTCGACGTCGAACAAACGCTTACCGACCGCATCCGCCACGCAGTCCGGTAGTACAACGATACTAGATGGTCAGCGACATTTGCTGATTTGGCGCGGACCGCCTTTGCCCCAAGTTCGGGAGCGTCCCCCTTCGAGGCCCCGGCCACGCCCTCTAGAGTGAGAGTACGGACCGGTTTGCCGTGACGGGTTGAGAGCTGGAGGAGAGGCCTCCGGGGCCCGTCGCGGAGAAACGCGATGTCCAGACATTACGCTCGCGCCGGCGCCGACCGGACAAGCCTCTATGACGATATTACGAACAAGATCATCGCCGAGCTGGAAGCTGGGCACTTTCCCTGGGTGCAGCCCTGGGGCACGGCGGCGACGCAAGCATCCCTCGCCATGCCGGCCAATGCCGCCTCTGGCCGCGCCTATTCGGGGATCAACGTGCTAATCCTGTGGGGTGCGGTCGTCGAGCATGGCTTTCCCGTCCAGGGCTGGCTGACTTTCCGCCAGGCTCTATCGCTGGGCGGCCATGTCCGCAAGGGCGAACACGGAACCACCGTCGTCTATGCTGACCGCTTCATCCCTGACGACGAGAAGAATCGCGCGCGGGAGACCGGCGAGGCAGCCCAGGCGATACCGTTCCTGAAGCGCTTCACCGTGTTCAACGTTGCGCAATGCGAAAATCTGCCCGACGATCTGGCGGTGTTTCCGCCCGCACCAGAGCCCGGACTGATCGAACCGGCTGTCGACGCACTGATCAAGGCGACAGGGATCGATTTCCGCATCGGCGGCAATAGCGCCTATTATGTGCCGGCGCACGACTACGTGCAGGTGCCACCTCCGCAGGCGTATTTCCAGACCATCGACTGGCACCGCACCGCCCTGCACGAGCTTGGGCATGCGACCGGCCATCCCTCCCGCGTCGGCCGTGACCTCGGCGGCGCCTTCGGCACAAAGCGATATGCTTTCGAGGAACTGGTCGCCGAAATGAACGCGGCCTTCTGCTGCGCCTCGCTAGGTATTGTGCCGACCGTGCGCCACGCCGATTACCTGGCCTCCTGGCTCGAGGTCCTGCGCGAAGACAACCGCGCCATCGTGCGTGCCGCCTCCCAGGCCAGCAAGGCGGCCGACTGGTTGCTCGCCTTCCTGCCGCAACCTGACGGTGCAGCCAGGGCAGACCGGGCCGACGTCGATGAGGCCGAGATCGAGAGGAGGGCGGCATGATCGTTCTCACCGAGGAACTGCGCGTGCCTGCTCGCTACGGCCGCGGGCGCGACGCCGAACACGTACCGGTCGTGAAGTTCTTCAATCCACTCGGCGAAGGAGCCTGACTCGCAACCGCGCTGGATGCCGATGGCGACACCATGTTCGGTCTCGCCGATCTCGGCTATCCGGAGCAGGGCAGTTTCTCGTGTCCTTGAGATGACTTCGATCCGGCTGCCCTTCGGCATGGGCATCGAGCGCGACATCCTCTTTGGCACCGACCTGCCGATTTCGGTCTGGGCAGAGGCCGCCCGCCGGGTCGGAAACCTTCGCGAGCCGAACGCATCTCTACCACGCCGCCCAGCATGGCCGGGACGGCAAGTGAGATCTCACCTTGAAATCCGCAAAGCCGCAGATGCGCAAAGTCGTGTCTGCGGCCCTGTCCCCCTCTGGATCTTCGGTGTGCGGCGCAGTCCTAGAGTGAGAGGGCTGCGCCCGTCTTTTTTGACGGGGTTGGAGGTCGAGAGAGTCTCGGTCGCCCCGTCGCGGAGATAATCCCATGGCTACGCCCAAGCAGACGATCACCCTCAACGCTTCACGTGACATCCCCTTCAACAAGCTGGTGCTGAGCCAGTCCAATGTCCGGCGCATCAAGCGCGGGGAAACGATAGAGGACCTCGCCGCGTCGATCGCACGGCGCGGCCTGCTCCAGAACCTCTCCGGCCGTGCTGGATGGCGAGGGTAACGAGACCGGCATGTTTGAGGTGCCGGCTGGCGGGCGCCGCTATCGCGCGCTGGAACTGCTGGTCAAGCAGAAGCGCATGATCAAGACCGAGCCAGTTCCCTGCGTTGTCAGCGACGCTCACAGCGCGGTCCCGATCGAGGAGGATTCGCTGGCCGAGAATTTTCAGCGCGAAGATTTACATCCGCTCGACATGTTTCGCGCCTTCCAGACCCTTCACGACCAGGGCGCAAGCCATGAGGAGATTGCGGCACGCTTCTTCGTCTCCGCAACATTCGTGCAGCAGCGCCTGAGGCTGGCCAGGGTTTCGGCCAAGCTGCAGGAGGTTTACGAGCAGGATGGCATGCAGCTCGAGCAACTCATGGCCTTTACCGTGACCGACGATCACACGCGTCAGGAGCAGGTCTGGGAGGCGCTCGAAAACTCCTGGTCGAAGGAGCCGCAGCAGATCCGGCGCCTGCTGAGTCAACTCAAGGTGTTCCGGGAAGTCTTGCGGGCCGGATCGACAAGGCGAGCGGCGGCAGCGCTCGGGATAAGCCAGCCGGCTGTCAGTCAACACGTGAAGCAACTCGAGATCACGCTCGGCATCACACTCTTCAAGAGATCAGCCAACCGCATCGTCCCCTTGCAGGAAGCCTAGGAGCTCCTGCGAAACGTAGAACTTGCCCTGACGTCCCTGGATCGGCTGGAAGCGTCGATCTTCGCAATGAAGAACGAGGAAAAGCAACGGATTGCGATTGCCGCGCCTTCTGTTTTCGGTTTCGTGACCTTGCCCAAGGCGGTGGCGATTATTCGCTCGAAGACCGCTCTGAATGTCCGGTCGATTTCGGGAAGCTATGACCAGATCGGCGAACACATCCTGGCAGGCCGCGCCGATCTTGGAATTTCGAGACTGCCACTGGATCCAGGCCTGTTTGAATGGACGCCGCTTGGGTCAGCGCGCAACGTATGCATTTTTCATCCCGATCACCGTTTCTCAAAACAGGCCTGTATCGAGGCTCAAGACCTGGCAGGCGAAACGATCGTCGATATCGATCCCCAGTTCGCCGCCCACCAAATGAACTTCAATGCCTTGCGCTTCGCCGGCGTCGAGCCAGACATACTGGTGGAATTCGATTGCAACGGTCACGAAGCCGGATACGTTTCGGCAGGCCTAGGCATTTCGATAACCAACGAGATCATCGCCCGTGAGTACGCTGCGTTTCACTTGGGAATAAGGCCAGTGGAGCCGTCCGCGCTCTATCACTACGTTGCGATTTGGCAGAAGGGCCGGACCTTTTCGAATGCACTGAATGTGTCGCTCGAGGCAATCATCGCCGCGTTTTCCCAGATGCCGTCGGCTAGAGGGGGATCATCCCTTGAGGGCTAATGTACTCGGCAGCGGCTGCCATGGAACAAGAGGCAGGGTTCTTTCTGACGGAAGGCGATCGCTCCGCGCCCTTGAACAGAATGCGGGCTTTTGTGCAAAATAGCCCGGATGTCAGGTTGTCTTGATGCCGATCTTGCGGCGCTTGGCCGGCGCCGGCAACGTTACGGGTTCAGGCTCTACGGCCTTCCGTCCCAGGCCGATCGCCTTCGCCATCGCGGATCGCACCGCGGCATAGTTCGGCGCAACCATTGGGTAATCGGAGGGCAGGCCCCATTTCGCGCGGTACGCATCTGGCGTCAGATCGTAGTGGGTGCCTAAGTGCCGCTTGAGCGATTTAAACTTCTTGCCGTCTTCCAGACAGATGATGAAATCGGGCGTCACCGATTTCTTGATCGGGATAGCGGGTGTAGGCTTCTCTTCCGCTTTGGGTGGGCGCGCGCCCTGCAGCTTGCTGATCGCCTCATAGGTATCGGCAATTACGCGGGCGAGTTCCGCAACTGGAACCGGGTTATTGCTGACATAGGCGGAAACGATGTCAGCGGTCATCTCCAGCAATTCCACGTCGGACTCGATAAGATCTTCAGGCATTTGGCCGACCTTTCATCTGCTCTTCAGGTGCCGTAGCCCGATCTGCGTCAGCAGCCTCGCTACAGCAAAGCGCACCAGGTGCACAAGACAAGAAGTTACGATGGAACGCGGCTGGCGCATGGGTCAGGAAACTCTGCATGAACCAGTTCGGGCGCGGCACCGCACAGCAATGAAGGTGCAAGCGCAATTGGGCAGGAGGGCGGACCCGCCATAATCCGTCGTGCGCTGGCAATTCGCCGGGAGATTGCCAAGCGGAAGGTTATGGAGAAACTGCCAACGGAGGCGGTGCGTCAAGGCTACGCGGTCCACGAAAATTTCGGGCGCTCTGTTTCTCTGGATGAGCTTAAGGGCAGAGAGCGGCAATAGGTGATCGCAACCAACCCCTCCGCCGCTCGTTCACCTATGCCCGAATTTTGAAATGGTGCGGACGCGGAGCCCTGCCTGAGCCTGGCCCGACCGAGTGATGCCCCCATCTCCCGATCGAACCGCACCGCGTCCTTGTGGTCGGCTTACCATGCCGTCAACGCCCGGGAAACGTCGCGTAAGGTAAAATGCCGGTGAACGATGAGCGCAACCAGCCCTCCGCCGCTCGTTGACCTATGCTGGGTTGATTCCTAGCCACTCCAAGACCCGCCCACCCATGCTTATGTCGGGTGTGGGCCTTTTTGATCACATTAGCGGAACCTAATATTTAGCGACTGGTTTCTCTGGCGGCAGCACCCCTCGCTGCTGGTCAAGGTGCGCGACCCTTGGCCGGGCCCGCCTTTGCCCCGAGCTTGGGCGCGGGCCTACTCTCGGGCTTCCGTCGCCGGGCGTTTGATTCAGCCGTCCAATCCAAAATTGTGCCAGCCTGATCTTGCAATCAACTGCTCTGCCAAGATACCAAGCCGGTGCTGGGTAGATCCTAGCCAGTCCTAGCTATGCCCGTCAGCCGAAAGGTTGGCGGGCTTTTTAATCGAATGTTCACCGGTGCCAGTCATCATTACGGAGCGGCTATGTTACAATACCGCCCTACAAAAGCCCGTCGCTTTCCCCCGAAGCGACGGGCTTTTTGCATGGGACGACCACGCAGATAGGGATTGCCGCGAGCTGCCAACGCACGGAACCGGCCGTGCCTCTTGTCGTGGAACCTGATGGGCACGGGGGGTCGGCGCGCGTGCCTATCATCCGATCACCCGCTCAGAAATTTCTACCAAATATTCCCGACCCACATTAGGCTTCCCTGATGGTGTCCCTACGGTACGACTTGAGGAAGGAAGCGGATGAGTCCTGGATGGTGTTCGACGTGTTCACCGGGCTGCCGGCTGTGTACGAAGGCCACCAAGCCGTCGACCTCGACATGGAGTATGCCGATGATCTCGTGGTCTTCCTGAACGCTGTCGACCGGAAACGTAGGGTGGGTCGCCCGTGGTGACCTCTGATGGGAACCATACCGTCTCTGCAGTTTTAAGCGAGCCTTTTATGCGGCCAGCTTCAGGGCTGCCCTCAGCAGCATGCCGAAAAGGTCGCGTGGCTCGTCGGGATCGGCCAGCAGATCGAGCTCCTCGTAGAGGCCGGTCGCTTGCAACTGGTCGCGCACATAGCGCAGGGCCGAAAAATCCTCGATGGCGAAGCCGACGGAATCGAACAGCGTGATCTGCTTGGCGTCTCTCCGGCCTTGCACCTTGCCGGCGATTACTTGCCAGAGTTCGGTCACCGGATGGTCGAGATCCAGCTGCTGGATCTCGCCCTCGATGCGTGTCTGCGGCGGGAACTCGACGAAAATGTCGGAGCGCAGCAGGATGTCCTTGTGGAGTTCGGTCTTGCCGGGGCAATCGCCGCCGACGGCGTTGATGTGGACGCCGGAGCCGACCATGTTGTCGGTGAGGATGGTGGCGCACTGTTTGTCGGCGGTGACGGTCGTGATGATCCGGGCCCCTTCAACCGCTTCCTGCCCGGATGCGCAGATGGTGATGTCAAATCCCATGCCAGCCAGGTTCTTCGCGCATTTCCGCGAGGCGGATCGATCGATGTCGTAGAGCCTGAGCCTGTCGATGCCGGTCAGCGCCTTGAAGGCGATCGCCTGGAATTCCGATTGGGCCCCATTGCCGATGATGGCCATGGTGCGCGCGCCGCCCGGCGCCAGATACTTGGCCGCGACAGCGGATGTGGCGGCGGTACGCAGCGCCGTCAGTATGGTCATCTCGGTGAGCAGCATCGGGTAGCCGCTACCGACATCGGCGAGCACGCCGAAGGCAGTCACCGTCTGCAAACCCTGGCGCATGTTCTTGGGATGGCCGTTGACATATTTGAAGCCATAGAGCCGCCCATCGCTTGTAGGCATCAGTTCGATGACCCCGTCATGGCTGTGCGATGCGATGCGAGGCGTTTTGTCGAAAAGTTCCCAGCGACGGAAGTCTTGCTCGATGTAGCCGGCGAGCTCGGTCAGGAAGCGCTCGACGCCGATGGCGTTCACCAGCTTCATCATCCGGTCGACGCTGACGAAGGGGACGATGTTCAACTTTGCCGTGGCCATGATCAAAAGCTCCCGGAATGGCTGCGGGTGGGGCGGTCCATGATGCGGCGGCCCATCAGGCTCGCCGTCAGGTCGACCATCAGCGTCGCAGTTCGGCCACGCTCGTCCAGAAAGGGATTCAACTCGACCAGGTCGAGGCTGGAGACGAGGCCGCTGTCGGACAGCATCTCCATCACCAGATGCGCCTCGCGGAAAGTCGCGCCGCCGGGAACCGTGGTGCCGACAGCCGGCGCAATGGACGGGTCGAGGAAGTCAACGTCGAGGCTGACATGCAGCAGCCCGTCCTCTGCAGATACCCGCGCCAGAAAGGCGCGCAGCAGCGGCGCGATGCCATGCTCGTCGATGGCGCGCATGTCGTGCACGGTCACGCCCGCCTGGTTGAGCGCGTGACGCTCGGCCGGGTCGACACTGCGCAGGCCCATGGTGCAGATGCGCTTGGGATCGACCGCAGCCGGCAGATCCGGAAAATAGCCGCTAAAACCTGGCTGGCCGCTGGCGTAAGCGAGCGGAACGCCGTGCAGATTGCCGCTGGCGGTGGTGTCGAGCGTGTGGAAGTCCGGATGCGCGTCGAGCCACAGCACGAACAGCGGGCGTCCGGCTTCGGCAGCGCGGCGGGCGATGCCAGACACGGTCCCGGCGGATATCGAATGGTCGCCGCCGAGAAAGATCGGCATGGCATTCTCGCTCGCGGCGTAGGCGGCGTGAGCAATCGCGGATGTCCAGGCTGATATCTCGGGCAAGGCCTTCAGCGCCAAATTGCCATGCACGACGCGCCTCGCCGGAATTGCCTGGACGGCCCCCATATCCTCGACAGCGTGGCCGAGGCCGGACAGCACTTCAGCAAGTCCGGCCGTCCTGAGCGCACTTGGCCCCATCTCACATCCCATCCTGCCAGCGCCATCCTGCACTGGCGCCCCGACGATTCTGCAACGCATTCTCTTGTTTTCCCGCTGACCAAGTTCGAATGACCCGCGAGGAGATCATGGCGAGCCGGCGATATGAACAGGCAGAATTGGCAATTCGAAAAGCATTGTTTATCGTAATAGCAGCGAAATTGGCCAAAATGGTAATCCCGATGGATGCGCTGGACGAACGGCTCGTGACCTTGCTTCGGCATGATGCGCGGCGCAGCGTGTCTGACCTCGCCGTCGACCTCGGCGTCTCGCGCGCCACAGTCAGGGCACGGATGGAGCGGCTGGAGCGATCCGGCGACATCATCGGCTACACGGTGGTGCTGCGCGCCGACGCCGTTGATCAGCGCATCCGAGGTATCATGCTGATTGAGATTGAGGGCCACGCCGCTGACCGCGTGGTCCGGGCGCTGGGCGGCTTCCCTGAAGTCTCGACCATCCACACCACCAATGGCCGCTGGGACCTGGTGGTCGAGCTCGGGACCGCATCACTGACCGATTTCGATGCGGTGCTGCGGCGCATCCGGCTCATAGCCGGCATAACGGGCAGCGAAACTAGTCTGCTCCTGGCGACGCCGCGCACGACCCGGGCACGACTAACTTAAAATCCGATCAAGGCCGACTGTGCGGGCGAGTGAGATGCAAACCAGCGCTTCTAACGATGCAGAGCTTCTCGGCCGGCCAGTTTCTGTTCGCCGTGAGCCCGACCGAAATAGGGTAGGATGATAGCCGCTCACAGCTAGCCAACCTCACAGATCAACGCAAGTTCATCGCCGACAACTCCGCCACGCTGATGCGGGTTGGTGACGCTGGCATTCCTAAGACCATTGCTGGATCTTACAATGCCCAGCGATCCGGCGGCCGTATTCGATCTCGCCTCTCACTAGGCTGCCCTCGCAACTCGGATCGTGTGCAGGGTTTCCGCTTGATATGCGAATATCGACGCAACATCTTCCAATCCTTGTGCCCCGTGACCAAAGCGACTTGTTCTATCGTGAAGAACCTTTTGACACTCACATC
This sequence comes from Mesorhizobium sp. M0276, assembly GCF_040321755.1. NCBI lineage: Bacteria > Pseudomonadati > Pseudomonadota > Alphaproteobacteria > Hyphomicrobiales > Phyllobacteriaceae > Mesorhizobium > Mesorhizobium sp. M0276. The sequence goes on along the minus strand of NZ_JAMYSC010000046.1, from coordinate 16,181 downwards.
TATGCGGCGCGCGCTGCCAACAGCGCGTGGAGAGCCTCCGGCTTCAGATGGGTGTAGCGCTTCAACATTTTCCAGTCCTTGTGCCCAGTTACCAGCGCAACTTGTTCGATCGTGAATCCGGCCTCGAAAAGCCGACTCGTTCCTTCGTGCCGCAAATCATGAAAATGTAGGTCGTGGATGCTCAGGTCAGTGCATCCCCGACGGAAGGCGGTGCCGACTGACCTATGATTGAATGGGAAAATTCGATCATCGTCGTTGCTACGCTTTGCCCGCTGCTCCTCGACAATGGCCCATGCATCGTATCCAGTTGCCGCGAATAGCGGTATGCGCTGATTGTTGCCGTTCTTGTTCCGAGGGTCTTTCCGATCACGGATAAGAAGCATCCGCGTGCGAGATTCCAGGTCGGACCAACGCACCTTGCAGATCTCCTCCTGGCGCATCGCGGTTGCGACGGCGAAACGTATGATCTGGCTAAGCGGAGCAATTTGACGAGGGTTTGCATCGAAGTGACCGATGAGCCTGTCGAGTTCATCCTGCGTCGGCCGTCTGTCGCGCTGGTGGCCTTTCCCAATGAGGCCAAGTCTCTTGAGGGCGATACGCGCGAGATCGACTGGTTCGACCTTGACGGGCAGGCCGTGAACTGCAGCGGCATGAGCCAGAATGAGTTTTATAGAGCCGATGTCGATACCGAGAGTTATCGGTCCGGCGCCTTGGTCGGCCCGGTCCCGACCAAAACGAATGAGCCGTTCGCGATCCAGGGCTACTATTTTGCACTTCCCCAGATGTCTTCGGAGCATATCGAGGGCTGCGGCCTTGGAGCGGCGAGGGGACTTGCCTACATCGCACATGTCGTCGATATGAAGGTCGATGAGTTCGCCGAAGGTTTTCAGGCGCGCTATACGGGACTTTGTCGGCGTCTCACCGCGATCGACTTGGCGCTCGGTTTCGGTTGCCCAGCGTCGTGCGTCCTCAGAAAGGTCTCGCTGGCGTAGCGACCTTTGCGACGGACTTGCACACGCCAGGAGCCGGACGAGAGTTTTGTGTAGTGGCCATTTTTTCGTGTGCGCTCCGTGTGCACTGAAAGATCGAAACGTGGCGAAAAGGGTCGTATTCTGGCGTAAAGCGGCGTGGCCGCGCTTGCGTCTACCAAATTGATGTTAAAGAAAAAATGCTGAAAAATCAAGACCATAGCCTGGCTATTGCACCCATGCTGGATGGGGCGGAATAGTAATAAAATCGGATAGTTACGAGATGTTGCGTGCAAAAATCGCACACGTTCTGCTTCCCTTCTTTTTTCGTTCCCCCGACGGAGCCGCCGATAGCCCTTTTCGGACGCTCTTCTGCCGACGATATTGACCGCGCCAACGCGGATGTCCGCCGAGATATCCGTGACCTTCATTGTCCGCCGCCGCGTTCGGTTTGCCTAGGGTTCTTGGTTCTTGGAAGCTCTTCGAACTTTCTGTCTTACTGCCGAATTGCGCGTGCTTATGAAAGAGATTGGGACGCCCGGTCACGCTGTGGGACAAACGTGATCATCGGAAACGTTCGCTCGCCATCGGGGGTTCGAGTCGGGAGACCGCTTCACCGCGAGACCCACTGCGGCAGGTCTGCCTCTGAGTGGCAAATTGAAAGGAACGCCGACTTTTATCCACCCTGCCGTCGCGTGGTGGCACGGAAAGCCGGCTCCACGAATATCCAGCGTACTTGTCGGGCCTATCGGTGTCCGTTCAACGGCGCAGACTACGCACCTCCGCGGCGAATGTGCAGTCGATACACGCATTGCGGGCAACTACCTAGGGATAGTCGTCACGGCGCGTCCACACCACGGGGGGAGTCGGAGGCCCGCCACCCCGTGATAGCCCGGGTGGCGGGGCAAGCCGCTAGGTCCGGTCTCAGCAGTCCGCTTCCAACCACAGCCGAAACCCAAACTGAGACCCTACCGCCGGGGGCATGACTGGACGGCGAAATACCGCTCCTTGGTCCGGGCTGCCGCAAGGATCGCTGCCGATAGCTTCGCGAGGCGAGACCGGTGATGGTTGGCTCCTATGAAACAGCCGGGAAGCCACTTTCGTGGAAGCACTTTGGACTGTGCTGAGACGTATCCGCGCGCAAGGGTAGCTTCTTTGAGCAGCTCCACGGAACTAAAAGGTTTTGCCGCAGTTTTGCCTGTCAATGGAGGAAACCATGAACAGACAAAACAAGGAACGAGAATCCGCGACCAAAACACCTGATGAGGACATTGCAAACAAGGACATTGGGGCAACCGTGAGCGACGCGTTCTCGAAAGCCTCCGACATGGCTCAACAAGCAGTTGATACGGCCAAGGAGGCGGCCTCGGATAGTGCGTCAACAGTTACCAACCAGGTGAAGGAAATGCTCGACCGTCAGGTCGGCAGCAGTGCCGAGGTGATGGGCCAGCTCGCGAGTTCGACGAAACGCGCAGCCGAGGACCTCGACGAAAGCGCGCCCTTAGTCGCCGGTGTGGTTCGTACGTTTGCGAACAGGATCGATGGTTACGCAGACGATCTGCGGGACCAGTCGGTCGATCAGCTGGTCCGCGCCGCCTCCGATTTGACCAAGCGCCAGCCCGGATTGGTTTTTGGGCTTGCTGCCCTTGCGGGGTTTTTGACATTTCGGACGCTGAAGAGCGCGCCGCCGGCGTCGTCACGCTCCAATGAGTCCGTGCGCGGGCGCAACCGGCAAGCAGCGAGCGAATTTAATGGCACATGATCAGCTCAAGAATTCCACGCTCCCACGAGCACTATCCGACGCCGCGGCGGATCTGGCCGACCTCGTGCAAAAGGAGCTGCGGCTGGCCCGGGCGGAGCTGTCTGAAAACGTTTTTGCCAAGCTTCGGGCCGGCATTTGGATGTCCGCTGCCGGGGTGCTTGGGCTGATCGCTGCATTGCTGACAGTGCAAGCCGTCGTCTTCTGGATAGCTAGCTTTGGGATCGTAATGCACTGGTCCTGCCTGATCGTTGCCGGCGTCGTGGCCGCAGCTGGAGCACTCGCCTACTACAAGGGCCGCATGGATGCGCAAAAGGAGATGACGCCCACGCGCTCAATCCATCAGATCAAACAGGATATATCGATAACCAAGGAGCATCTAACATGAGCCGCGAAGCGCATATGCCCAACATCGGAACGGCGGAATGGCTCATCGGAGCCGCCAAAAACAATCCGGAAGGCCTTCTTCTCGTTGCAGCCGGCTGCGCGCTGTTGATGCGCCGCAGGGGGGCATGGGCCAGCGGCGGCTTTGATCACGCTGATGAAACCCGCGGAAGTAAGGGCCAGCGAAGCGTTCACCCAACGTCCTCGAACACCGCCGGCCAGGGGCGCCGGTCGAAAAGCACGGAGGACGCTTCGGAGACGGCAGACAATGCACGGGAGCATGCCTCGGACCTCGGCGGCAAGGTCGCGGCCACGGCCAGCGCTTACACTTCGTTCGCGTCGGAATACGTCGACGAGGCGCGACGCAACGTCACTGAGACATCGGAGCGGGTCGCGCGACGGGCCCAATCAACTTTCCAAGAGACGGTGAACCGCGTAGTCGAAGAGCAGCCACTGACGCTGGCGCTGCTCGGCCTCGCCACAGGGGCAGCTGTCGCTGCAGCCATCCGCCCCACGGATTTTGAAAAGCGGACACTCGGCCCAGCTGGAGAGCAGTTGACGGACAGCGCCGAGAAAGTCGGCGAACGGTTGAAGGAGTCGACGGTGAAGGCGCGCGAAAGGCTCAGGACCGCTGCCGAGGAGCGCGGCCTTAATGCTGATGGCCTCAAGGATGTCGTGAGCGAAGTGGCTGGCGAGTTCGGCAGCACCTTGTCGGGCGAACAGCAAGCCGGGTCGGCTGAGTCGCCGTCCGCGACCTCGGGCATATCGCGCGGCCAATCGGCCCCGGGTAGCATGGGCCGGTCGACAGATAAATCGGCCAATTCGGATCAGTCACAACGGCCGGGTGCTTCCCGGTCCGGCAAATCCGGCCAGTCCAGCGGAAAGCGAGGCTCGTGATGGGCGAGGCAAATCTCCGCCAACTCGAACACGACGTTGAGGCAGCCCGCGCAAGGCTCGCGGAAGATTTGTCGACGCTGCGCTCGCCAAATACGGTGTCCGAGTTTACCGACGAACTGAAGCAAGAGGCGCTCGAGGCCAAGGATGCGCTGGTCGCGAAAGCAAGATCGACCGCGCAGTCGACGGCGCTGGAGATCATCGACGATCTCAAGGCAAAGGCTGCCACGAATCCTGGCGCCGCATTGGTAATTGGGGCTGGTCTCGCGTGGCGGTTCCTTCACCGTCCGCCAATCGCGACCGCGTTGATCGGAGCAGGACTATTCAGCCTGTTGCGTACGCCTTCAATTCAGCCGGGCTTGGACGGGCAGGTCGATCCTCTCGCTTTCGCCAGAGAGCGCTTGAAGGAGCAATCCGTCGAGCTGGCAGAGAAGGTCGGCGAAATGAGCGCCAAGACGGCCGAAACAGTGAAGGAACATGCGGAGGAAGCGGCTGGCGCCGTAAAAGAGAAGGTGCGGAATTTGGGCGCCAAGACGCCGAATCTGGTCGACGAATTGCGGCAGGCCGGCAGCGAGGCCGCCGAGGGGGCAGCCGCTGCGGCCGGTCAAGCGTCATCTGCTGTCCAGGGCGCACTGAGCGATCAGGAGACGCGAGACAAGCTGCTTCTTGGTGCCGCGGGTTTAGCCATCGCGGCTGCGGTAGGTATTGCGTATCAGCGACGGCTTGAGGAGCACGCGGCGGTCGACTAGGCGAGAATTCGGCGCCGGAACTCCAGAACTACGGAAGAGCAGCCTGGACGACAGTGTCCCGGCTGTCGGGAGCGGGTCGCCTTTCTCGTGCTAACCAACCCGGCCATCACCGCTTGGCGCTGTCGCTGTCGGCGGCCGCCCGCGTCAGGAACGTCTGGGTTGTTTGGCCAAGACGGCTTTTCAGCCACTCCGCCATTGCCTCCTCTTCGCGGAGGTTCTGCTCGCAGGCCTGCACGATTTCGGTCTCGCCCTCGGCGTTGGCCGCCGCGATTAGGATTGTATAGGAGGCGATTTCCATGTGCTCGAAAGTGTAGCTGGCGAGGGAGCCCTTCATCACCTCATCGCCGGCGAACACGCCGCTGATGGATTGGGCGAGCGCCATGAGCTTGCCGCCCGCGTCCTTCACGGTGGACGATCCTTCATCGATACGGTCGAGGCAGGTCTTCAGCCGGGAAGCCTGTTGCCTTGTTTCTTCGAGATGAAGGCGGATGCGCTCCCTCAGCTCCGGATAGGTCTCGATGCGGCTCAACTGTCCAGACAGCATCGTCTCCGCCTGCTCTTCCATGGCGTGGGCATCTCTCAGCCACTGGATCATCCATTCGCGCGATTCAGACATCAGAGGTCTCCTTGTTTGGTGGCATCCAAACCACGAGCGACGAGGATTGTTCCGGCCGCAGGATGGATCGCACGAACAGGCTCAAGAGTGACCACTCGGGTTGATGTGCTCCGGTTTCGCTAAATGTCGGATGAGCGCTGGGATGGAAAATAAGTCTAGGAACGCTTGCGGCCATTTCGGCGAAACTCCTCGGCCGATGGAACCGAGGACGAACTTGGTGTAACGCCCTCGGCGCCGGCTGCTATAGGCCGCCGTCCTCCATGCTTTCCACAACAGCCTGATTTGCGGCCCTGCATTCCAGCCGTGCCGCATGATCTCCATCGCAGCCTCGTCATAGCCCCTAAGCGCCCGATCCCTGAATGCGATACCTGGCGCAACAACGAGACGGTCGTAGCTGAGCTTCGAACCGTTGTTCAGCGCAACGGTTTTCGCCGCCGGGTCAATCGCTTCAGCGGACTCATGAATGACAGGCCGGTCAACTGAGACACCACCGGGCGATCACAGCCCGGTTGTGATCCCCGAATGCCGCCTGTTGGATGCCTCGTGGTTCAATCGCTAATCTTCGTCGTACGGCATATGCTAATCAATTGCCCATATTGCCATAGCAGCGGCGTGGCATTCTTGGCACCCACCGGCCGGCTTGAGGCAGAACGAGGCCCGCCCTTGCGCGCTGCCGTAACGCGTGGATCTCGTTGGCAAGCACCTGCAGCCTCTCCGCGCTTGTTTGGGCAGCGTATATCAAGGCTGGCCCTGCGGCGGTCGGCCGCATGCTCGCTCTTCGGTTGAACACCGCGGCACCGCCTCCTCGTCGACCTGCTTTGCACGAGCGTCACCGCCATAAGCCGCAACGCCTTGCCGACGTTGACGATTTTCTGTGCTCCTGAACCCGCCGAGGCACGGATCTGGCGTAGGGTCAGATTTCTCACCCACGTGACTAAGATTCGAGAATATAAAGTTGTCAAAATTTACTTTGGCACCCGCTCCATGCTTACTTCCGACAACTCAAGGCGCGGCACACCATAGCCTCGGAGGGGCCTCTATACTGGCGGCTTTATCCCAGTCGCTCCCGAAAGCCGTCGTTCCGGTACCGGCCTCATTGCGGCCGCTCGTGATGATTCCGCCATTGCACAAAACCGGACGTTGGTTCAGTTGCGGCATACCGCGGAGCCAGAGCCAAAACTGTGCTACCTCATCGCCTGCCATCCACAAGCCGACGATCTGCTGCCTTGCGCCTACAGACCCATGCCGCTCAAGGCGATGACCTGAGAACAGCGGCTACACGAACATTTCAGCCGACCCGTTGGAGGTCGCGGTTGCGCCTCGAGCAGTCGTCGTTTCGACGGTGGCACCCCAGGGGGTTAACGCCTTACCGCCGCACCCATGCCGCGGTCGTATCGACGGTTGAGCCTGCTTTGTATCTCGGCCCCATGATATGCAGACCCCATGGTGAGCACTGTAGCAAGTTTTCAGAATCTATGGTCGGCTATGGCGTTCGCTTCACCGGACAGCCCGGCTGCGGCCAATCCTCGCCATTCTTCGCTTGCGGTCTGCAAGGGGCTTGGCCTCAGAGCTGCTCGGTCACGGCCGCCAATCGTACGGTTTGGTGGACGTACTGAGCGGAGCCGTCGACGACGCGACGGCGTCCTTCTCGATCAATTGGCCCGGATCGTATGTCTGGACCATGACCACGGCCCCGGCGGCCGCCTACGACTACAAGACCGGGGCAGCGTGCGCGACAGGCACCCACCAAGCTATCTGCAGCGGTTCAACCTGGACCGCGACAATCGACGCGAACTGCAACGTCTCGGCCACCAGCGTGACTCCGCTGGAGTGCTGGCGTAATGTCGATTCGACGGGCTCGGTCACGGTTCGCTGCACCAACTCGACCCCCTACACAGTCGGGCTGAGCGCGGGAGCCGGTTCCGGCGCCACGGTCGCCAACCGAAAGATGACGAGCGGCACCAAGCCTGTGAGCTATTCGCTATACAGCGACGTTGGCATGACGACGGTTTGGGGAACACAATCGGTACCGACTGGCAGCGGCACCGGCACCGGGATGGACCAGGCATATACGGTCTATGCCCGCGCGCCCGCGCAGATAACACCCGCGCCTGGGACATACACCGATACCGTTGTAGTGCGCAGCATCAAAATTCGCGACTCAAATAACCCGAGCCGCGCAGTCCGAACCGCCACTGCGCGTCGACAGCCTTGGAAATGCCGATCCTGCGGCCAGTCAAGATGGCGCTGGGTTCGAGCGGCGCCATGAACTCGAATGGCGGCTCGTCCAATGGCAGCCCATCATGCGATTTGTCGATTGCCAGCGCCTGGCAAAGGCGCCCCGGCCCCGAACAAAGCAGCCGGGGATCGTCAACGCCGCGATTGGCGCGCATCGCATCCAGCCCAGATCGCGGTTCGATGGCGCGGACAAGCACGGCACTGCCGGGCAGGCACACGGCATTCAGGCACCAATGCAGGCCGTAGGAGCGATAGACGTACGCGCTGCCTGGCGCGCCGAACATCGCGCCATTGCGCACGGTCCTGCCACGGAAGGCGTGCGAAGCCGGATCATCGGCGCGATAGGCCTCGGTCTCGACGACGATGCCGCCAACGCCGTGCAAATACAGCGTGGCGCCGATCATATCGCGTGCGACGATGACGGCGTCTCGGGCAAAGAATTGGTGATGCATGGTCAATGGGCATCGCATGTCCGCGCCTGAACCCGGGCGACGTCAGGTTTCTGGACCAGGAACAAAAATGTCCAGCCACTGCTGAGTCGCGAAGCTCGATCGATGGGTTCAACGCAGCATTGCTGCACCGATGAAGACTATAACGGCCAGCGCCACGATCGCGGCAATCACCAGGACCGGCCATATCTGCGTGGCTGGATGTGGGGCTGGCCGTTCAGCGGGCGCATCGCGTTGGCATAGCCCGCCTCGTTGGTAAACTTCGGCGTGTCACGCGGCGGAGCCGGGGCTCTCACCGGAGCGTTGCCGGCGGATTCAGCGTCAGTCTCCACGGGGGCGGTAGCCGGGTCGAAGCCGGGGGTCTTGTCGCCTTCGCGCCCGGCGTCGATATCTCCCCTTGCCTGTGCCGGGCTTCGCTGAAGAGGTGCTGCGTCGGTCATTGTCGGAAGTCCTTTCAAAGCATTGCTGTCAACCCATCTAACCTGATTGCCGTTTCAAAGTTCCGGCGTGCGGAAACCGGCCAAGCCTCCTTCCAGGAACAACCGGCGATCGAGCGGGTTGGGCTGCCGGCGATAATTCGCAGCTGAGATCTGGGAGAGCGAACGATGGACTTGGTGGGTCGTGCGCCGACATGGGCGGTAGCAACAGCGTCAAGGCAGGTCGAGAGTGGTCACGCCTGCACAGATCGCACATGGCGGCCACTAGTGGCCCGCGGCACAGCAGCCGCATTATCCGTCGCCACCTCATTCCCGGCTTCATGTCGCACCTGATCGCGACTGCGACGATTTCCATACCCGGCATGATCTCGGCGAGACGGCGCTGAGCTTCCTCGGGCTCGGCCTGCGGCCACTTTCACGGCAGGAAAGTTCACATCATGGCGAGCTCAACGCGAAAGCGAGCTCGCCAGATTGCAGGTGTTGTCCTGAGTGCTTCTTCTGAAACAAGACCCTGATGTCCAGATTGTCCCAGTGTCCGCCGTAGAGAAATGCGGCAATACCGGTGATCCGCCGGCAGACGCGGATGTGCATTTTCACGGGCACGATCCCGAGGAAGCGCTACACGCAGATCCGGCAGGCGGTGCGCGGTCGCACAAGCAAAAATCTAATCGCACCTCGAAATGCATTGGACCCAAGGCGGCTGAACCGGACCGCCCGCCAATTTCTATCGCTCGTCATCGTTGCTGAGATGCATAGGCGTTATCTGCTGGCGGGCTTCTCTGGTCACCTCGTCGGCTCCAGCGGGTGTGAGCCCTCGCAACGCCCTTGCGGCTTGGATCAGGTGAGCGCGATCATTGCCGAAGCTCTTGATCAGCTGGCGCACCTGGTCGGCCGTTACGCCATTCTGCTGGGCAAAATACCGGAGTTCGGTCTCGTCCTCCGCGTAAAGCTGGTCGCGATCATGCAAGTCTCGCTTGCTTTTGTCGTTAGGCATCTGGTCCTCCTGGTGGAGCTTCGCATCAGTGGGAACGTAGGCAAGGGGCTTTCGTTGCGAAGGTCAGGCCAAATCGCGAAATGCGTTAGGCGAGAAAATTTCGAACGCTTGCCGATAGCTCGAAAGGAACTGGGGCGAGGGCCCTCTTTTCGTGTTGGCGAAGCTTCTCTGGTGGAGTTGGTCACGACCGGCCTTGCCTTTGTCAGCCTGCGCCGTCGTGCTGGGGTGCTGACAGCTGGACTTCTGAAAAATACCCGCATTTTGGACAGGCACGCCGGCCCGGTGAGCCTTGGCTAGGTACTCTTTAGGAGCGCCAAGATGTGCTGATCCTAAAGGAACAGATGAGCCTTTCGGGAGTTGGCATCGAGGAGCCTGATATCAAAAGGGCCACACGCGGCCGGTTTCGTTCGCAGGAACGACTTCAGGTTCCAGGATGTCAAATCGCAACGTGTAAAGATGAAGATAGCCCAGATTGCGCCCCTCACCGAATCCGTTCCACCCCGGCTATACGGTGGGACCGAGCGGATAGTTTCATACCTGACCGAAGAGCTTATCAAACAAGGTCACCACGTGACCTTGTTTGCCAGCGGTGATTCACGCACTGCGGCTGAACTGGTGCCATGTTGCGACGTTGCATTGCGTTTCAATCCCAATGTGCAGAACCATATCCCCCACCATATCCTGATGCTCGAACGCGTACGTGAACGAGCCAATGAATTCGACGTGCTGCATTTCCACGTCGATGTCCTTCATTTTCCGATTATCCGAGATTTTGCCCGGCAGACCGTAACGACTCTCCATGGCCGGCTTGACTTGGCCGATCTGGCCGACCTCTATACAGCCTTCAGTCAAATTCCCTTGGTCTCGATCTCCTTGGATCAGCGACGGCCTATGCCTTCGGTCAATTGGGTCGGAATGGTCCATCACGGGCTTCCTCGCGATGTTCTCCCTTTCCGCGCCAAAGGCTCCGGCTATCTCGCGTTTCTCGGCCGCATCTCGCCGGAAAAGGGACCACAAACTGCAATAGAGATCGCGGTTCGCGCCGGGATGCCGCTGAAGATTGCTGCCAAGGTCGACAAGGTGGATAAATCATTTTGGGAGGAGAGCGTTGAACCCTTGGTGCTTGGAAATTCGAACGTAGAGTTTCTCGGCGAGATCAACGAAGCGCAAAAAGCGGAGTTTCTAGGGAATGCGACAGCGCTTCTGTTTCCGATAGACTGGCCGGAACCCTTTGGACTGGTGACCATCGAGGCAATGGCCTGTGGTACTCCCGTGATCGCTTTCAACCGCGGCGCTGTTCCAGAGGTCATCGACAATGGCGTCTCTGGATCGATAGTAAACGGTCTTGACGAAGCTGTGGACGCAACCCGACGCATAGGTGCACTCGATCGTGCACGGGTGCGGCAGACTTTTGAACAGCGGTTCTCGGTCGAGCGGATGTGTGGCGAATACGTCGAGATATATCGGTCGCTGATGGAGGGCAAACGAGAACGTTTGGCCCATCAGGCAGAGGCGTAGAGCACATACCGATGTGGCCATCTTTATCTAACCGGGGTCCTGAACTCCTCCCGTACTCGGGTCAAAGTTATGCCCCAACTATTTGCCAATAATTCCGTTGAGGCTTCTCTGCGGTCCAAACCGCGAGCATGCGAGTTGGATAATGAGGCATTGTTGACTCGGCTGCTTCGCCAGCGGCACCAGCCGGAATAGATACGCGCCTAAACCACCTGGTCTCACCAGCAGGAGGGGTGATATGAAAACGGAAGTCGAAGAACACAAGCTTGATCCAGCGCTCGCGATCCCGCCACTCGACGAATCCGCACCACGCGAGCCGCAGCGGCAGTTCGCACTGAAGCATGAGGACTGCTTCATCGTTGCCGACGGCTATGGTGACATACGAGGCACTGGCGACGGCCTCTTCCGAGATGACACGCGTGTGCTGTCGCGCTTCCGGCTGTGGATCGGCGGCCGTATACCCTCGTTGCTTGGCGTTTCCTTGTCCCAAGACAACATCCTGTTCACGGCCAATCTGACCAATCTCGCCGCGCTCGGGCCAGACGGCGGTGAAGCTCCCGCGAGCGCCATCCACATCGATCGGACCCGTTTCATCTGGCAGGACCGTATGTTCGAGCGCATCACGTTTACCAACTACTCCGCCCGCGAGATCTCGTTGCCGGTCCAGCTGGACTTCGACGCGGACTTCCGGGATATGTTCGAGGTGCGCGGCACCACGCGGAGCCGTCGCGGTCGCGCCCATGACGCGCTGATCGGTGAGTCAAGTGTCACGTTTAAGTATGAAGGACTCGACAATGTGGCGCGTCAGTCGGTTATCGCGTTTTCCATAAAACCCGATCGGCTCCATCCAAATCACGCCGAGTTCCTCATTCTGGTGCCGAGCCGTGACCACAGGATACTGTATTTGGAGGTCGGCCACGGCGAAGAGGTCCCGTCCAGTGATCGGTTTCGTGCAGCCGCTGCGCGAGCTCGATTTGCGATGCGGTCGAAGCGCCGCCAAGGCGCGACCGTTTTCAGTTCCGGCCGCGTTTTCAACGATTGGCTGACCCGCACGCGTGCCGACATCGCGCTGCTGACGACCGACCTCGAGACGGGACCGTATCCCTATGCTGGCATTCCGTGGTTTTCAACGGCATTTGGTCGCGACGGAGTCATCTCCGCTTTGCAGATGCTCTGGCTCAATCCCGCGCTTGCCCGTGGCGTGCTAGCGTTTCTCGCCCGCTATCAATCGACCGAGACTTCCGTCTTCGGAGACGCGGAGCCAGGAAAGATCATGCACGAAACGCGCAAGGGCGAGATGGCCGTGCTTCGCGAGCTGCCGTTCGGTCGATACTATGGTGGCGTCGACACGACTCCGCTCTATGTCTATCTCGCTTCGGCCTACGCCGATAGGACCGGAGATGAGGAGTTTGTCGATAAGATCTGGGATTCACTGGCAGCTGCCACTGCATGGATGGAAGACGTCGGAGCCCGCAACGGGGAGGGGTTCGTAACGTACCGCAGGGCGGCAGACACCGGCCTCTTCAACCAAGGATGGAAGGATAGCGCCGATGCAATCTTCCATGCCGACGGCACAATTCCCAAGGGACCGGTCGCTTTGGTCGAAGTGCAGGGTTACGTCTTCGCAGCATACAAGGGCATGGCGGCATTGGCGGCCAAACGCGGCGACGATGACAAGGCGGCGCACTGGACGGCTATGGCAGAGAGGGTTCGCAAGGCGGTGGAGACGCATTTCTGGATGCCGGACCGCGACTTTTATGCTTTGGCCATCGATGGCGACGGCAGCCAATGCGCAGTTCGCGCATCCAATGCCGGTCACCTGCTTTATGTCGGGTTGCCGTCAGCGGAAAGGGCGCAGGCCATGGCGACGCAGCTCCTGTCGGGGCATTTTCACAGCGGCTGGGGCGTTCGTACGCTGGCCGCCGACGAGATCCCCTTCAATCCGATGTCTTACCACAACGGCTCGATATGGCCCCACGACACGGCGATTTGCGCCTCTGGCCTTGCCCGTTATCAGGAGCGCGACAGCGTGGTGAAGCTGATGAGCAGCATGTTCGAGGCGGCTGTCCGCTTCAATATGCGGCTGCCGGAGCTGTTTTGCGGCTTCACCCGTGCCGCCAGCGATGCGCCGGTGGCCTATCCGGTTGCCTGCCTGCCGCAGGCGTGGTCGGCCGGCTCTGCCTTTATGATCCTACAGGCCTGTCTAGGCATTCGTATTGACGGCTGGAAGCGCGAAATCAGCGTAGAATTTCCGCGCCTGCCAATAGGCATCGACAATATCGTGATCCGACATCTGGCGGTCGGCCAAGCGAGAGTCGACCTGACGTTCCAGCGCATCGGCGACCGCATCGTCTGCTATCTCGACCAGAACCATGAAGGGCTCGTTCCATTGCTGGTGCGTTCCTAGCAGCTGAACGACGCCGCCAGCAAATTTCAGCACCGTGCGGTCGATATCCGCCTGCTCGAGTTCGGACTGACATTGATCGGCTTCGTGACCTTGCTTCCACCCGTGGTATGCGCACGCAAGGGCGGAAAGCTGTACCTCTGCGGGTGTTCGGTCAGTCTAGCGATCGCGGTCCGCCAGGCTTGGTCCGCTGAAGGTTCAGTCACCTATCGCTTCCCAACTGCTGTGCGATCTGGGGTTTCAATTGGCCGGAAAATTGGAACCACACAGGTGCGTAACGGCGCGTCGGCCATCGCTCTTTTGTTGTTTGCGAACGCAACATTAGCGACCCAGCTTCTCGTGGCCTACCGCGGGCTGGACGGCCACGGGCCCGATATCTGGCGGCCGTTCTATGTTGCTCAAGGAGATGTCGCTACGAGAACTGCATTTGGCTTTTCCCGCCCTCACCTTCGACCTGATGGAGAGCGCGAGCCGGCCGACAGGCGTCCGTGGCTGGCCACCGGATGACCACCGCCAAGCCCGCAGAAAGCGCTTAGCCGACGTTCTCTCCTGAATGGTCGAAGTGTATCACTAGGCCGGCGGCAACAGCGCGCTCGGCGATCATGTTCACGAGATGGCCATCACAAACCGAAGGTGACGGAACAACCTCCTTCAGGGCTCTAAGGGCAAGCTGCGTCGACAAAAGACCCTGCCGTTTGCGAGTACAGATGTATTGGTCAATCAACGATTCGAGTGGCATGAAGGAAATCCTCCGGGTCGGATGGAGGTCCATAACCCGGCGGCGGATCGGGTGCATTTACATTAGTTAAGGCGATGCTAATTGTTCGGCGCGGATCGGAAAGCACTCCATCTCCGACCCAGCACTCAACCACGCAAGGATTGATGCGGGTTCGGAGGAAGAACCCCACCGCGGCCTGCCAGTCGGAGCACGGAAGGAGTAACGCATGACCAAAGCCTCGCCCTGTTTCGACCGAAAACCTTGGCCCAACGGGTGACCCTCCATGAGCCCTGTGCCCCGAAAAGGACGGCCGAATTTTTATCTCGCGTACGGAAGCGCCTTTCAGGGCCCCATCGGGGTTGCCTTGATGGAGTCGCGGACGATTGGTAGCCGGTTGCTGAAGATATTGCCGGCGCAAACGGTGAGTTTCGCTAGGGTCGACGACGCTTGGCTTTGATGGCAGCAAGATTGACCGGACGAAAATTCCAGCTGTCGACGCCGACGTCGTACTGGCGCGTCATCGGCTTCAAGCGGCCGTGCGAATGGCCGTGCAGATTTATAGATCGCTTGCCGATCTGGTTCCAGGTGCGAAAGGGATAGTGGCAAAGCACAAAAAGGCAGCCGTCAACAGTGAGCTCTTTATAGTGGCTCACACTTGCCCAAGCTGCGGCAGCAATGGTGGCTGCGCCATCGTTGTTGCCTACGATCAGGTGCTTGCGGCCGTTGAGGGAAGACAGTAGGGAAGACACGGTCGCGGGCGAATGCTTTGCAAAGTCGCCGAGGTGCCAGACCTCATCATGCGGGCCAACGGTTTCGTTCCAAAGAGCAGCCAACGCCAGGTCATGCGCTGCTAACGAACTGAAGGGACGGCGGTCGAGCCGCAGAATGCGCGGATCGCCAAAATGTGTGTCGGAGGTGAAGAAGATCATGCTCGACGATCGTTTCGAATAGCGATTGCACCTCTATCTGCGACCGCCGAAGCGCCCTTTGATTTCCCCGTTCATCCTGATGCGAGCATCCCTGAGCATCTTGAGTGCCTCGTGTTTGGTGAGGCCGCACCTGCGCGCGAAAAAGCTCGCTTCAATCGCCCTTTCACGATCTGCCTGGGACGCGGTGCGTTGCTTGATCTTCTTGCCCATCGATCTCTCTATCGTCCGCCGACAAGATGGACGGATCGGGTTCCCGTGTTGTTTCCGCACGCGCTCTCGCGCCGAAAAACGCGGTGGCGCAAGGATAGCATTCAGCGGGCTGAGTATCCTCGTAAAGCCAGCTAACAAGTCCACAGCTTGGCACCCTGCCGTACAGATAGCGATCCAAGCCCGCGCCGTTGGAGTGTGCGGCGCGGGCGATCGGGATTTCCGATCTGCAGCTGGGAGGATCGCTGCCTTGCTCCAACTATGGGCCGGGCATTTTGTTCCGGGCATGTTTGTTCGCCCGTCAACACATTGGTACCCGAAAGGATGGCTTTTGGGAGAATTCATCCAACGCAAAGTGATGCTGTTCGCGTGCTCATCACGCCTCCACACGCGTTGTCCTGCTGGCCAGCAGCCGACCGTTCTTGTGAATACCTACATCGTTACTCATTCTTCGGGAGAAGGGGTTGTCGCAGTTGTCCTCCCAATGCGAGCGGGACACCAGGAAAGTCTCATTCCATCGATTTGACCTGGAGACAGATGCTGAGCCGCAGAAGCTTTTCACCATTTTCGTCCCGAACCTCGACGAACAGTTGCTGTCCGTCGATATCCCGCAATTCGTCTTTCGCCAGGTCTTTCAGGCCCTCAATGCCCGCGCGGCGCGCTCCTTCTATTCCCGTGCATTCAACGCCTATCTCGTCCTCGAAGACAGAGTTGCTGTCGCCACTGTCAAAGAAGTATTTTGCCATAAGAGAGCTGCCGTCACTATAAAGCTTCGGGGTTCCTTTGGTGCAGATAGGTCGGATCGAAGTCTCCTGCGCGAACAAGATTTGGCCAATCCAGAGCATGTACCGTTGGGCCTGAGGTGGCGATGAGGCCCTTCCGTCGCAGTTCCTGAAGCATTCTGTTCACGTGGACCGTGG
>NZ_JAMYSC010000045.1:0-48066 GCF_040321755.1 Mesorhizobium sp. M0276 | reverse complement strand
CGGCCCCAAATCCCACCGCGCCGCCGCGCGCGCCGCGCCGCCCCCCACACAACACCACCCCCCCCCCCCCCCCCCCGCCCCCCCCCCGCGCGCGGCCCGCCCCCCCCCCCCCCCCGAGACTCCGTCGTCGTGCATCCAGCAATCCTTGTACCGAGGGAACTGCACGGCGGGCCCTGAACATTCGGGGAGTTGGATTAATTCCCGGCCAACGAAAAGGTTCCACTGGATCGTCATGCCTCGTGGCAACTGGCTGATCAGACACAGCTGTGAACGTACGATAAGAGCTTAAGCGCTGGCGATGCGGCGAAAGGCGTAGGGCGCGATGAGGTCTCCTCCGGTGCCTTCGGATGTCGAAAGGGCCTCCTCAACCAGCGTAGCAATCGCGGCATGGAGGGGCGACCTGACACATGCGGGATCAGTCGCAGCCGCATCGCCCGCCAGCGCCAGCGCCTGGCAACGGCAGCCACCCCAATCAAATTCACGCCGCTCGCAGCTGCGGCAAGGCTCAAGCATCCAGTTCGTTCCGCGGAAGGCCTCGAATGCCGGTGAGTCCCGCCAGATATCGGCCAGCGGCCGCGAGCCGAAGCGCTCGAAGCGCAGTGATGGAATGGTCGCTGCCGCATGACATGGCAGCACGGCGCCGTCCGGTGCGATGACGAAAGCATCGCGTCCCCAACCACCCATGCAGGGCTTGGGATATGTGGCAAAATGGTCGGCCAGGACAAAATCGATCTCCAACACGCCGACAAGTCGTGCCCGTGCCTCCTCCACAGTCGCGGCCTGATGCTCTATCGAGGCGCGATCGGGCAGCAGATGACGACGATTGAGCAGCGCCCAACCGGCATATTGTATATTGGCGATCTCCAACCGCTGGGCGCCAAGCGAGAGCGCCAGCTCGATGTAGTCCGGAACTTGCGCGATGTTGTGCCGATGGATCGGCGCATTGATCGTAAGCGCCAACCCGAGTTCCCGCGCCTGCCGGGCGGCAGCAAGCTTGTTCGCGTGAGCCCCGGAATGGCGTCCGATGCGCGCCGTCGTTTCGGCGTTGGCTCCCTGAAAACTCACCTGGACATGGTCCAGTCCAGCACCTGCAAGTGCTTCCAGCCGGGCCCCGGCAAGGCCAACACCAGAGGTGATGAGGTTGGTGTAAACACCGGCATGCGCAAGTGCCGAAACAAATTGTTCGAGATCCCGGCGCAGCATCGGCTCGCCACCCGAAAGATGCACCTGGAGAACACCCATATCCGCTGCTTGCTGGAAGAGGTCGAGCCAGCATTCCGTCGCCATTTCGCGGTCGGCTTTTAGCAAATCGAGGGGATTGGAACAGTAGGGGCACTGCAGAGGACAGCGATGCGTCAACTCCGCCAGCATGGCGATGGGTGGGAGCGGCACCTCCGTCACAGCCGCACCAAAAGCCGGTCGGCCCATTGTTGCAGAAACGCGCCGACGTCACGGTCGATCTCCCCGCCGTCGGCGTCGTATTCCAAAGCAAGAGACATCACCATAACACTGAACGGCGTCTTGCCGTCACAGCGCTGCAAGATGTCCAGCCCGATTGCGTCCGGCCAGAAAACGCGCTCGGGAGACAGCACCGCCCAAGCATGCCGGACCGGATCAAAGCGCAGGCGTACATACGGCGCGAGTCGCGGGAGAGATTGCCGCGATACAAACGCTCTTGGGCGGTCCACCGTCATCTTATCGCCTCCGGACGAAAGCAGCCAGGGGGCACCATCCCCTCGCGCCCGTAGGCGTAGTCGAGTGCATCGAGCATCGCCCAAAGCACATCGCATTTGAAAACCAGGGAATTGACAACCTTCTGCTGGCGTTCTGCCGTGTCGGCGTGGCGAAGCACGTAGTCCAGCGCGAATTCGGAATCGCGCGCGGCCTGGTCTGGCCGTCGGTCGAAATAGGCGAGCGCGTCGGTGGTGACGAAGTCGTACCGAGCCAGCAAGGCTGGCACGCGTTCGGCGATAATATCGGGCGAGAAAAGTTCCGTGAGGGAAGACGCCACTGCCTCGAGCAGGGTATGGGAGGCGCAGAAATTGACATACGCTTCCA
This sequence comes from Mesorhizobium sp. M0276, assembly GCF_040321755.1. NCBI lineage: Bacteria > Pseudomonadati > Pseudomonadota > Alphaproteobacteria > Hyphomicrobiales > Phyllobacteriaceae > Mesorhizobium > Mesorhizobium sp. M0276. The sequence goes on along the minus strand of NZ_JAMYSC010000045.1, from coordinate 46,008 downwards.
CCGCGAAGCGCGTTGCAGGCAGCGCAAGCCGTTGGCTTTTCACCTCTTCCGGCAAAAGACCGAGCGAGGTCGCGAGATGCAGCCAGCGCGCAATGCCGCCGCTCCGGCCGTCCTTGCCGTCATGGTCCTCGATGCGCTGACGCCATACGGCCCTGAATGCCGGATCCTCGGCATGGGAGAGGATGATGGCATCCTTGCGCGGGATTGCCTCCTGATAGCAATAGCGGTTGAGCGCCCACGCTTGCAGTTCGGCCTTTGACATCGCTCCCTCCACCATTCTGCGATGGTAGGGGTGTCGGTTGTGATAGCGCTCGTGACCGACTTGCAGAAGTACGGCGCGCAGATTTTGCGCGTCAAGACCGCTGCCGACCACATCGGAAAAATCGGTCACAGCACGAGCTCCATCCGGTCTTGCGCAATTTCCCATCCGGCCGCGCGCACGGCCAAGTGCTCAGGAGATGTCTCGTCCAAAACTGGATTTGTGTTGTTGATATGAATGAAGATGCGGCGACCGACCGGTATATCCTTCAGACGTGCGATCGCACCGTCAGGCCCGGACATCGCGATGTGCCCCATGCGCGCTCCGGTCTTCACGCCAACACCGCCCGTAATGAGCTCGTCGTTCGTGAATACCGTACCGTCGAGGAGAAGCATGTCGGCGCCGGCAATCCGTTGCTGCAATGTTTCATCGACGGCTGTACAGCCGGGGACGAAGAGCAACGAACGGCTTCCTTCCATCAGGCGAACCCCTATGGTTCCGCCATCGGCGTGACGGAGCTCGTGTCGGCCGTTATCTTCAAGAAAGAGCGCCACCTTGCCGGGAACGGGAAAGACCTCGATGCGGACGCCGATTTCCGCCCCCCCAGCATCGCGAAGATCGACGACGCCTTCAGCGGGAAGGCGGCGGCGCGAAACAATCCGAGCATCGAGGACATCGAAAATCGAATTGGAGGCGATGACCGCAAGGACCTGCTCGGTTGCATAGAGGGCAAAGGATTGTCGCTCGCGCAAGCTGAGGAGCCCCGCAATCTGGTCGACCTCGGCGCCGGTCACGACCACGGCGGCCATCGGCGTGGCACGGGCCGACATATTCGAATGCGGCTGGAGTTCCGTATTATCCGCGATCTGCTGGCGGATGTCTGGAGACGCGTTGAAAAGAATCCACCGTCGCCCGTCTGAGGATGCCGCCACACTGGTCTGAAGGCGCGAGCGGACGCCGGGAGCGCCCGCTCGCGCCGCCCTGTTGAGCCGGTCGTTGGCGTTCCACTGGGGAAAACCGCCACCCGCTGCGGATCCAATTATCCTAATCCACACGCCGTGACGAACTCCAGTTGCTATTGCACCAGTGTCAGGCAACCAAGCGAGCACAGCCGATGCCGAACCCGCCGGTGCGTCATTTCTTCTTGATTTCGGCAGGCAGATAGCGGGATATTTCCATGCCCGCCGCGACTTCGCATATGACGGGCTTCTTCCAAGTCCTCTTCATGATCTTCTCCGATCTTGCTGCCGCGAATGGAGCGGCCAATCCCATAAGCTCCTAGCCGCGCCTTTGTTCCCGATGGGGTCTTTTGGTCCAGACCGTGCCTCCCCTTCTGTGGACCATCTGTCGCGACCGTCTAACCTAGGCCGGCGGCTGCCAGTCCGAAGACCCAAGCCTATTGCAACGACCAGTAATGCAGGCGCCAGGCCATCATCTGACGTCTTGGACCAAGTCGCCGATGGCATAGGCCCCTTTACGGCGCTTCTTGCCCTCGTGGCTGGCGACCTCCCGGATCTGCACAGTCTGCACCTGTCGGTGATCAATTGCACTTTTTCGACGCTCATACCGACCCGGTTAGGCTTCATGCGCCACGATGCTCTGCGCGCCATTTGCGAACAGCACCCCCGCATCGCGACCGCGTTCTGGCGCTCGACGCTGATCGACGCGGCCATATACAGGGAATGGGTCACCAATGTCGGAAGGCGCGAGGCTTTCACGCGTATGGCTCACATCCTTTGTGAACTGATCTACCGCTTGCGTTCGGTAGGACGCATCAAGGACCACATAGCCGACATTCCGATTACGCAGGCGGCGCTTGGAGATGCGCTGGGTTTGTCCACGGTCCACGTGAACAGAATGCTTCAGGAACTGCGACGGAAGGGCCTCATCGCCACCTCAGGCCCAACGGTACATGCTCTGGACTGGCCAAATCTTGTTCGCGCAGGAGACTTCGAATGCGATGCGAAGGGTTGCCGCCATTCACCGGCCTCGCCGCCAGCGCATAGGCCGAGTTGGGCGCGGAAATCGAAGACATCGGCATCGCCCTCCTCGCGCTGACAACGGCGTGGAAAACGACGGATACGGCCAAATGCCGAACTGGCGCCGAAGTGTCATGGACGACTCATTTAATTGGACAGCAAGGGAACTGCCAGCTTCTCTCCGAGTTAGAAAATGCCCACGACGCGAAACAAGCCAACAAGGAGCACACAGCGATGGCAACCACTAAGAAGGCAAGTGCGAAGACCAAGAGCCTTGAGGATCTGTTCCTCGACGGTCTCAAAGATCTCTACTACGCCGAGAAAAAAATTCTGAAGGCCTTGCCGAAGATGGCCAAGGGCGCGGACGACGGGCAGGTCACCGCAGCCTTCGAAAAGCATCGTGCCGAAACCGAAGCCCAGGTGGAACGGCTTGAGGAGGTTTTCGAAATCCTCGGCGCGGCTGCGCGCGGGAAAACCTGCCCGGCCATCGACGGCATTCTCGAGGAGGGATCCGAAATTCTCGAGGAGTATGAGGGTTCGAAGTCGCTTGACGCCGGGCTCGTCGGCGCCGCGCAGGCTGTCGAGCACTACGAGATCGCGCGCTACGGCACTTTAATTGCGTGGGCTACCTCGCTTGGCAAGGACGATATCGTTGAACTTCTGAGCGCGACCCTCGAGGAAGAGAAAGCTACAGATAAGGCCCTGACGTCTCTGGGCGAAGCCGGCGTGAACGACCGGGCGGCCGAGCTGAAAGCGGCTTGAATTGAGACGGGTTTCAATGGTCCCGGCGCGACCGCCGGGGCCATGTCGTCGTCATTTCGGCCATACTGACAGCAGCGGGCCTTTGCTCCCATAGACTGGATCCTTCCGGGGACGGCCAACCTTGGGAATCGTTTGCAATGCCCGCTCATGTTCCTGGGCTGTCGTGCATTCGTCATAAGTCCCCGATGCCGGATAAGCACCGACCACCAGAAAGTCATCACTCTCGCCGAGGCATTGGTGTCCGGTGCCGGCCGGTAGAACGGCCACGTCGCCAGCCTTCAAGGACAATATCCGGCCCCTTTTGCCGCCGAACCGAACCCTGCCGGTTCCGCGCGCAACCCCAAGCACCTCGTGTATGCGGGAATGGTAATGAACGTAGTGATAGATGCCGTCGCGCCAGCTGTCACGCCAGCCATTCGCCTCGAAAAGCTCTTCCAGCACGGCCGCGAAGTCGAATTGCTCCATCGGCTTCACGGCGCCACGATAGACGACAAATGGCCAGAACGGATGGTTCGGCACGAGGCCATCGTCCTTGAACCGAAATTCGAGTGGTTTCTTCAACCTCACCAGTTCGGCGAGTTCTTGCGTTCTCGGTCGGCCAATACCCGTCGCCAACTCGGCCGCCTTCTTTACGCTTTCAAGAATACCCACGGCTATCCTCGGTTGGATTGTAGGGGCCAGATAGAGCAGTAAGACCCCTCCGCTCTGGTCTCAACAAATCTCAACCAGCGGCCCCGCATTTTGTTCCTTTTGCCGGATGGCCGTGGTCCGCGCCGCGACATCAAAGAAACGCTTCGCTTCCGGGGCGATCATCCAGCCTCACGATTGACATGACCCGCAACCTGGGCGGAGAGGTCGAGTTCTATCCAGGCTGGCGCATGATCACTCGGCTTTTCCCAACCTCGCACGTCAGCGTCCACGCCGGCATCACATAGCCTGTTCGAAAGTGATGGGCTGACGAGGAGATGGTCCATCCGGAGGCCGGAACTCCGATCATAACCGCCCTGGTAGGAGAAGTTCCAATAGGTGTAGATGCCTTTCTCCGGATGGATGCGACGAACGGCATCGATCCAGCCGTTACCAAGCATTTCAGCGTAGGCTTGCCGGCTCTCCGGAAAGTAGACTGCATCGCCTAGCCAACGCCTTGGTACCACGGCATCGATCGGCGTTGGCACGACATTGTAGTCGCCGCAGAGAACGCTCGCGACACCTTCCCTGAGCAGTAGCTTACCGTAGCTGATCAGACGGTCGAACCAGCGGAGCTTATAGTCGAATTTCGGGCCGGGCGCTGGATTGCCGTTGGGCAGATAGAGGCAGCCGACCACAATTCCATCCACCTCGGCCTCGATATACCGACTGTGGGTATCGTCGGGATCGCCCGGCAGGCCGCGTCGACGTTCCACCGGCTCCCTCCCCCGGGCGAGTATGGCCACACCATTGTAGGACTTTTGCCCGTGCCAGATCGCGCCGTAACCGGCGTTCCTGATGGCTTCGGCGGGAAATTTCTCGTCCGAGGTCTTCAATTCCTGGAGGCACACGATGTCGTGGTCGTTCTGACCCAGCCACTTGATGAGCACGGGCAGGCGACCGTTCACGCCGTTCAAGTTGAAGGTTGCGATGCGAATCATCCGAGTTCTCGACAAACTCTTGGTGAGCAAGAAAGACTTGGCTGTTGATCCTCAGTGGTCTTTGTAGGGGCTTGGCGGCCTCGTCAATCTTTCGCCGTCATTTCCGTAGCGACCTACCGACTCCCGCGCCTGCGCTGGGTGATGATCATGTGTCTCGATGACATGTCTCGCCTCTGCGCCCCCTTTACGGGACGAACGAGCCTTTCGACCGCTCGGCTCTAGCCGCATACTCGTGTGATATCGACATCGTTGATCCTCCCGGACCCTGCTTAAACTGCCAAGCGTGGGGAAAGTTTCACACACGTGTTGGGCATTGGCATCGTTCAGGCGCCATATTCCTGCGGACTTGGCCGGCTGATGAACCTTTGGCCCTGCGCCGCGTTCGCATGCAGCAACTCGGTTGATTTTACAATGACGGACCCCAACGCTCGTCCTGCGCCGCACAAACAGGATGCAATTGGTGCCGAAGTCGGCTTTGCGTACGATCGAATGGCGGTCGAGCGGTTTCAACAAGCTTTTCCGCGTGCCAGGTGGAGCGACGAGCGCAAGAGCTGGTTCGTGCCGGGTAAGACAGCGGCCCGGCGGATCGACCGCTGGCTGGAGCAAGAGGCGGCTTTGCGGGCGCCCCATGACGAGAGCAAGGGACGAGATGCCTTCGCCTTCGATCCGATATCGAGCCGGTATCTAGAAATCGCGGATGACCTGCGCATTCGCACGCCCTATTCCAAGACGGTGGTTAAGGAACTGCATGCTGTCCCGTGGGCGAGTTGGGACGATGAGTTGCGGGCCTGGAGAGTTCCATTCCGCTCATATGAGGCGCTCCGGCGTCGATGGCCAAACATCGAACAGGCTGCGCAGCACGCCGAACCGGAGGAAAGGAAACGGCGACTTGCGGCCACCAGAAACACGGCAGCCCATCAAGCCGCACAACAGCGGGCTGGAGAACGTAGGCGCCATCGCTATCCGTTGCCACTTCAGGATCTGCCTGCTTTGGGCCGCGCCGTCGCAACCGTGCAGTACGGGATAGTCGTCTTCACTGAAATTTCCGGTGAACTCGTTGAGCTATCTGACGCAGCCACCTTCTATCCCCATGCGATGCCTGCGACAGGTGATTTCGTTTGGGGCAAGTGGCGTCCGGCAACCCTGGCCGAACTTGTGAGCACATGGCCTGCTCCGTCAGCCGCCGGGCCGAGCGAACGCTTCAGAGGCTGGTGGAGACCAACCCTTGCTGAACTTAGACTTGCTCGTCGAAATGCACGCAGTAGTGAGCGTAGGAGGCGAAGTCGCGCGCGTTAGATACCCGGCCCGCATTCGTTTTGTCATTGGTGCATTGCTGTCGTCGCCGAGCCTTTACTGACTGCGGCGCTAACACGCAGCCGCGCTTCGGCCGATATCGGGCGCGCACGAGCAGGGGCGCCAAGGGCTCGCTACGGATAAGACCTCCTGCTCGACCGGCGGGGATTCGAGATCTTGTCAGCACGACAGCGCCGATGATTGGACAGTAGCCCCGGCCGTCAGGGCTTCTCACGAACAGCAGGGAACCAAAGCCAATCGCAAGCGGTTTACCAATCGAAGGGACCGCAATGGACGCGGAATAATGAAATTTTTGGATATGGAACTGGCGCGAGCCCGACAGCGACTTAACCGAGAGGAGCTTGCCCTCGAAAATGCCAACGAGATGCTGGATGAAAACTGCGGCGTCGGCATCAATATCGCGCTCTGCAACAGGATACGGGCCGCGCAGCGGCGCGTGATCGAGGCCAGATCGCGGTTGACGAAGATTGATCGCGGCAAGGCAAACACAATCCGCACAAGTTGATCCTTGCCGCTGGACTACGACCCGCGGCCGGTCGACAGGTTGCGCTCATGCCAACGTCTTCCTGGCGTAGAGCGCGGCGACCGAGGTTGCGTACCGCGCATTGAAATTTCGACGGTCAAAGATCGCACCGTCGTTTTTGATGTAAAGTCTTCCGCGAACTGGACGGCGAGCTGAACTGGCGCCTAACATCAAGGCCCGCTGCATCGAGAGAGAGCGGCGGGCCGATGCAGAGCCGGGCGACTTAGGGTGGGCGGTTTCCCGCGACGAGATAGCGAGGCTGCTGAAAGTCTGTCGCAAAGCACGCAGGACGAAGGAATGCCGCTCTCCGAGATGAGTGTCGCAGTCGTATCGACCTCAGTGCCGCATTCTCTGTCTCAGCCAATTAAGAAATCTGTTGCCACCGACTGTCCGGCGGATTCTTGCAGCAGCCCATTGCCCTGTCATCATAGTCCCGACATGACAACTACAGACCACGTCGTGCAATTGCCAGTCGGTGAGTTCGAAGAAGCGCTTTGCTTCCCCATAGGTATCATCTTTCAGGCCCAACGCACGCAGCACTGAATCCTCGAAAGCCACTGTGATTGGCGAGCCCTCACAGCGTACCGCGTCGCGGTCTTTCCGCTTCAGACGTTCGGTGCCGATCAGGGCTCTCAGGCGTCGCTCCGGATGTTCTGCAAGCAGCTCTGCCCAGCGCTCGATGCGCTGTTGCCGGGTCATGATCGGGTATGTCGAGAAGGGTTCCACTTCTGCGATTGTCTGCAGTTGATTTAAGGTTTGGTGTTTCACGGTCGTCTCCTGTGGATTGAAGATCCCCTCCCAACAAAAATTATCGCGCCCCGACCCGCTGACAAGTCCGGCAGGCGGTTTCTCGACGGATAATCGGGATTGCCAGTTTATGCCTGACACGGCGCTGTGAACCGGAACCGGTTCGCAGGCGAGCCCGTGGCCCAGCGATCGTCGAGACCCTGGAATGGCTTGACCGACAATGAAAGCCCCTCACCGAGCACGCAGTTGATCACAGAGAAGGGACGTCCGCCGCCTTGGGCTCCGGGCCAGATTACAGGACAGGCCGTTTCGGCGCGGGGGGCATTCAGCCGCGAGGTGAACGGCCGACGCAGGTGCCGGTGAGCATTGCCGCGTCAGCCGCTACGGCATTCTTGTTGAGGATGCAAGAAGCCGTAGCAAAGCTTAGCACCTGCTAAAATGACAGGCAACGAAGTGTCCGCGCTCAGTACATATGAGACGGCTGGGTCATCCGGTCTCGGCAGATTTTGAGATACTCGCTTGGAGTGAGGCCGTCGAGAGCTCTGTGGCCTGTGATGGTTGTAGAGATGCTGGAAAGCATCGACATGCTGGGCGATCTTGTCGATCTGGGTTGGCAGATCGACGGCAGCGTAGAATTCGTAGCGCCAAGCGCCGTTGCACCGTTCGACGGCTCCGTTGAGTTTTGGCGACCGTGGCGGCAGGACGGCCTTGCGGATGAGTTCGGGCACCGGCGTCACCCGGCCACGCTCGACCAGCTTCTTCAGGATGCGGCCGACAGTGGCGTTGGAGACGGCAAAGCCGGCCTTACGCAACACAGGACCGAGCTTGTCCTTGCCCCAGAAAGGAAAGTCCAGCCTGAGCCGCTCGACCTCGGCGCGCAAGGTCGGGCTCCAGCCGTTGGCGCGAACCCGGTGCGGACGCCGGCTCTTCGGCTCGGGTGCGCTTTCCCAGCGATAGAGGGTCGAACGCGGCACGCCGACCGCCCGCGCTGCCTGCCGGCATCCAGCCCGTCCCGCATCGCGCGCCGCCATCGCACCACCGCGTCGCGTCTTCTCTCTGCTTCGATTGTTGGGGTCGTCGCGCCGAGAAGCCGCGACGCCCGGCCGGCGTTGCCTATAATATGACCGGGCAGGCCAAAAACCTGCATGGGGTTCTCCTATGATTCGAGCTTCGCAACCCGAGTTACGGAGAACCCCTCCTCAACTGCAAGAATCTCATATCTGTCTGAGCGCGGTCACGAAGGTGCGGCGGCTGAGTGGGCCCGTCGCTCGGCCGAAGCACCTTGGACGCGGGAAGTGGACGTGGCCGTGCAACCTCGACACACAAAGCGTGCCGGCATTGCCATTCTCCCCAAATGACCGCGGCGTGGTTCGGTCGTTTGACCTGATGGGCACCCAATTTACCAATTTGGCGAGGTCGAGGCAGCGATCAGGTCAGGCTCAGGCGCTCGCGGCAACAAGCGCCTGGCTAACCTCGGTTCCGTCGTCACCTTGGTCGCCGGCCGGCATCATTGCCGACCGGCCGTCGGCAGCGTCAGGTGGCCCGGCTCTCGGTCGAATGCGGGCTCCACTGGATCAGACGGGCCTCGGCGATGTCGAGGATGCGGTCGATGATCAGCAGAAAAATCGCGAGAATCATAATGCCGGCGAAGACGCCGACCGCATCGAAATTGCCTTCCGCCTGGGCAATCAGACAGCCAAGGCCGGCGGAGGCGCCAAGATATTCGCCGATGATCGCGCCGACCTCCGCGAACCGACCCAGGTGCGCAGCGACGATAGGATCCAGCTGGCCGCCGCCGGGAAGTAGACGTGCGTCAGCAGGCTTGAGCGCTTGGCGCCGAGGGTCCGCGCGTTCGCCAGCACCACCGGGTTGACTTCCCGCACGCCCTCGATGGCTTTGAAGAAGGTGATGAAGAACACCAGCGTCACCGATAGCGCCACCTTCGACCACAGCGCGAGGCCGAGCCAGAGCACGAAGATAGGAGCGGGAATGCCGTTCAGCGGCCTCTATGAACGGGTCGAGGATGCGATAGGCGCCACGGCTAAGCCTAGCCAGACGCCGGCCGCCACGCCGTGGGCGGTGCCAATCACGTATCCAAGCACCGTCTCGGTGAGCGTGATCGACACGTGCCCTGGTCGGAAAGGACAGCTGAGTTGTTCTTCTTGATCCCGCGCCCTCAATATCAAGACGCGGGTATCCTCTGCCTGCACGCAGGTCAAATGCAGCGCGCTCGTGGAAAGGCTGGCACAACGTTTCAACTACAAGCGTCTATCCGCTTCGATGTGGCGTTGACCGTCCGATAGCTGATTTCGCCTCTCCATCAATGTCTGCAGCGAACTCTCTCCAAGAAATTCGAGAGCGTTCGCGCGAGCGCGGTTAAGCCGGCTTTTCACCGTGCCCACCGCGCAGCCGCATATCTCGGCTGTCTCCTCATAACTGACGCCCAGAACGCCTATCAGCATCAAGACTTCGCGTTGGTGTTCAGGCAGCCTCTGGATGGCGCCCTGAACCTCCTTGCTTTGTATGGTCCATTCCTGCGTCGCTTCCGAAACCGGCCTCGAGGAAGCGCAGTCAAGCAGCCCAGGCGCTTCCCTGGCAGCGAACTTGATGTGGGTGTAGTAGGTATTGCGCATGATGGTGAAGAGCCAGGACTTCATGCGCGTGCCGGGCTCGAACTTGTCCATGTTCGCGAGACCCTTCGTCAGCGTCTCCTGCACCAGGTCGTCGGCATCGTCGGGAATGCGGCAGAAGGTCCGCGCGAAAGCTCGCAGGGCAGGTATCAGGTCAACGATACAGACTTCACTGGTTTTCTGGTCGGCCAAATCGCAGCCTCCGGATTACAACGATCCAGCTCCCAGACGAAAGAGTGTTTGAACGACCTAGCTAAATGCATGGGAGTTTATATCGTTCCGGGCGTTGATACTCCCACTGGCGGTCACGCTCTCGCAGTCATCCGCGAAACGTCGCTCCGGCTCTGCGGGGCCATTGCCGTGAGGCGATCAAGATCGCGATGCTCCGCAGCACGCCTACCATCGTCATCCACGAGCAAGTCTTTCGCCAGCTGCCTTTCGACGCCAAGCCAGAACATAATCGACAACGCTCAACTGCGCGCTATTCGATGACGGCAGTAAGCTCGGCGAGGCCGTCATGGTGTCCAACACGACCAACAAGCGGCTTGCACGTTGGACGCTCTTCAAGGGCTTGCTCGTTTGTTGAGCGCTGTCCAACTCTGCAGCGCCGCTTTCGCCGCCTCGAGGTTCGCTGGCGCCGTCTGGCACTGCAGGTGGCGCCACATCGTCACCATGTGCGCCTGGTCTCTCGATGGCAGCATTCGCGGTTGTGGTGCTGGTGCTGCCGGCGAGGCCTAGCGGCACACATGGCCGAAAAGGAAAGCCCGCTGCCTCGGGGGAGAGCAGCGGGCCATTGACACACAATACGGCCGGATGGATTCAGGTTGGAAGGGGCATCCGGCTAGCGCAATAAACGTTGGCTCCGGCGTGATTTCCTCGAACACGCTGACGACGCGGTCCTGCTGCTTTCAGCGATGCTGTTCAACGAAAGTTCTACAGGCGGGTGACAACTGCCCCATCTTGCTTTGAAGATCACATTTGCCAATCGGCGTCGTTGGGCAAACCGATTTGTAATCGCGGTTGCATGCCTTGCCTTGGAAAGATTTGAAAGTTTTTACTTGCCTTGGGCTGGTTCCGCTCGCTGGAACCAGGCCGGAGCCAGTGTCCATCGCGCCATCCTTGCCACCCTTGCCACCCTTGCCGCCCCCTCTCGCAGAGGCAATGCCAGAAATGGCGGCGCATGCGACAGTTGCGCCGATCATGGAAAGCAGTGCACGACGTGATGTAGACATTGTCGAAACTCCCCTTTTCTTTCGCGCTACTAATTTAGCACAGGTGAATATAGATTCACATTCGGGGTTCGATCGAAATTCGCCGTCCCGCGCGCCTGGCGCCCACCTATTGGCAGCGCTGCCCCTGACAGGTGCCGACCTTCGCCAGCGCCTTCACATGCGGCCGAAAGTCGGCTTCGGAACACGCCTGGTGCGTGCTTCGTCTCGGCCTAGATAGTGATGCGGACCGTTTCGCGGGCGGCCAAGGTGTCGGCGAGGGTCTTCTGGAACATGGCGATCTCCGTTTAAGGGTCGCCGCAACGAAAGGATTATATTCCTCGATGTAACCTGGGGGGAAAGAGGCGCGACTGAATATTATCAGTCTCTCGAATAGGCCATTGGCCGCCCCAGAATCGGTTTTATGGCTCGCGGGATCAGGTTGGCTACGAGGTGGCGAATCATGGCGACGGTGCGGTGGCGGGTCACGGAGGATCGGGTCAGCGTGTCGATCCCAAGCTACCATTTCCCGCATTCGATCATCGACCGTCAAGGTGAAGAAAGGCCAGCCGATCGAATTGATCGGCGACGTCACCAAGATAGACGAGGACAAGTGACTGTGAACCTCGGCGGCCCCGTTACGGTCGATGCGCACACAGTGCACCTGGTGCAAAGCTCCGTGCCGTCAAAGCGAAGGAAAGCATTGATTGACCGCCTAGATTGGCGACGCAAAACAGCCCGCCTTGAGCCCTTTTGCCCCGGTGGGCCCAAGACGGGCTGCGGGAGCTCGGAGGTGCTTCCCGCTTCAAAACTTCAGAAGCGGGAACTTGTTCCGTTAGTCTGCGCTAAAATGCCCGCCACCTCTCGGCAGCGGGCAGTCTCATCGTGGGAACATGCATTGACTGGATGCCACACCGAAGCACCTCAGGGCAATAAGGTCCTCCTTCCGATCCAGGCTCTTCGATGTACACGATCTTCGATGACCTATCCAAAGCCCTCAGAGCCCCGTGCAGACGTGTGGCGCCCTGTCCGCCCCATTGCCCTCACAAGTTGGTGGCAAGGTGCTGACGGGCGTTGCCATCGGCTTTGGCGGACAAGCTGTAGCCGGCGGTTAGATCAATCCGGCTCTAAAATCCAGTTACGATCCACGGATTGGTGTCGTATCCGAGGCGCGGCTTTTCCGGTGTTGCTCCGTTCGGCAATTTGGCGGTTCCAGTCAAACTGCAGTCCAGCTCTGGCACCGGCTTCTTGGCCGAATGTTGTTTAGAGCACAGAGCGGCAGCGTCACTGACAACCACCTTCTTCTCCTTGGCAGCAGCGATAGCACTCGAAGCGATTTCGATTGCCGCGCAAAACACAGCTACTCTCATTCGAATTCCCCACGGATAGGCATCCCCAAGATGCCGACGTTACGCGACGTCATGAAAACATTAGTGCAAGCGAAGATATTGCACTCGTCGTTGGCAGGAGTTGCACCCTCGATCTTGCCGGCAAGCTGTTCCTAGCTAGACCATCATCAAGTCGGCATGTGGTGGAAGAACGCCCGCCGCCCCATTCACGGCAGCGACGGGCCGCCCCAGGATCAAGGGACTTGCAGGAGCGTTGGGCACCTGCCGTCAAGGGAACTATCAGGATCGCCTAAATGTTCCGGAGCTGGCCAGTAGATGATCAAACCGGCCATGACGCTATCGAAAGTCGGCTTCCAGCCAAATTGCGCTCACTACGAATTGCACGATTTGTACCCAGCCTTGGATAGCGAGCGCAAGGGTCATCCGAAGTGATTGAAGCCTGCGGCGAATGGTTCGTCCACGTGGTCGAAGAAGATCTGGAACTAACCCGATCCTTCGAACTGGAACGTACGCCCTCGCCTTCGTATAGCCTGCATCTGGACAAGTTTGCCCGGATGCAGGGCTGTCCGACCAACGCATGACACCGGCGGGCTAGTTCATCACAGACAGCTCGTCGGCTCGTCGACCGTCTGTCGGCTGCCTTCATCGCCTCGTCTGCAAGGGCGCTGATGGCCACAAGATCGTCGGTTCTGCCATCCATTTGTTTGGAAAGTTGACCCCGCGCGTGCTCGTCGAAAGATCGCCCACCAGATCGCGAACGCACCCGGTGCAAGCAACAAGGCAGCGGCCAGTATCAATACGCCCTCGCGTTACTGCCATCTCGGCGGCGGGGTTGGCATCAGTCGCTCGGGATTTCGTCCTGCGTCCATGGTGAACCAATCTGCCCGGCGATGTTAAGTTCCGCTTAGTGCTGTTTGGCTGCTCCTCTCAGCGTAAGCCCTGCATGATGAATTCGTACATCTTGCCAATTTCTTCATCGATCTCTTGGGCGGGAATTCCTTGGCTCTGCGCCGCCTGCTTCGCGTCCACGGCCATGTCGATCACCAGGAGTACTGGGTCGACGATAGGATCGTCCGGTAAATGATCAGAGATCCAATGGTAAAGAAAATCATTGCCGCGCTTGCTCATGTTCCCTGAAATCCTGCACCGACGCATGCCGAAGCCTATGCTCGCCGCGTAGCGTCCTGACACGCGCCCTAATCCCGAGGAAGCGGGCATCAGCAATCAGCTTGTGTGTCAACTCGTCGACAGAGATGACGCACGTCTGGATCTTCTCCGGGATGTTGTTCGCGATCCACCGATCAAGGAAGTTGATGCCGCGCGTAGTCATGCTTTGCCCCGCACCACGTACGAAAACGTTCGCTTCTGACCGCCTGTCTCGGTGACGCGAATCCAATTCTCCTCATTGCGCCTCAGCGTCACTGGCCGGCCTGAATGCTTCTCGGCCACTTTGAACGGTAAGATGTCCATGGCCAGGAAGGACGACACCACTACAAAACTGACAATGATCTCAACTCGATATTCCTGCACTCGTCCGCACCAAAGCCGGCCTCTTCGCCACTTAATTAGCTGGCGCTGAAATAGTTCCGCAATCGGGAAAGCGAGGTCTCCTGAAACAAAGCGCTCATTGAGCACTGCCGCAGCGAGTGCTCTGCCTCAATCGACGCCTTTGACACCAAGAGGCGGCTCCAGAGCAGTCGACCTCCGTTGGGCTGGCTCGCGGCGCTTCCGAAGCACAGGCCGATTATGCGATTGGTGTGAGGCATGGCCGAGCGATTACAAAATGATCGCGATGAGCCGGCAAAAAGTCTCTTTAGCTAAAACTTCGGAGATTCGCCAAATTGGCCGAAAATCCGTTGGAAGCTCGCTACAACCTAACCCAGACCCGCGACTAGGCACATACTCGAGCCGCTTCGGACGTAATATCTCGATTCCTTTCATTGGCGAAGCGGCGGGGACTTTCTGCAGCCGGCAGCAGTTTCTTTCATCTGGGCAGGGGCGGCGCCCTTGGCGTCGAGTGTCGCCTGACCAGTGGGCTGTGCAGTGCCGGTCTGCTGGTCGGCGGCACAATCTTTTACCGCATTCGGTTTCGATGTGCCGCCCGTTATGGTGGGGTCAAGCTTCATGCCGCCGGCCGCACCATAATTCGTCCTGATACCGTGTTTATGTTGAACGGGCGTGGCGGCTTGTGCCAACGACGGGTCAGCCGACAAAGCGATTACAATTGATGCGAATATAAACCGTTGCATGATATTTCTCCCGGTTTGAGCGCTGTCGCTCCGTTGACGGCAGCAGCGGGTCGTCCCCAAGGGAATCGCGAGGCTTGCAGAGCTTTGGTGACCCCTGCCGCCAAGGTAACTATTAGCCAAATCTAATGTTCCATTGCCTCGCCAGACGGGCTTACCGCTTCTTCACCTTCGGTGTGATCTGCTCGACCGGCACCTTAGCACCGCACGGCCAGCGCCTTGGCCTTGCCTTGCTGGTCCGATGACGTGGGTTGTGACCGTCATCCCATCGCAGTGCAATTGAAGCCCGCGCCTCTGTGGGAGAGCGCGGGCCGCTCAGGAGGAACAACGATCTTCAGCAGGCGATGGAGGTACCTGCCGCATGCATCAAACCTTTAGGGACGGCTAATGTTCCATCAAAACTGAGTGAAAAATCGACTTCCAATCGAGGTTGTCGCTCCAGAGAAACGAAGGAGTTTGCCATCATGGACTGGAACCGCGTCGAAGGATTGGAAGCAGGTTAATGGCAAGGTCAACGGTGGGGACCTCCACCGCATCGCCGGCAAGCGCGATCAGCTCAGGATGAAACGAGAGGCAAAGGTTCCAACCCAATATTCGAGCAGTGGCCGCCTTCCCCCAAAGGCGTGAAGCGCGCGCCGCGGCTTTGTGCTGCACTCGGCAAAACACGCATGCCTATCGGCCGGTTGCCGCAGCTTTGCTCGCCGCGAGCTTTGACCTTGGCGGGGGCCAGAGTGCTCATGGGCGCAATTGGCTTCCTATTGGACCACGTCGCTGTTCAGACTACCCATGCGGATCAACCAGCCTGCGCCAGCATGCGCTCAAAGACGCTAGCGCCGAATCGCAACGGATGGGCATTGCACCAACTCTTCGGCGGCCGCCAGCAATTTTCGAACACAACATTTAAGTCTTCGACCAGGAATGTCGGTCTCGATCCGCAGATGGACAGCCAGGTTCTGCATCGGTCTGGGATAACGCGAACCCGGCTTGCCCATTCCGCCAAATGAGGGTGTGACCAAGTCGATCCTGGGATATCGCCGCATCGAGATCGTGCAGCAGAGGGAGATTGCCATCTGATGCGCCGATCTAATAATCATTGTGTTGAATGCGTTTCGCTGATTAGCTGACTTGCATAACACCGGGACAAAATTGGCAAATGTTGTCCGGGGAGGACCGCGATGCCGGTGCTTGAGGTTCGTCACGTTTCCAAGAATTTTGGGGCCATCCAAGCCCTGACGGACGTCAGCTTCCAGGTGGAGCGGGGTGAAGTCGTGGGTCTGATGGGGGACAACGGCGCCGGCAAGTCAACGATAGTCAAGACAGTCGCCGGGAATTTTCCGCCGAACGACGGCGAAATTGTCGTGGACGGCGAGATTTGTCACTTCCATAAACCCGTTCAGGCCCGTGCCAAGGGAATTGAAGTCGTCTATCAGGACCTGGCGCTGGCGGATAATCTGACGGCCGCGCAAAATGTCTTTCTTGGCCGCGAGATGAAGAAGGGCTTCTGGCCGATCAGGGTGCTCGACAAGCAGGCGATGATCGACCGCTCGGCAGCGCTGTTCAGGGAACTCAAATCGGAAACCCGGCCGCGCGACCTCGTCAGGAAGATGTCGGGTGGGCAGCGCCAGGCGGTCGCCATCGCGCGGACCCGGCTTTCAAACGCCAAGCTGGTGTTGATGGACGAACCGACCGCCGCCATCTCTGTACGCCAGGTGGCAGAGGTGCTCGAATTGATCCGGCGCCTCAAAGCGCAAGGTGTCGGCGTCATGTTGATCAGCCACCGCATGCCTGACGTTTTCGCCGTTGCAGATCGTATCATTGTGCTCAGGCGAGGCTCGAAGGTTGCCGACAAGGATGCCGGCAATACGTCGCCCGAGGAAATCACCGGATTGATAACGGGGGCCATCCGTGGCGAATAGTGCTCGCGAATCCGTTAGTGTTAGGGAGTCGGCCCCGGAAACCAGCCGACCGGCCATGTCGGACTTTGTCCCGACCAAGGAAAAGACGGCGCTTCAACATGTATTTTCAAGTCAGCCGTTCTGGGTGACGATCGCGCTCATTGCCCTCGTCACCTTGATGACGATGATGGAGCCGAGCTTCGGCACCTCCGAAAACGCTGCCAATGTCACGCGCAACTTCGCACCTTTCGGCATCATGGCGCTCGGCATGACGGTGGTTATCATCACCGGCGGCATCGATCTGTCGGTCGGCTCGATCATGGGCCTGGTGGTCATCGTCGCCGGCCTGTTCCTGACCTGGCACTATCCCTGGTACATTGCATTCGCCGTCGGCCTTTTCTCCGGTATGGCGTGCGGCGCGGTCAACGGCTTCTTCGTCGCCTATATCGGAATGCCGTCCTTTGTGGTCACCCTCGGCATGCTGTCCGCGGCGCGTTCGCTGGCGGTCGTATTCTCCGCCAACCAGATGCTCTACCAATTCGGGCCCGATGCTCCGATCGTAAAGGGGATCGGTCAGGCAAGATGGCCGCTGCATGGGCCGCAGGATTGGGCGCCGCACTGGATACCAGAATTGTCATCACAGTTCTGGACCATGGTGATTCTGGCCATGATCGTCGGTTTCGTCTTCAATTTCACTGCCTGGGCCCGACATCTCTTCGCCATCGGCGGCAATGAGGAGGCGGCGCGGCTCACCGGCGTGCCGGTCGACTGGATCAAATTCGAGGCCTATGTCTTCTCGGCCTTCACCGCTTCGGTCGCCTCACTCCTGCTCCTCGGCTACAACGGCTCGGCCATCAATGCCATGGGCCAGGGCTACGAGTTGCGCGTGATCGCTGCGACGGTCATCGGGGGAGCCAGCCTTATGGGCGGAGCCGGCACGGCCTTCGGGGCGATCATTGGTTCGGCGTTCCTCGAAGTGATCAGGAATGCGCTGCTGATGGCCGGCATCGATTCAAATTGGCAAGGCGCCTTCGTCGGCGCCTTCATCGTTCTCGCGGTTCTTTTGGGCATGCAAACCGGCGGCAAATCGATTGTCGCCGCTTGGCTGGCAGTCTTGATGCCCAAAAAAGGCCGCTAGAAAACCCCGCCGGCGGGAGGCCTACGGGGCATTCCAGCTAGGAGGAGACGTCAAAATGAAAAAAAGTCTACTGATGGCGGCCGTGGCGCTTGGCGCAACGGTGCTCGCCGTTTCCGGCGCCCAGGCGAAATATACCTTCGCCCTGGTACCGAAGAACATGAACAATCCTTTCTTCGACCAAGCACGCGACGGCTGCAAGAAGGCCGAAGCCGAATCGAAGGGCGCCTTGGAATGCATGTATATCGGCCCCGGCGAGCATGGCGGCGGCGACGAGCAGGTACAGATCGTGCAGGATCTCGTGGCCAAGAAGGTGGATGGTATTGCCGTCTCGCCATCGAACGCCGCGGCGATGGCGGTTGCGCTGCAGGCCGCCAAGGAAGCCGGCATCCCGGTCCTCACCTGGGACTCCGACCTGCTACCCGAGAACAAGGAGCTTCGCGTCGCCTATATCGGCACTCACAATTATGAGATCGGCGTGAACCTTGCCAAGCTTGCCATGCAGGTCAAGCCCAAAGGCGGCACGATCTGCATCCAATCGGGCGGCGCAGCGGCGGCTAACCATAATGAACGCATGCAGGGTATTCGCGATACGCTTTCGGGCACCAAATCGGCGGCCTCGCCCGGGGACCGGCTGACAGGCCAGAATGGCTGGACCGAAATCGAAGGCTGTCCGCTCTACACCAACGATGATTTTCCGCTTTCGGTGCAGCAGTTTGAGGACATCATGGCGAAAAATCCGAACCTCGACGCATTCATCCCAACGGGTGGCTTCCCGCAGTTCATTCCTGATGCCAACCGCGCCGCAGTCGCACCGTACAAGGACAAGATTGCCTCGAAAGCGCTGGCCCTTGTCGTCGCCGACACGCTTCCCGTCCAGATCGACCAGATGAAGGAAGGGCTCTCGCTCGGCCAGGTCGGCCAACGGCCGTTCGAAATGGGCTACAAGACGATGATGGCGCTGAAGGACATGAAGGACGGCAAGGCGCCCCCGGCCGACCCGACCTACACGGGCCTCGACGTCTGCACGCCGCAGACGGCCGATACCTGCGTCGCCAAATAGTGCTTTTGGGCGGGAGGAAACTCCCGCCCTTTCATTGGAGCGAGATGCGGTTAGACTGCAGCATTGTCATCTTGTCTTGCTCCAGGGATTTCAATGTCGGAAATGTTCTCGCTCAAGGGCCGGGTCGCATTGGTGACGGGTGCTTCGCGTGGCCTCGGCTTTGCTATGGCCAAGGCGCTTGCGGAAAACGGCGCAACGGTAATTGTCAATGCGCGCGACATGGACACCCTCTGCGCGGCGGCGGAAAAAATCGGGGCCGAAGCCTTGCCGTTCGATGTTGCGGACGCGGCGACCTCAAGGGCGGCGCTTGAGGGGATCGTCGAACGCCACGGCCGCCTCGATATCCTGGTCAACAACGCCGGCATCCAGCATCGCAGCCCGTTGGTCGAATGGCAGGACGAGGACTTCAACCGCGTGATTGCGGTCAACCTTTCGGCCTGCTTCCGGATGATACGCGAGGCGGTGCGCCTGATGCTACCGAACAAATTCGGGCGCATCATAAACACTGGATCGGTCGCAGCGATCCTTGGCCGCCCCACCATTCACGCCTATGTGGCGGCAAAGGCGGGGTTGCATGGACTGACACGCTCGACTGCCGCCGAGATGGGCCGTCACGGCATCACCATCAACGCGATTGCCCCCGGCTATTTCGCCACCGAGCTCAACACCGCGCTCATCAACGACGAGGCCTTCACCAAATGGGTCGAGGCACGAACCCCTGCTGGCCGCTGGGCTCAACCTGAGGAACTCGGTGGAGCTGTGGTGTTTCTCGCGTCCAACGCTGCCGCCTACGTCAACGGACATGTTTTGGCGGTCGACGGAGGTCTATCGGTCTCCCTCTGACCTGCGAATTGCGACAATGGTAGCCAGGTGACAAACGATTGAATCATTGAGAAAGCATTGGCCTGGACACACCCTAACCTAGATGCGGTGGCCAGCTATGCCTTATGTGCGCCGCTTTCCAGACGATCTACGGGGAGCGATGATTCTGCCCGGACCCCGGCATTACGGGCTGGGAAAAATCGACCAAGGCTTCTGGCACATCGGGTTCATTCGGACACCGGACCACCTTGCAGAAAAGCTGGTGGATGGACGCCAGTCCGCCTTCCTGGGTGGTGCTACGATCAAGGACAATTCAGTCCGGCGGAGCGGGCTTATTACGTGAAAGCCTATAGCGCACCGCAGATACATGCTGCGTTCGAAATCTACCGGACGTTCCCCAAAAGACGGAGACTGGAACACCGCCCAGACCGCGCCGAATTCCACGCCTCTCGTGGTCGCTGTGGGCGAGAAGTCATTCTTCGCCGCCCATCAGCAAACCTTAGTGGATGGCTACCGGGCGAAGGGCATGACGCACATCGAGACTGCAGTGATCCCGGACGCCAGCCCTTGCGTTGTGGCCGACAATCTAGGCGGCGTGGCCGACGTTGTCGCTCGGTACGCCGCGCGATGAGGAGAAGATTATGAGTGACATTTCGTATGAAAATCCGGGGGCCCTCGCAATCGTCGATCGGAGCACTTTCCAGGCCGAAGTGGACGCGCTGCGGGTTCGAGAGAAGGCCGCATAAGCGCGAGACAGCGGACATCAGAGCGCTGTTGTGGGGCCACCTTTCGGGAGTGGTCGTGATCTGTGAGGTTGCCGGTTCTGCATTGGGATCGGAGATCGGCTTGTGTCTGGACTTGACAATACGGTTGACCCGGAGCGGCAGCCTCGGCCTTTCGAGGTGATCAACGGTGCCGGCGGTCGGGGTCAGTGGTCGGTGGATGACTAGTCCCGTCGCGCCGGTCAGTCGACCTGTTTGGTGCTCACCATGACCGGCCGGATCGGCGGCGCCGGCGGCAGCAGTTCGCGGATGTCGGCGAAGGGAAAAATAGGTTCGAAGCGGAACGCCTCGGCCAATGAACCTGGCTCGCCGTTGCACTGGCCTGAGCGAAAAAGGTTCTGCGTTCGCGCGCCGTCTACGAAGCGCTCGGGATCCTGCGACTGATGCTTGCGGATCGCCTTGGCCTTGATGTCTGCATGCGCGGAAATGTCGACATAATGCGTCGGCGAAAAACCGGTACCGCCCATCGTGTCGGCATGCAGCACCGGGACCGTGAACGACGCCGCGATGCGCACGCCGTCGGAAAGCGCGCGATGGTCGGCGTGATAGTCGTTGGGCGCATGCGTGATCGCCAGATCTGGTCCGGTCTCGCGAATCAGCTCTTTCAGCGCCCCGATCAGCGCTGCATCGGCCACCAGTTCGCCGTCGGGAAAGTCGAGGAAGCGCAGGGTCGCCCCGAGCAGCGCGGCAGCGGCCGACGCTTCTGCACGACGAACGCGAGTGAGAATTGCGGGATCGCTCGTGCCGCCCTTGGCACCATCCGTGGCTATGGCAAAAGTGAGTTCTGCGCCTTGCGCGGCATAGGCGGCCATCGTACCGAACATGAAGATCTCGATGTCGTCCGGATGCGCACCGAGCGCCAGTATTTTCAAACCACTCTCTCCCCGGAAATGGAAAAACGTGCCGAACGGAATCCTGCTCGCCCTGATCGCCTATGCAAGCTATTCGGGCAGCGATGCCGTTGTCAAAAGCCTGGGCGGACAGCTCACGGTCTTTGAGATCGGATTTTTCATAACCCTCTTCGCCGGTTTCTTCCTCTTTTTCACGCGCCCAGCAGACGAGCGCTGGCGTGATTTCTGGCGCACCAGGCTGCCCTGGGCGGTGCAGGCGCGTGCGTGGGCGGGAATCGCTTCCGGCGTGCTTAGCGTCTATGCCTTCACAACCATTCCGCTGGCGGAGTGCTACGCGCTGATCTTCCTGGCACCGCTCTGCGTCACCATTCTCTCCGTGGCGATTCTCGGGGAGAAGGTTGGCCCGTGGCGCTGGCTGGCGGTGGTCGCCGGGCAAGATCATCTTCGTTGCCTTCGACCTGCTGCATCTGAACGGAAAGGACTCGCGGCGTGAACCCCTGTGGCAAAGGAGGGAGCGCTTGCTGGAATTGATCGGCCCGGGCGATGGCGTCCTTCAATACAGTCAACACATCTCGGGAGGCGGGGCCGAGTTCTACGCGGCGGTTGATCGTTTGGACCTTGAAGGCATGGTGTCGAAGCGGCCGGGCAGCGTTTACGTTTCATCCTTGGGAAGCGCCATTTTGGTCTACATGGCGACCAAGGACTTCGGACCCGATCTGTGGCCGGCTGATCCGAACAACGGGCGGATGGGCTGCGTATGTTGCGTTGGAAACGGGGCTGATGTCGGCTGCGAATGCTGTTCGCGTCCTAAGAAACCCGTCATTGGAGATCGAGGCGGAACTTACCTGGCGCCCTTGGGGCACTCTTTGCTTTGCTTGATCATAGAGGACAGGAAGAATCGTCCGACGAAGGCGCTAAGTGCCGCTGTTCAGTTCCCGTCCGGCGTCTCCACAAACCCTGCGATTCAAGCCGCCTTTCTGGCAACTGCCCTGAACGGATGGTCGATCGTAAAGGCATCAGGTCGGATCCGTTGCTCAATCTGGCTCCAGGTTACCGGATGGGCGATTGGGAAGCCGGGCCGCGCTCTTGGCGAGAAGGCCCCAACGGCAGTGTTGCCGCGCCCGTTGCGAAGGTAATCGATGAAGATGCGGCCCCTTCTGGCTGCCGGCGCGGCGGAAAGCAGGTAACGATCCGGATGCATTTCGGCGAGCCGATTGGCCAAAGACCGGGCAAGGAGCCGGGCCTTGTCGTGCGTGATCTTTGCCCCAAGCGGGGCCATCAGGTGAATGCCCTTGCCACCGGTCACCTTCGGCCAGCTCTCCAAACCTTCCGCTTCCATGATGTCGCGGAGCGTCAGCGCGGTCCCAACGACTTCATCCCAGTCGACCCCCTTACCGGGGTCGAGATCCAGAACAATGCGGTCAGCATGCTCAATGTCATCAACTGTGGCGTTCCACGGATGCAGTTCCACAGCGTCCATCTCGACCAGTCCCAGCAAGCCGGCAAGGTCGTCCACCCACACGCGCACACCTTCGCCACCCTCACGCTTCTGGACCCGCAACTGATGCACGGCGGCCGGAATTTTCGGCAACGCGCCCTTGTGGTAGAAGGTTGCGCCAAGTGCGTGGCGGACCAGCTTCAGCGGTCTGTGGCCGAGATGGGCGAGTGCCTGATCCGCAACCCTCTCCCAGTAACGCGCAAGCTCTTCCTTGGAGGGCGAGACCGCTTCGGGCAGCAATTGCAGAATGTTCTCGCTGGGAACGCCATGTTTCCGGATTGGCCCGGGTCGCTTGGATCGGGCTGGAGGCTTGGCCGGGATCGGCACGAGGTCTTCGCGCAGACCCTTGAACACGGCCTCGCGCAGCACGCCGCGATCAGTGACGCCGCTGAATTGCACCTCGGCCAGAACGTCCGGTCTCACCCAGGTCGCCTTGGGTTTCACAATGGGCTCTGACAAAGGCGACTTGCTGATGATCAGCGGGTCAAGCCGCTCTCGAACGGATTGGGCAGCGCTCAAGGTGTACCCGCTTCTCGCTTTCCCCGCATAGAGCAGTCGGTCGCCCTCGCGGCGCCCGATGTAGAGCGATGCAATGCGGCGCGGGCGAGCGCCGAGTTTCTCGACAAAAGCGACGATGGGAAAGGTATCGCTCTTGACGCATTTGACCTTGAGCCAACTGGTCTGGACGCCCGAGCGGTAGGTGCCATCAACGCGCTTGGATACGATACCCTCCAATCCCATCCGGCAGGCATGTTGAAACACCTCTTTGCCACTCACCTCCAGATGTTCGGCATAGGTCAGTGTCGGCGCAGTGTCCCTCAGCAGCTTTTCCAGCGCTGCCTTGCGGCTCATTAGCGGCTGTTGCCGAAGATCGCGCCCGTTAAGGTGCAGCAGGTCGAATGCGTAGAAGACGAGCCTCGCCGAGTCTGGATTGCCCAACTCCCTTTCCAGTGCTTGGTAATCCGGCAGGCCAGTGTTACCGAGAACGACAGCCTCCCCATCAATGATCGCGGTCTTCACCGGCAAGCCAGCAGCTGCTTGAACAATTCGTCGATATCGATGCGACCAGTCGTAGCCCCGGCGCGTGAAGGCTCGCGCTTTGCCGCTCTCAATGATCAGCTCGGTGCGGTAGCCGTCGTACTTGATCTCATGGATCCATTCGCCGCCCTCGGGTGCATTCGCGACCAGCGTCGGCGACTGAAACTCAACGAACGAGAGCCTAGTCTCCCCGGCCTTGGAACTCACGGCACGCTCCTGACATCGAACAAAAGCGTGCGGCAAGCGAATAGGTTCCAAGACATAGTTGACCGACCGCTTGTCCGGAAACTGCGTAAACGGGGCTGGGCTGCCCGCCACGTCACGTGGCCGTCAAGCGACCGAACTATTGGCAGAGAGGGTTTCAACAAGGTCTGCTGGCGCCTCGAGCGTCCAGACCAGACCGTTGGGGTGGTGCTGAATCCAGCCAGTCCCGCCCATGGCCTGCGGCGCCACACGTGTTAGCACCACTGTTCCAAAGCCGCTGTGCGCGACCTTTTCAATTTTGGAGTGGACCGTTTCGCTCCAGGTCAGCCTGAACAATTTCGTTTCGGCCGTTTCGATCCCCCAGGCCACCACTATTTGTCCTGACACACCTGCCAGGACGCCATATTTTGCCGAGTTCGTTGCCAATTCGTGGAACGCAATGCCGAGATGCTGAACCGCATTAGGACCAAGGACCACGGATGGCCCGGACATCGAGATGCGCTCTTCACTGCCAAAGGGCTTTAACTGTGCCAGCAGCAATTCGAAGACATTGGCGCCCCTCCAATCATCCGAGACGAGGAGATCATGCGAGGCAGAAAGTGCCATGATGCGCTCGCGAACGTCCCGTTCGAAGGCGTCCGGGTTCCTGGACCGCTTGTTGGTCTCCCGGATCATCGACAGAATCACAGCATACTGGTTTTTTACTCGATGATTGACTTCGCGCATCAACGCGCGAATGCGGTATTCGCTTTCTTTGGCAGCTGAAATATCGCGGGCGATCTTCGACGCCCCGACGATGCGTCCTGCCCCATCGCGCACCGGCGATATCGTCAGGGAGACGGGAACGAGGCTTCCGTCCTTGCGACGACGAACCGTCTCGTAGCTCTCAACTCGCTCGCCGTTGCGAATACGGTCCAGGATATAGACCTCCTCGTCTTGCCGGTCGGCGGGAATAAGCATGGTGATCGGCTTTCCTATCGCCTCGGAGGCTGGGTAGCGAAAGAGTCGTTCAGCACCGTGATTCCAACTTTTTATTACCCCGTTCAGGTCCTTGCTTACGATCGCATCGAACGAGGACTCGACGATGGCCGATAGATGCTGGCGGACTTCTTCCGCTTGCCGCCGCTCACTGAGGTCGACGAGCAAATTGACAGCCCCGATCAGTTCACCGGTCTCGTCCCGCAAGGGTGTCGGGAAGGGGAGGAAAGGAATCAGCGTACCGTCGGGCCGCTGTGCGATAGCCTCCTGATTGCGGATCGGGCGGTTCTCCTTCAACGCCACGGCCATCGGACAATCTTCATGCGGTAGAGGATTGCCGTCGGGAGTGAACAGGCGAAACGTCACGCACCACTCGTCTACTCCAATCTGCGGCTCGCGCCCGGCAAGTTCGGCCGCCGCGCGATTGTAGAAGGTGATCTTGCCAGACCGATCCGTTGTGTAGATGGCGACGGGAAGCGCCTCGAGAACTTGGTGAAACAGATTGTCTTTGCGGAGCAGAGCCCGTTCTAGCTCGCCGTTTGCGAGAGCTGGCCGGCAGCTATCGTCCTTTGAGGCCAGACTTCCCGGTTCCAATTGCATAGTTAGTGCTCGAAATCCGAATGCTGCCGCCGTGATCTTGGATATTTGCGTCCCGCGACCCCGAACGCGGCTGGTAGGGTATGGTTCCATAAGCTCTCCTTTAACTATAGCGTGAATCGACCTCAGGGAGATTGAAGGAAATGCCAATAGGAGGACTTATCGATGTCGTAGCCCCACTGGTAAGTGGATCGGGTTTCGCCGGAGAGTGGCGTAGATCGAGCCGACACACGAAGTGCAGCAATTGATTGGCAAACCAATGCGGAGATCACACGTCGCAGACGATCAAAATCCGCAGGCGATCTGTCTGAAGACGGCTGATCTCGTCGCCGCAAATGTGGAAACAAGGCGCGGCGGCTTGCGCACCGTCCACGCGAGGCAGCGAATTGAGCCGCGCGCGCATCGCCATGTTGATCGCAAACCGACGCGCGAGCACCCCAACAACCGCCAACCCCGGCGAGCCTACGGCTGGGCCTACTCCTTCCGGCTTAATTGCGTGATCACCAATATCCCGCTACTTTCAAATCCTAGCGCGTGACCGGTGCGACGGGTTGTCATGTGTCCCCTCAACAGTCCCTCGCCGCGCCGGTCATCTCTTGCCTGTGGATGATCCAATCCACTAAGCCAGCTTCGATCTGCTCACATCAGCTAAAGTCGTGAATGAGTTATGCGCAGATCATGCCGCTGATCCTGCGGTACGTCCCTAAACAGGACCAAAGCTGGAAATACAGCGCGGAGAATTTCGGCGTCGAAAACGCAGACGGCAACAGGAGCCGGTCCTCATCTTCCGAGATGTGAGGTTGTGCAGTTGCGGTGCAAACCGCCGCCGAACATGGCGAACAGCCCAAAGACGTGATCACTCGTGCCGGCAGTCATCGTGTTGGGCGCGCGGTTGGGTCTCCGAACTGCGCGAGCACCCTTATCGCGTTCGGATAACTGGAATCGAAGATCGCAACGACATCGCGCAGGTCTCCGGCGCTAGTCGCCGCGATCTCCGGCGCCGTTCGCCAGTGATCGCAATAAGCGCGACCGTCCCGATAGAACCGCCCGGTCGCGGCAATGCGGATTACAAACGCAGGAACCGAGGACTTTGTCGGATGCGCCACTGGCTTCATGCGGTCTTGACATCGAAAATCGGCCTTCACATATTTTGCGCAGGTCGCTGCCGGCTGCTGGGGTGACCATCCTCAACCACCTGAAATCGTTCAGACAATTGGAGGTTTCGATGAGCGTGAGAACATTTGAGAGTCCCGTGTTCGTGAGAGCTTCGGAAGATCTCATTCTAGAGATCGCTTGCCTTGAGGATGCTTTCGACTTCCTCGACGAATGGCCGAAGCATCGGCGCGGCATAGTCTATGATACGGCAAAGCGCGCCTGTCACCGCGCCTTCGATGGTCTCATACCGTTGAAAGTCGCGCGCGATGCGTTCGCCGGCTTTGCCCGCTCTGTGAAGATCCTTGAGGACGTCGCAACGACGATGCCTTGGATTACGGCAAGACGGTCGGGAGAGACGGGCGGCGTTGCCGCCTGACTGCTCGGAGGGAGGAAACCATGCTTTCTCAGCCCTTCGAAAAGCCCGTTCGCGTCTGGGTCGGACTTGGCTTGCCCAGGCAGCTGAACTCGGTCGTGGATGCCTACCAGTTCGTCACAGAGTGGTGCGGGAACAGTCCTGAACAAAGGGCGGCGATCCGCGCCTGTAAGGCCGCATTGGCCGGCGAGATCGACGCGGAGACTGCGCGTGGCAGTGTTCTGCAGTTCGCCAGGAAGAAAGACATCCTGCTCGAAGACGGCATGATAACGCCGGTCACTGCTACCGAGCAGCTGCTGCAAGCTTGATCCGGGTGACTTCAGAGGCGGCGGCCAGCGGGCCGCCGCCCAAAAAGTTGCGCCGTGGGAAAACGCCCGCGTTGATGCACCGGCATGGGTTGCTGGCGGTCATGAGCGGGCGTCGTAGAATGCCGGAAGCCATTTTGGAGCCGGTAAGGTTAAGGAGCGCCGCTTCCTTGCTCAATGCAGGAAATGCCAATGAAAACACTTTCGGCTTCGTTGAAAACACTTTCGGCTTCGTTGAAAACACTTTCGGCTTCGTTTCCAATTTTCGGAGCGCTCCTATGACCGCTTCGAGCGCAGTATCCTCCTCGGCTAGCACAAGATCGATGCCCGCTTCAGAAATATTGTCTTTCGGCGACCGATCGCAGCGGCAGCGCCAGCTCCCTGCCCCGCGCAGAGGCGACGCCGGAACAAACCCGCAGTCCATGAGCGCAGCAAGGAGGGTCGTACCGATCTTATCGCTGGCAGCGTCATTGGGGCTCCTTGTCGCGTTGATCGGCCGAGCGGCGGAATGACCTTTAAGCCGGCAAAGCAACGTAAGCGAGATTCGTCACAACGGCTGCGCGCGCCCGACCAGAGCGTTGGCCCGACACGCGACCTTGCCTTCTCACCCCAAGACAATTCATTAAAGCATCGGCCTTCCGCCAGTGACCTCGTAAAGGGCGCCGGTCGTATAGCTGGCACCGTCCGAGGCCAGAAGCACATAGGTGGCCGCGAGCTCGGCCGGCTGGCCAGGGCGCTTAAGCGGTGTATTCTTGCCGAACTCCTTTACCTTTTCGGCCGGCATCGTCGAAGGGATCAAGGGCGTCCAGATCGGCCCCGGCGCGACGGCATTGACCCGGATGCCGCGCTCCGCGACCAGTCCAGCCAGCCCGGCGGTAAAATTCGCTATCGCCCCCTTGGTGGTGGCGTAGGCGAGCAACATAGGTGAGGGGCTGGTGGCGTTGATGGATGACGTGTTGATAATAGCGGAGCCGGGTCTCATCACCTTCACGGCCTCCTGTGAGAGGTAGAACATCGGATAGATGTTCGTCCTGAAGGTGAGATCCCACTCCTCGGCCGTGATATCCTCCAGCCTTTCGAATGTCGCCTGATGCGCGGCGTTGTTGACCAGGATGTCCAGCCGGCCGCATTCATCCATGGCACGCTTGACGAGCGAGCGTGCAAAACGTTCGTCGCTGATGTCGCCGCGCGCGATCACAGGCTTGCGGCCGGCATCCTCGACCCATCGGGCCGTTTCCTTCGCGTCTTCGTCCTCCTCAAGATAGGAGATGATCACATCCGCGCCCTCGCGGGCGAAGGCGATTGAGACTGCACGTCCGATGCCCGAGTCCGCGCCAGTGACCAGCGCAACGCGGTCCGTCAGTTTGCCGCTGCCGCGATAGCTCTGCTCGCCATGGTCTGGGCGGGGATTCATCTCGTCGGTGTAGCCGGGCATGTCCTGCTGCTGTTCAGGCATGGGTGGCTGAGGATGTTTCTGCCGGGGATTATTCTGCATGCTCAGCTCCTTTGGCTCTAGTTTGGGTTTCAATGCTGGGAGTCCGTGAGAGGGCCTGAGCGCCGCCTCTGTGCTCGGGCGAACCGCGCCTTGCGGGGTTCTCATTCTTCGTGGCCATCGACCGATTTCCTCCGGCAGTCGCACATGGCGACCGCAGCGACCCACACACGTATGATTTCTCCTAACCGGTTTGAAAGCGGAGTGTTCCACTCGCCGTGCGTTCTGCGTTCAGAATTCATGGGACGGGTTCAATGTCGCCAAGCCGAATGGTCCGAGACTTTTGGCACAGCCGGCACAGGGAGGATCCTTGCCAATCGACGTTGGCGCAGGGATCTCAGGGCGAGAGTCTCTGTGCCGATCTGGCGCTGGAAAGCATCGGCGATCCGCAGCGCTGGCGGACCCTTCTGGCCCAGATCGACGCGCCAGTCGCCCAGGCCGACATGTGCCTATGACCGGAGCGTCCGTCAGCGATCTTGTCGAAATGTGGTTTGGCGGCCAGGCAGAGGTTATGATCCCGCTACCGAAGAGCGCTTAGACGAGCGTCAACAGTGAAATCGACGTGATCCCAACCCAAGGCTCAGACGGGCAGGCAGAAATCAAGCGGCTATAATCAGCGCTCTCGGATCGAAGCGCAGATGAGACGCTGGAAGACGCTGATCGGACCGAAACTAAAGGCAGGATCCTCGTCAACCAACGCGTGGCATAAGCAAAGTCACAGGATTGGGTGCTTCCCAAGGCAAATTGCGATCCCTGCAAGACGGTCCTCAACGCAGTCATTGCGCTTTCCCCAGCGGCACGCCCCGTGAACCTGCGACGCTCTTTTCAGCCGGGTAAACGCCCTCCAACACGTCGTTGAAATGGCGGCTAACCGCCGCATTGCACTCGCATGCAAGCGAGCGCAGCCCGGCCGGATTGCGCACCGCCAGCCGGCCACGCCCTGTCTCAATGCAGTCGCGCTGCCTCAGGTCGCGGATGACTCGGCTCATGTAGGAGCGGCCGACCCCGAGCATTGCAGCAAGCTGTTCCTGGGTCAGCGTCAGATTTCCGGCCCCTGTGCGCTCTGTCGCGGCCAGCAGCCATCTCGCAGTGCGCTGTTCGATGGAATGCGCGGCGCTGCATGCAACGGACTGAAACAGCTGCGCCATCAGACAATCGGCGTAGCGGGCGAACAGGTGACGCAATGATAAAGAACGCGATTTTGCTTCTTCCAGATGGTGCAGGTCGATCCTGAAGAAGGACCCCCCGACTTGAACCTCGGCACGTGTATAGGCCGGGAGCCTACCTTGGCTCACGATCCCACCGACCGCTCCTTCACGTCCGATAAGCGCAGTCTCTATCGCTCGTCCGTCACTCAGCGCGACGAGGTAGGAGATCATCGCAGACCCGCGGGGAAAGTAAGCGTAGCGGACAGCGTCGCCTGGTTCGTGCAGCAATGTACCGGCAGGCGCTGACCATTGTTCGAGGCTCGGCTGCAGGATCTCCCAGTCATCGCGTCGTAGCGCCCGAAGCAGGTTGTTTCCAATCGGTTCCGATTTTTTATAGGCGTTCGCCATCGCGCTCCTCTCTTCCAAAGAATGGGACATCTACAACGGCTAGCGAGGAGAAATGTTCACTAGTGCGCAGACGGAGCGTGCGCAGCCATTTACAAAATGTCGCAGGGGCGCTGATCCAGGCCTCACCGAGCGCGAGCCGTGGTGCATCGGCTCCCGGGCAGACCTCGGGCTGCCTAGGGAAGAAAAATGCCGGCGACTGGATCTGCGGCGTGGCGCCTCAAGCACGCCGAAACTGCAATGTTCGTGCAGCAAGGCGTGAAACATGAGCTCCAGCCATCGGTCCGATCCAGGGGCCAACGCGTTGCTCCGCCTCTATATCGCAGGAGACACGCCGAGCGCCAGACGGGCGCTGGAAGGTCGTCTGAGGATAATGGAGGAATGGGCCGGCGGAATCGAAATCCATATCGTCGATATCCTCGCGCATCCCGAAGCGGCGGAAAGCGCCGGCATTCTAGCGACGCCGACGCTCTCGGACGAGAGAGCCACCCCTCCACGGCGGCTGATCGGCGACATCAGCAACACCGCTCAGGTTCTCGACTATTTCGGTTTTCGCGGGAAGGACAGTGGCTATGACCACAGCTGAAGAGATCCTGATCGACCCTGTACTCGAACGCGTCAGGACCGGCATCGAGGCTTTCGACGACCTTGTGATGGGCGGCCTGCCGCGCGGGCGCACCACCATCGTCGGGGGGACGCCCGGCAGTGGCAAGACTGTGTTTGCGACGCAGTTTCTGGCCCACGGCATCACCGTTCTGGGCGAGCCCGGCGTCTTCGTCACCTTCGAGGAATCGCCGGCCGAGATCGAGGTCAACATGGCCAGCTTTGGCTGGACCATACGCCGTTGGCGGGAGGCGAACAAACTGGTCTTCGTCGACGCCAGTCCGCGTGACCACGACCAGATGATTATCGGCAATTTCGATCTAGCCGGTTTGCTGACGCGTGTCTTGCACGCTGCGCGAAATTCCGCGGCAAAACGTATCGTGCTGGATTCCGTCACCCAGCTCTTCGACCACTTCGTGGCGGAGCAGACGTCGGTGCGTCGGGAGCTCCTGCGCATCGCGACAGCCCTCAAGAAGCAAGGCTTGACGGTGCTGATGACCGCCGAACGCAACAGCGAGTATGGCGAGATATCCCGCCACAGGATCGAGGATTTTGTCGCCGACAATGTGGTCATCCTGCGCAACGCGCTCTATCGCGAGCGGCGCAGGCGCACCATCGAAGTCCTGAAGATGCGAGGCAGCCGCCATGTCGAAGGCGAGGTGCCGATCACGCTTGTTGAGAAGCAAGGCATAGTGGCGGTGCCATTGTCCTCACTACGGCTGGAGCAGCAATCGAGCACGAAACGAGTGACCAGCGGCATTTCGGAACTCGACAGCATGTGCAGCGGCGGATTTTTCCGCGACAGCATCACCCTTGTCAGTGGTGCGACGGGTACCGGAAAGACGCTGCTGGTCACCAATTTTCTCGCCGGCGGCGTAGCGGCTGGCGAACGTGCCTTGCTGGTCGGCTACGAAGAGAGCCGCGGTCAATTGTTCCGCAATGCTCGTGGCTGGGGCGTCGACTTCGAGGCAATGGAGGCGGATGGCCGGCTCAAGGTCGTTTGCATCTACCCGGAAGCGCAGAACTTGCCAGACCACCTTTTGATGATCCGCGAGCTCGTGCAGGTGTTCAAACCTGACCGGATCGCGATCGACAGCCTGTCGGCCCTGGAAAGGATAGCGCCAGACTCCGGCTTTCGGGAATTCCTGATCAGCCTCACATCCTTTATCAAGAAACATGAGATCGCTGGCCTTTGTACGGCGACCGACAAGTCGCTCGTCGGCGGCCAGAGTGCCAGCGAACAGCATATCTCGACGCTCACCGACGCCATCATCCTGTTGCGTTACATCCAGGAGGGCAATTTCATGCACCGCGGGATCATGGTGCTGAAAATGCGCGGCAGTGAGCACGACAAGCAGATCAGGCGCTTCACGGTCGACGGCGCCGGCATGCATCTCGGTCAGCCCTTCAATGGCGCGCCCGACCTATTCGCAGAATCCGCGGCGTCTCGGCGTGAGGAGTAGGCAGTGACGCGCAGCGCAGCCGAAATTCTGGACCCGTCTGCCAACGCATTCTTGACGGGCATCAGCCAACTCAACTTTCGACGCCTGATCGAGACATTGGCCGATGGGATTCTCGTCGTCGATCTGTCGGGAACCGTGCTCTATGCCAATCCGGCGGCGGCCATGATCTTCGGCTATCCGGCTGCCGATCTCGTTCACATTCCACTCGGCCGACCGGTCATATCCGGTGAAACCACCGAAATCACTATCCACCGCCGCCGTCGGTCACCAGCCGACGTGGAAATCAGGACCGTCGAGGTCAGCTGGGACGGAAAGCCGGCGCTGCTTGCCAGCCTGCGCGACGTGTCGGCGCAGCGAGCTCAGGAGGAGCGCCGACGCCAGTCGCAAAAGCTCGAAGCGATCGGCCGCCTCGCCGCTGGAATCGTTCACGACATTAATAATCTGCTGGCTGTGTTCGAGTCGGGGCTGCGGCTCCTCCAGAAGCAGTTGGGAGGGGAAGCGCCCAACCCGAATTCAGCCATGCTGGTAGAAGAGCTGATCAGCCGGACACGAAATGGCGGTGCGCTTACGCAGCAATTGCTCGCCTTCTCCCGCGGACAATCGCTTTATCCCGAGACCATCGATCTGAATGCTCGAATCGAGGCGCTTAGCATGCTGCTGGAGCGGACTCTGGGGAGCGGCACGCAGGTCAGATGTGACCTCGATCCGGCACTTGATGCTGTCCTCGTCGACGCCAATCAACTCGACGTCGCCATTCTCAACCTGGCTGTCAATGCCAAGGACGCAATGGATGGCAAGGGAACCCTGTCGATCGAGACCAGCAATTCTCCCGCCGATATCGAAGACGTGCCGGCTGCGGCTGCCCGTTTTGTTCGTGTCACCGTAAGCGATACGGGTTGCGGGATGAGCAAGGAGGTCCTTTCCCAGGTGTTCGAGCCGTTCTTCACGACAAAGGGCGACGGGCGGGGAACCGGGCTCGGCCTCAGCCAGGTCTACGGCTTCATCAAGCAGTCCGGCGGGCATATACGGATCGAGAGCGTTGTAGGGGCGGGAACGAGCGTACATCTGTTTCTTCCGCGCCCGCCGCGAGCAACGAACGACGAACCGCGATCGTCGGGCGAGATCCGGCGCAAGCGTATGGATGAATAGCCGCCGAATGGGGGCCGCCAAGCGGCAGCCACGATGAGTTGGAGAAAAAGCGGGCCCGATTCCAGGCCCGCAAAAATCTTCGTCAGGCCCTTGAGAACGGACGGTTGCCGAAGAACCAGAGGCTTCCGGCAGCCAGGGCCGCCACGACGGCACCCACGATCACATACGCCCACTTGCCGCTGGACGTATGGAACGCGCCAGGACGAGTGGAAGCGGAGAGAATGCGCTGGCACCCTTGCGCTGGCGAGCTCACCAGCGAGTCAGGTGCCTCGGATGCGGGAGGGAGGCGGCGTCTTCGCTCAAAGTCCATCGACGGATGCTGTGAGACCGGCCACCACGGTGCTGCACGCGACCGCGGCCGACATTGCTGGGAAGCTACTCCGATCGATCCAATTGGCGCAACGCGTCCATTATGGCGTCGAAGCTGACCGGTTCGGTAGCTCCCGGAGGCATGCGCAGTGCCGGCACGGATTCCACCGCCCAGGCATCCGACGCCCATGACGAAAGAACGGCGCGCTTTTCGTGGACGTCCAGCGTCGTGTCGGCCAACACCTCCCGCGGGTGCCCGAAATGCCGTGCCGGATGGAGTAACCGGTCGTCAAGGAAAAGATCAGGGGCCTCGGGCCCGATCGGAAAACTCGTCGAAATGGCTCCTTCCATCGATGGTCCTCCTTCGGATAATCTCCTCTGTTGACGTCGTTGGTGGCTCTTGCCAGTTCCACCAGCAAAATCTCGGACGTTGCCGATCAAATTTCAATGGGGCAGCGAGGTCACACGTTCACGATTTTCATCCGTTCGCCCCTATATTTTGAGATCGGTGAAACCATCTGCATGAATCTCAGTTTCTGTCTCCTGAGCCGACGGCGACGGCCGGCCGGCTGGGCAGGAGAACTCATCATGTTCGTGAATTCGAGGAAGGGACTGTGCGCCGGTGTGGTGGCGGGAGTTCTGCTGTTCTGTCCCGGGGGCATTGCTCCGCTCACAGCACAGGAGATCCCGAACGACTTCACCGCGATTGTGCGCCAGAAGTTAGCGGCGGTTGTCGCGATCACGACAAGGCAGATCATCCAGGATCAAACGACGCTCAACGATTTTCTCGACCCTTTCAATGGTCGCCCGGGGCCCGCCCAGCCGCAGGTCCGAGAAGCTCTTGGCTCCGGCTTCGTCATCAATCCTGAGGGCTACATCGTCACCAACAACCATGTCGTCGCCGATGCTACCGAGATCCATGTGGTATTCTCGGATAAGGAGACTGCACCCGCGCGACTGGTTGGCCGGGATCCGGGAACCGACATTGCGGTGCTGAAGGTCGATCCGCGGCCCAACATGGCCACAACCGCCTGGGGCGACTCGGACGCAGTTCAGCCCGGCGCCTGGACGATCGCGATCGGCAGTCCGTTTGGGCTCGGCGGGACAGTTACCGTTGGCGTGCTTTCTGCCCGTTCGCGCGATATCCAGGCCGGTCCCTACGACGATTTCCTGCAGACTGATGCCTCAATCAACCGTGGCAATTCAGGCGGCCCCCTGTTTAACGCGCGCGGTGAAGTGATCGGGGTCAACACGGCGATCGTCTCGCCATCGGGTGGCAGCATTGGTATTGGCTTCGCGGTGCCGTCCCGAACTGCCCAGAGCGTCGCCGATCAGTTGATCCGCACGGGCCATATCGAGCGCGGGTTCATCGGCGTTCGTCTCCAGGAGGTCACGCCGTCGATTGCCGCGGCGCTCGGGATACCGGGGAGCAAGGGAGCGCTGGTGGCCTCGGTCGAGCCCGGCAGCCCGGCAGAGAAGGCAGGTATACGGGCAGGTGACGTCATCACCCGTTTTAACGGCAAGGACATCCAAGGCGTCCGTGACCTCACGCTGGCGGCGGCGAGCCAAAAGCCGGGGTCGAAAGCGACTGTGACCAGGAATCGAGATGGCAGCCAGCAGGAGTTGACACTGACAGTCGGTCAACGCAAGGACGAGGAGGGACAGACTGGCGCTGTTCCTGCTCCGGATGCGGCTGACCAACGTCTTGGCCTGTCACTTAGCCCCATTCCGGACGAAGTGCGCCCGCAACTCGGCCTCCAGCCGGGAACCACCGGCGTATTTATCCAGGACGTGGCACCGAACAGCCTCGCAGCCGAGAATGGCCTTCGGCCCGGAGACGTGATCGTCTCGGCCAACAACCGGGATGTGGCACAGCCGTCGGACACCCAGGAGGAGTGGGCAAAATCCCGGCGGCAGAACAGGCCCATTCTGTTGCGCATAAATAGGCAGGGACAATCGCTCTTCGTTGCCGTGGCCGCATCCTGACGTAGCCTGTCTCAGAACCGAAATTTCTACGGCGTTCAGCAAAGCGACGCACGAAATGCGGCAAGAGCTGCGACCGCGACAGGGCGAACCAGGGAGGAAAGGGTTCTGCTTTCCGCTCTCGGGAAGGCGACCACGCCACAAGCGCGGTCTTCTTCCATGAGCGCGGCGAAATCCGCGACGCTCATTCGAGAAGCAGGCGTTCCGCGCTTCCGGTCTCAACCCCGTCACAACCCCGTCGTCGACGCCATCGTTAACGCTGTCCAATTATCTTGACCGCGCAGCCACACGCCTGTGTATGGCGCGCAGGACGATCTCGGATGACCTGCTCAAAACGCGCCTCGCCGCTCAGGTGGGCTGGGATACTGAACAATGCGCGAAGGCTTCGGGACGCTTCGCTTGCCGGCAGCAATCCACGGGCGGCGTGATGTTTCTAATTCATTCGGCCTTAGCGTGCGTTCTGAACCGTTCTGACCCCGAACTGGTCCGCGTCTGCGTGCAACACGCGCGGCCTGGCAGTCGGGAACGACGCCTTGCCGCGGGCAGCCGCGGCATCGCCCACCAGCTCGGGCGCGATCGTCCGGATTTCATGGTGAGATCGATGTCCTCCGAAAGCCCCGAGCTGGCGCGATTTCATGACGGGCTCGACTGCTGCTCGAGACGGCAGTCGGCTGGCAACTTTAGAAAGCCCGCCCGGGCATGCTCCGTACGGGCTAACAGCATGCTTGTCAGCTCTTGCAGGCGGCCAAAACCCTCAGAGCCTTGTCTGCACTCGAATAGCTCGAGTACATTTTCTTGCCGATGGCCGTCATCTTTACTCCGTCGGGCTTCGCGGAGACCACCGCGCATGTCTTCGTGCTCGTGTCCTTGGCGACCCAATAGTGAGTCGCAGCAATTGCGGGAGCACCCGACAGGCCCATCAGTGCGGCGGCGATTACAAGGGTTCGTTTCATAGCTTTCTCCATTTTTCGTCTTTCAACAGCAGTCCGCCTGCGCCAAAGTTCGAGCAGCGGACGACACGACCGGACGGGTGAGCGACGAGTACGTCCGGGCGGCGAATGAACGATGATTGTTCCAGCCGAAATTTATTGCCGGCCCCAAATTCTGCTTGCCAATACAGCCTCTTGTTGCAGGCGCATGACTCGCTTGCGATGGCCAGCCACTCCGCAACATACTCACTGTGAACCGGCCGAAAGGCCTCGCGACGGGCGGCGATAGGTCGGCGCTAATCGGCGTCGGGCGAGTTCCGCCACAGCCTCGAAAGACTGGATGGCCGAAGTTCGCGAAAGGAGAAGCGCAGGGTTACGACGGTCGCAAGGCGTGTCGCCTGCGAGCCGAGGGGAAACGGCCTGACGAGGGCTGGGATCCACCACTATTGGCCGATCATGGCGGGCTGCTCAGATGCCTTTCTACGCTCCGGCCGTTCTGGAACAATATGTCCTTTTGCAAGTTTGGACGGCTCATGAAGGAGTAACGAAATGTCAGAATCGCGCGAATGGTTTGTCCAGTGGCTCAGGGATGCTCATGCGATGGAGGAGCAGGCTGAGACCATGCTCAATGGGCAATTGAGCCGTATAGAAAATTATCCTGAGCTCAGCAGCCGAATTCGGCAACATCTCGAGGAGACGGTGCAGCAGGCCGCCCGGCTCAAGACCTGCCTCGACCGCATCGGGCAAGGGCCCTCCCGGCTGAAGGATGCCGGTGGAAAGCTGACAGCGATGGCGCAATCAATGAGCGGCATCTTCGCTGGCGACGAGGTCATGAAGGGATCGCTTGCGAGCTACACGTTCGAGCACATGGAGATCGCCTCCTACACAATTCTCATCGCCGCTGCTCGATCCCTGGGTGAGACCGAGGTCGCGCGCGTATGCGAGCAGAACCTGCGAGAAGAAATTGCCATGGCCGACTGGTTGAAAGACCATCTCCCGTCTACGGCCGAGCGGTTCCTTGCGCGAGCCGATACGGAAAGCGAGAGCGCTAAGCGCTGACCATCGTCGACGCTTGCTTGCCACTTGGTCTCCGTAGCCCGGCCATCCCACGGTCCCCCGGCTTAGATGCTTGCTTGAAAACAGGTTCGGGCAAGAAGCGTGCAGTCCGAAGCTGAAGGTGGCTGCCGGTTCTGCTGCTGCGATGGAAAACCAAGACGGTCGCGGGATCCGCCCGCGCCGGCTGTAATCTTGCGGCTGTTGCGGGAAGCGAGCAAATCAGAGTTTTCCCGCTTGACCGAGCCGGGATCCAAGATCGCGGCGACAGCGCATCGAGGATTGCGCCCGATCTCCGTTAGCTTCGGCTCGCCATCGTGAACGTCGTCTGCTTCGGCCTGCCCGAGGGCGGTGACCGCAAATAAGTGGTGACGACACGGGATTGCCGATCGCGAAGCAGCTTGGCAGATGTCGCGGAGAGGCGCTTTGACCGGAACGCCCATGCATGCGTGCGCGGCATACACCAGACCTCCCGTCATTTCGCTTCGGCGATGTTGCTGAGAAAAGCTGCCAAGCTCTGCTGCGGATCCTCATCGTCCCCAGCCACGACGTTGAGCCCCCAGCGTCCGAGGACCGCCTCCTGAACCACGTTCGGGCCCGGCATGAACACGAATGACTTTGGACGGTCCCGCTCGTAACCCGATAGGCGCCAG
Organism: Mesorhizobium sp. M0276; assembly: GCF_040321755.1. Classification (NCBI taxonomy): domain Bacteria; kingdom Pseudomonadati; phylum Pseudomonadota; class Alphaproteobacteria; order Hyphomicrobiales; family Phyllobacteriaceae; genus Mesorhizobium; species Mesorhizobium sp. M0276. The sequence goes on along the minus strand of NZ_JAMYSC010000045.1, from coordinate 7,480 downwards.
GTCTGCCACAGACGGTGCAGCAGCAGACGGATGTTCATATCCGACATGCTGTAGCCGATGAACAGGATGGTGCGCCCCAGTGCATCTGCCCGGAATTTCACATCAAGTGGTGAGTCGAAGGAAAGCCGGTCAAAATAGTCCGTCTCTGCCAACACAAGGGAAGTGTCGTCGTCAAAATCGCCATGGTATTTGATGATCTGTGTCAGGTCGCCGTTGACTTTGGCGATGTCTTTCGCGTTGGCGATTTTGACGAACGGCCGGCCATAGATCTCGAAAGCAGCTTCCAGGTTTCGATCGTAATTGGTGGTGTAGATGATCGGGAAATCGAGCGACACGATCAGCTTGTGGATCTCCGATCGCTTTACCTTGTCCCGAGAAACGCTCCACTCGCGGTCCATCCAGCTGCGCAGGGGGCCGATGCTGCCATGCTTGAGGCGGTAGTATTCGGCAAGCGCCTGGTAGGTCGTGTCAGGCATGCCGACCGTCTGGTCGTCCAGGCCGAGATCATCTGCCATGTGCTCGATGAGTTTTCTCCACGGTGGCAAGCCGACGCTCATCGACACTCCAGCGCCAACAAACAGCATGGCTCTCCGCTTTTTCAGCGACCGCGCAATTTGTTCGAACATCGACTGCATGCCAGCAAACTGGCGAATGCCTCTTCTGTTCCAACCATTGTTTCCTCGACCACAGGCAAATCCGCAGTCGCTCGCCTGGACCGGCGCCGCAAAGCACGCGACCCCGCGTGAGCGGCTTCTCGGCACAGGACGATTGGACGCCCGGCTTTCCGAGCCGGGATTCCTGAACCCGCAAGGGCGGGGTTCGATATCCGGCGCGGTTCGAAAGAGCACACAAAACGCTCCTATGAATCAAAACCGCCTTCGCACCGCTACCCGCATAAGCTTGCGGCCAAGGAGAGCCTCTCTTGACGCAAGCGCGGATCGTGTCCCTGGGAGTGGTGTAGCTGACGGCTTTGGTCGCCGTGCTCTCCGGCATTGGCCGGGCTGATCAGCGCGCCACGGCTGGCAAGCTGATCAGAGGATCATCGCTCATTTGCGACATCGTTTCCAGTGTCATGTATCTTGCGCGCTGGACGGCCCATTCATCGTTCTGTTCGAGCAGCAGGGCGCCGACGAGGCGCACGATCGCATCGTCGTTCGGGAAGATTCCGACGACCTCGGTGCGCCGCTTGATCTCGCCGTTGAGACGCTCGATCGGATTCGTCGAGTGGAGCTTGGCGCGATGTTCCTTAGGGAAGGTCATGTAGGCCAGCACGTCGGGCTCGGCGTCGTCCATGATTGTCGCCAATTTCGGCACCTTCGGCCGGATCTGGTCGGCGACGGTGCGCCATTGTACGGACGCGGCCTCGGGCGTCTCCTGGGCGAAAGCGGTGCCGATGAAGGCTGAGACGACCCTGCGGCCGCTCTTGCCGGCATGGGCCAGCACGTTCCTCATGAAGTGGACGCGGCACCTCTGCCATGTCGCGCTGAGCACCTTGGTGACGGCCGCCTTGAGGCCTTCGTGCGCATCGGAGACGACGAGCTTGACGCCGCGCAGGCCGCGACGGGTCAGCTTGCGCAGGAACTCCGTCCAGATCGGCTCGGCCTCCGAGGTGCCGATCTCCATGCCAAGCACCTCGCGCCGGCCGTCCGCGTTGACGCCGACGGCGATGATGACGGCGACGCAGACGATGCGGCCGCCACGGCGCACCTTCAGGTAGGTCGCATCGATCCACAGGTATGGCCAGTCGCCTTCGATCGGCCGGTCGAGGAAGGCCTTCACCTTGCCGTCGATCTCCTCGCACAGCCGAGAGACCTGGCTCTCGGAGATGCCGCTCATGCCCATCGCCTTGACCAGGTCGTCGACCGAGCGTGTCGAGATGCCCTGTATATAGGCTTCCTGGATCACTGCGGTCAGCGCCTTCTCGGCCATGCGTCTCGGTTCGAGAAAGCCCGGGAAGTAGGAGCCCTTCCTCAGCTTCGGGATGCGCAGCTCGACCGTGCCGGCGCGAGTCTCCCAGTCCCGGTCGCGGTACCGTTGCGCTGGGCCGTCCGAAGTGGGCTCTCCTCGCCATAGGCAGCACCCGTCGCGGCGCCCACCTCCATCTCCATCAGACGCTCGGCGGCAAAGCCGATCATCTCACGCAACAGATCGGTGTCGGGTGTCTTCTCCACGAGCGCGCGCAGGTTCATCATGTCGTCGGTCATCGGTAGTCCTTCCGGTCAAAGGTTGGTGTCGCAACCAGACCCTACCGGAAAGCGCCGATGACCACCGCAAAGCCGCTCGCTCCCTACAGCGCCATCGAGGGCGCGCTCGCGAGCAGCTTTTGCTACCGCCGAGCTACACCACTTACGGGGACACGACCCAAGCGCGGTCATTCAACAACTTATCAACCACCCACAATGCCGCGTGGCGTGGCATTCGACGTCTAGAACAAAGAACCTATGTAGTCAGACGGCGAAAGCAGCGATCTTGACGGTGAAGTTCTCCTTGTCCAGCAAGCCCACAAGACTCTGGAACCTCCGATTGGTGTTTTCCTGAGATATCGGCCAGATCACGGTGAAACCGACAGCCAGTGATTTGGGCACGGATTTCTGCAGCGTCATGAGGGATCGCAAAGGCCTTTCGCGCGTAACGATCGTGCTGGTGGCAAGCACGGCGCGGTACCTATGTGAGCCCGCGTTTCAAAATCAGCAGGAACTTCTCTTACCGGATAACGTTTTCATTTCGGAAACCAGGAGATCACTGCCATGGATTGGGACCGCGTCGAAGGAAATTGGAAGCAGGTTAAGGGCAAGGTCAAGGAACAGTGGGGCAAACTTACGGACGACGACCTAGACCGCATCGGCGGTAAACGCGACCAACTTGAAGGCATCATTCAGGAGCGCTACGGCCTGGAGAAGGATCAGGTTCGCCGGGACATTGACGAGTGGTATGGCAGGCAAGACTGGTAGACGGTTGCCGCGACGCTCGAACGGCATAACAGATTCGTGGTATCCCTTGCTGGACTCAAGCTCATGCTGCGGACAGCTGATAAGCACCTATCGGCCGTCATTGGCGAGGCTTCGAGCGGCGGGATTGCCCTTTCCATCGTGCGTTGCCGGAATCCGATCAGGACGTGCCGTTCACGGCGGAATTTGGCGAGCGCATCGTGCGCAGAAACTTCCCTGCCCAGCTTCAACCCGCTCCAGCTCGGCGGTGCTTCTTCAGCCTGGTAATCGCAGCCTTGTCGACAGTAATCAGGCCTCCGCAATCAATTCGCACCGTCAATTTATCGGCTTCGCGATCGACGCGAGTAACATCCCCAACGAGAACGACCTTATCTCCTGCTCGGGTTTTAGGTGGCGGATCGATCGCATAGGGATGGTTATATGATGGGATGCTTACTCTAGCGCGCCCGCTGGGGAGAACCGTGATCACCGTACTGGTCAGCGCCACTTCGTCACCGATCTCAAATTCCCGAGGCATGCTATGGTGCAACATGGGTTTCCTGCGGTGCTTTTTCTTAATAATGCTGGCAAACTGACTTGGTTGCGCGAAATCGTAGCGAATGGCGAATGCCGAACTCATTTCTCTCGGAGGGCCCCGCCAGCGTGAAATTTCCTTCCATCGAAACCACGCAGGACAGCGATCGGCTCGGGCCATCTGCTGACCTGCTCCCACCTGGCGATGCTCGGCGCCTCCGTATCGGCACCTCCCACACCACGAAATTTGGTGGGCTAGCCAGATCGGAAGCTAAGAGACGATCACGAACGGTGCTGCGGCGCTCACGTCGCCCCAGCCTGGCACTCCTCCTTGCTTTGCTCGCACCTGCGCACTCAGCAGACATGAACCGCCGCCATCGCGCAGCCGGTAGTGTCTCAGTTTGAAATTCGCCGACCTCTGCGGCGCTGCTTAGAAAGGGCCTTCAATAGGTCCGCTTCATCTGTGATCCCGTTCTGGAAAGCGTTGACGACTTCCTCGGCGAGTGCTTCCATCTGCGCCACGTCTTTCTTGGCGAGGAAGCGCTCCTTGGATATTTGGTCGAACACTCGCTTTAGCAGGGCCAGATCAGCGGCGTCGAATGCTCCGCCATAGCGTCGCAGTGGCATTTGCCGTCCTTCAAACTTGGCTTGATTGCCTGACTGTCTCACAAACGATGAATGACCGCTACCAGCCGTACACGGAATGGCGCGGCTTTCCCATTATCCAACTTGGAGGGGCGCAATGCTGGAGGTGGAAGGCTGGAAAATCGCTTGGGGCGTGGTTTTCGAATTTGTTTCATATATGGACACTAGCCTTCGGCCTTATGATCCGAAATCTACCGGGCATCGAAGAAATTTCACTGCTCGCTGAAAATTTTCCTATGCGCCCTCTTGAAGCCACAACGCCCTGTTATAAATAGCTAATTGCCGGTCGCCAGATGGGGCCGGTAGAGCCTAGGAGGCTTCAAGGCGATCCTAGGCCTTGTTGCAAACCATGTTGCTCAAAGGAGGATATGGCTATGAGGACAAACCTTGATTTTGCCCCCCTGTTCCGGTCCAGCATCGGCTTCGACCGCGTCTTCGACATGCTGGAAAATGCGAGCCGCGTCACTGCGACAGACAATTGGCCGCCCTACGACATCGCCAAGGCTGGTGAGGACGACTATCGCATCACCATGGCGGTCGCCGGCTTCTCGCAGGATCAGCTGACAATCACTCATCAGCCTAACCTGTTGATTGTGAGTGGGTCGCAACCTGGCGAGGACAATGGCCAGTACCTCTATCGCGGCATTGCCGGGCCCGCTTTCGAGCGTCGGTTCGAACTGGCCGACCATGTGAAGGTCGTCGGCGCCAGCCTGAACAATGGGCTGCTGAACATCGATCTCAAGCGCGAGCTTCCCGAAGAGATGAAACCGCGCCGGATCGCCATCGCCGGCAGCACGGCAAAGGCAGCGCCGCGGCAGATCGAAGCCGAAAAGAGCGCGGCCTGAAGTCATCGTGAATCAGAAGCGTCAGGCACCGGCAATCGTCCGGTGCCGCGCGGTTGAACGTGGAGGTGAACGAAGATGAATATGCGTGACCTTATCCCGTGGGGCCGTAACAACAACCAGGCCCCGAGCATCTATAGCGGTGGCGATCCCTTTCTTTCGCTTCACCGCGAGGTGAACAGGCTCTTCGATGACGTGTTGAGGAGCTTCGAGACGCGCTTGCCTACTGCGGGGCAGCTTTCGCCTTTCGATGGCGGCTGGCCGAAGGTGGAGATCTCGGAGTCGGATAATGAGCTTCGCGTCACCGCCGAGGTTCCCGGCATGGAAGAGAAGGACATTGAAGTCCTGCTCGATGAGGACATGCTGACCCTGCGTGGCGAGAAGCGGTCGGAGACCGAGGAGAAAGGCTATTCCGAGCGATTCTACGGCCACTTCGAGCGGCGCATCCCCCTCGGCTATGAAGTCGAGGACGACAAGGTCAAGGCGTCCTTTGCCAATGGCATCCTGACCCTGACGCTGCCCAAGAACCCGAATGCGCAGTCGAAGGTGAAGCGTATCCCCATCACCCACTGACGCACAGAGCAGGCCGGAGGCGGTACCTAACTGCCTCCGGCGCATCCTTCGCTCCACGGGAGGGACGAATGATGCCGAAGCAAGCAAGTGAAGTCACACCAGTCGTAGAAAGTCTCGGCCCGGCAAACGACAACTGCGGGCGAGCGCTGTCATTCGGCAGATCCGAGTTCCCGCCTGATGCGGTCGCGCGGATCTACCAGCCTTGCCGGTCGGTCATGAGCTCGGGCCGTGCGCGACCGAAAGGATGGCGGCTGGTGTTCGAGCGGCGTATCGCACCCGTCATCGAGCCCCTGATGGGTTACACCGGAAGCTGTGACACCCTGACCCAAGTGGAGCTCGATTTTTCGACGGCTCAGGCGGCCATCGACTATGCCGAACGTCAGGGCCTCGCGTACAGGGTTCAAGGAAGCCCGGCGGCCGAAAAATCCATTGTCGAACCTTCCGATGCTGAGAAGCGGCTGCAGCCCGGCGCGGATCTTGTCTGGAACCGCCTCCAGTTGGCGTTGCTACAGACCAGTTACGACGCTGTTTCGCAGGCGTCGCATTATCGGCCCGCATTGACGGACCCGGAGCCACTTTTTGCCTCGCCGATAGAAGTCGTCGTCGACCCCCTTTTGACCGTCGAAGAGAAACGCGCCGTCCTGCGCAACTGGGCGTGGAATGAGTATCTGGTCGATCTCGCAACATCCGAGGGAATGCCGGAAAACGCACGTCCGACCCGGCTCGACGAAGTGGAACAGGCGCTGCTCGCATTGGAACCACGGATGACGGCAGCGAACCTGACCGTTTCGATCTCGGAACAAAAGCAGAAGGCAATGTGAGGTGACGCTATGGATCCGATCATCGTGTTCGATTGTGAAAATGCCGTTCCCAACCGTTTTGCGCTGGCCGTCGCCGCAGCGGGCCGTGCGCTCAGCCGGGGCGCCGAGCCTTGCCCGACAAAGCGACGATGCCAGTGGAACCGCCATGCGCGAGATCGCCGGCAACCGCTTCCGGCCCGACGAGGTCGAGCCTTTCCTTCTGGCCGGCTGGTTCCGCGTGATTGGGCCCGGCAGGTGAAGAAAGCTTCGCGGTGACTACGGACAGTCCTCGGCCGCCGCGCCCGTTCTCAACCAGAGGACGGTTCACTGACCATGTCACGAAAGGAGGATGAACAATGCAGAAATGGCTGAAATCTGAAAATCGTCCGGTGATCGACATCGTCAATTTGGTCGCCGGAATCGCGCTAGCAATATCGCCCTGGTATCTCGGGTTTGCGGCTGAAGCCTATGCGGCCTGGAACGCCTGGATCGCCGGTGCGGTGATCGCCCTGATCGCCGTGGGTGCGCTGGTTGCGATCCACGAATACGAGGAATGGGCAAACATCGTGGTTGGGCTGTGCACATTGGTCTCGCCTTGGGTCCTCGGTTTTTCGGCCGTGGCAGCGGCCCTGTGGGCGCATGTGATCGTAGGCGTCATAGTGGCGGTCCTGGCAGCGGGAAGCCTCTGGTCCTTCGGCAACCGTCCGCTTTCGAAGGCCTGACCAACGCCCTCCTTATCCCGCGTCCGGGCTGCCGTGCGCAGGAACAAAAGCAGATCAAAATGCGTTTCGTCATTCTGACGTGAGGAGAGCGCCATGCAACCTTCGGACCGCGCCAAAAGCGAAAGCATCAATAAGGCCCCTGATGAATGGACTAGCGGTGACGACCCGATGACGCCGGCCCAAACTTCCTACCTGAAGACGCTTTGTGAGCAGGCGGGCGACGAACAAAGTTTTGCCGACGACCTCAGTAAGGCTGAGGCTTCCAAGCGCATCGATGCGCTGAGGACCAAATTAAGGCTTTAGAGCTTTTTGGGGGAATCCGGTGACATGCATAGACACTCCGACCGGGCCATGAGCAGCAGGCGTCGATCGGGTCGTGCTGTGGAATCTTGTCGCCATGAGCGATGAACCGAGGTGACTTGCCGAAGGAACAGCGG